>JAKACA010000017.1 GCA_021796455.1 Actinomycetes bacterium
TAGATTCTCACACCCCCGTGGCGCTCTCCCCTACAACCGGGAAGAGCATGGGTTGTGATCCCTATGTGGGCTCGACTCCAACGACATGCGTCTGGTCGGGGCTCCCGAGCCCCGTGCCAGTCGCAACGGTCAAGGTCCGAGCGAGCGAGTTGGGCGTAGGGCCGGCGATCATCGTGAGGGTGTTGCGGTCGGTGTGCCGGTAGGGGCTGGCACGACCAGGGATCTCGAGGACTGCCTCCTCGTCGTAGGACCACGTCCCGTCCGCGTTGACGGTCACTGTCATAGAGAAGCTGACCGTGTGGAAAGCCGCGTGCAGGAACGGGTTGGACACGATGCCGTACGTCGGTGACCCGGCCGCTGCGGTGACCGTGAACTCCGTCGCGTCGGGCTCAGCGCTGCCACCGGCCAGCAGCACCTGGCCGCGGGGGATCGCGAGCGTGAAGACGACGGCGTGAGTCGCCGGCTCCCAGAGCCAGTAGCCGACCTGGTCGTGGAAGAGCTCGACTTCGCCTGGCTTGACTATATGGGTGTGGTAGCGAAGTCCGTAGAAGAGCTGCGGACCGTTCGTCTGACGATCGATCGGTTGCAGCTCGTAGTGCTCCACGTACTTCTCGAGCTCTGTGCCGTCCGCGACGGGGTGGTCGTCGTTGCCAACGGTGCCTTCCCATGTCCCGGCCAGCGGTCGCAGCGGGCCGAGGTTCGCGAGGGTGTCGGGCTCGCTGTCGGCTTCGGTGTAGATGTCGTCGCCGTATTCCGCTGGCCAGGTCACATCGAGTCCGGCTCCTCAGCGGCTCTTGTTGGCTCGCAGCGCATCCATCTGACTGGCTCCGACGGCCGGATCGCTCTTCTGCTTCTTGGCTGCCCGCTTCTCCTTGAGGGACTTGCCGGCCTTCTTCGTCGTCGTCTTCTTCGGTGATTTGTCGGCCATGGTCGAAACGCTCCTTCTGAGTCGTGTCCTGAGCCTACGAACTCTGGGACCTTCATGGCGCGATCTCGAGATCCCTGCCTGCCTGCAAGCGCGAACCTTGTGCCCAGACTGAGCTCACTACGCTTCGGTGCAGCGGGGCGTACTTCGACCTGGAGGTGCTGAGTTGGACGACCACGACATCGTGAAGCGGATCGACGACCTGGTCGAGGAGGAGCACCGGCTGCGGAGCCATCCGAGCGGTGCTCGCGGCCTGAACCCGGACGAGCGGGAGCGCCTGGCAGATCTCGAGGTAAAGCTGGATCAGCTGTGGGACCTGCTGCGCCAGCGGCGGGCGCGCCGGGAAATGGGTGTGAACCCCGACCAGGCACACCTCCGGCCCCCGGAGACTGTAGAGGGCTATCAGCAGTAGGCAGGTGAGCCACGGCGCGCCCTGGGTCGACCGGCGCGCCCTGGGTCGACCGGCGCGCCCTGGGTCGACCGGCGCGCCCTGGGTCGACCGGCGCGCCGTAGGCTTTGGGAAGTGATCACCGCCATGGAGCAGACAACGTCACGGACAGTTGACGAGGTCCTCTCGCTGCTCCGTTCTCGCGGAGGCCGCATCACGGCAGCACGGCGGCAGCTGCTCGAGGCGCTGTTCGCGTCCACGGCCCATCGCACGGCCGAAGATCTCGCCTCCGAAGTGCAGTCACTTGCACCCGAGATCCACCTCTCGACCGTTTATCGCAACCTCGACGAGCTCGAACGGCTCGGCGTGATCGTCCATACCCACCTCGGCCACGGGCCGGCTATCTACCACCTGGCAGGCTCCGCCCACGGCCACCTTGTCTGCGAGCAGTGCGGTAAAGCCGTGGAAGCGCCCGACAGGCTGTTCAGCGGACTCTCCTCAGAGGCACTTGCCCGTTTCGGCTTCCGCATCGACCCGAGGCACTTCGCGGTTCTCGGTCGCTGCCGGGACTGCTCACCCTAAGGCGAGAGCTCCGCGCAGAGAAGGGAGCGAGTCGTGCCTGGCAGCAGCCCCCCGCCATCGCTGGAGGCGCTCCGCCTCTTCCTCGCAGTGGCGCGGCTGGGCAGCGTCTCGCGCGCGGCCGCAGCTTGCGGGATAACCCAGCCCTCGGCGACTGCCAGGCTCTCTCATCTCGAAACCCAGCTCGGTGTGGTCCTGCTCGAGCGTGGAGCGACCGGGTCGCGACCAACCGAGGCTGGCGCGCTCGTAGCCGAGTGGGCCACGACACTGCTCGAGGCGTCCGATCACTTCGGCGCCGCGGTCGGAGCCCTAAGGCGCGAGCGCACCGGCCGGCTACGTGTGAGCGCCAGCTACACAGTCGCCGAGTACCTCCTACCCGGGTGGCTGGCCAGATTTCGCGGACGGCACCCGGCCATCACGGTCGAGCTGGACGTCGCGAACTCGACCCAGGTGGTCGAGCAGCTCCACGCTGGTCGGGCCGAACTGGGTTTCGTGGAGCTGCCCGAGCCGCCAAGGCATCTCGAGGGCCGGACAGTTGCGACCGACGAGCTTGTGGTCGTGGTCCGCCCCGACCACCCCTGGGCGGGCCGGCGACGCCCTGTTCCGGCGGCCACTCTCGCGACGACTCCGCTCGTCGTGAGGGAGATCGGCTCCGGCACCCGTGAGTCCCTCGAGCGCGCTCTTGCCACCGCCGGCTATGGCCCGGTCCGACCTCTTCTCGAGCTCGGTTCGACAAGTGCCGTCAAAGCGGCCGTTCTCGACGGCGCAGGTCCCGCAGTCGTCTCCGGCCTCGCAGTGCGGACCGAGAGCCAGATCGGCCAGCTCGTCACCGTCGCAGTGAGCGGACTCGACCTGAGCAGGGAGCTGAGAGCGGTCTGGTTGCCCGGTCACGCTCTCGTGCCGACGGCGGCCGCGTTCCTGGCTGAGCTCGACGGGATCGCCAGAGCGTTCCAGACATCGAGTGACTCTATGGCCTGATAGGCATTTGCCCACTTCACGAGGACCTCGTCGCTGCTTAGGATCACAAGACGTGGCCCCGAGCAAGGGCCAGCTGTCGGAACGTGAAGGGCCGAGCGCCGCAACATGGGCGATGGCAGTCACACCGGACCAAAGTCGAGTCGAGGCGGCACAGCGCGAGAAGAGCCGCCCGGGCCGGTCCAGGGACATAGGAGAGAGCAGTAATGGTGCTCGGCGCAACCGACGTAGCAACGACAGGTGCCGCCCCAGCGCGAGCCGGCACGGCTGCCGCGGGGACGGCTGCCAGCGACCACATCGCCACCCCCCGCTGGGCGAAGGTTCTCGACCAGTCGCGATGCATTGGATGCCACGCATGCACGACGGCCTGCAAGAGCGAGAACGACGTGCCGCTCGGTGTGAGCCGCACATATGTGAAGTCAGTCGACGTCGGCGTGTTCCCCCAGGTCCGCCGGGCCTTCCAGGTGACGCGCTGCAACCAGTGCGACAACCCACCATGCGTGACGGCCTGCCCGACCGGCGCGATGCACCGCCGCGATGACGGCATCGTCGACTTCGACAAGAAGCTCTGCATCGGGTGCAAGGCGTGCATCGCGGCCTGCCCCTACGACGCGATCTTCATCAACCCTGAAGACCACGCCGCGGAGAAGTGCAACTTCTGTGCCCAGCGGCTCGACATCGGGCTCGAGCCCGCATGCGTGGTCGTCTGCCCGACCGAGGCGATACTCGTGGGCAATCTCGACGACCCGAGCTCCAAGGTCGCCCAGATGATCCATAGGCAGGCTGTCACCGTGAGACGGCCGGAGAAAGAAACCCACCCCAAGCTGTACTACAAGGGCGCCCATCAGGCGACCCTCGACCCGATCGCAGCGCGCCGGTCCGAGGGCGGCACGTTCATGTGGTCACAGATCCGCGAGGGTCACAATGTCGTCAACTCCGGCCACCCCGGTGCAGGCCACTCGTCCTGGCGTGGCTCGGACACGCGCCACGCCCGGTGGTACGGCAAGGCGCTGGGCCACAGCAAGACGCTGGGCCACGGCAAGACGCTGGGCCACGGCAAGGGCCACGGGCACGGCGGGAACTCGTCCGCGGCTGCGCTGCTCTCCTACGACGTCGGCCACTCGATCCCCTGGGGCTTCGAAGTCTCGCTCTACACCTGGACCAAGGGACTGGCCGCAGGTGCGATGCTCGTGCCCCTCGTGCTCGTGCTCGCCGGCCAGATCAGCTGGCAGTCGGTCCTGTTGCGCGTGGTCGGCCCCGCAGTGGCGGTCGGGTTTCTCGGGTTGACAGGAGTGGTGCTCATCGCCGACCTCGACCGCCCGCAGCGTTTCTACCTCTTGTTCACACACCCCCAGACGAAAAGCTGGCTCGTGCGCGGCGGGTTCATCATCGGCGCATATGGAGCCGTGCTCGTCGCAGCGCTAGGCGCGGGGATCGCCCGTTTTGAACTTGGCGAGCAGATACTTGCCGGACCCGCACTGCTGGCAGCTCTGGGCACCGCTGTGTACACCGCGTACCTCTTCGCCCAAGCCAAGGCGCGCGACCTGTGGCAAACTCCCCTCCTCGCACCGCACCTCATCGTCCAGGCCGTGATGGTCGGGGCAGGCATCCTCCTTCCCTTCGCCGCCGGGCTGGCGCCGGGTGCGCTTCACCCCCTCGAAGTGCTCGTCGCCGGAGCCGCCATCGTGCACGTCGCGTTCGTCTTCGGCGAGACGACGGTGTCGCACGCGACCGCGCACGCCCACCTGGCCGTCGCGGAGATGACCCGTGGCCGCTATGCCGTCGCGTTCTGGCTCGGCGTGCTGCTCGTAACGGTGGGGGTGCTGGCTCCGTTCCTCGGCTGGTGGGCGGGCATAGTGGCACTGGTCGGGCTCCTTCCCCACGAGCACGCCTATGTCCAGTCAGGTCAGTCGGTGGCGCTCGCATGAGCGCAGACAAGTCGGCCACAAGGAGCTCAATGACCCCGCCAGATCTAGACCGCCTGGGGCAGCGGGTGTCGGCTGCGCGCTCCGAGGTCGAGGCCCGCGGTGAGACCTTCTACCCGGGCGCCTCAAGGATCCACCTGGCCGCCTTTCCGCCGAAGGAGCGCTGGGACGACTGGGTCGAGCTCGACAGCCGGGCCTGGCCCGCGCGGGTCGAGCGCCACTCGATGCTCGTACCGACGACCTGCTTCAACTGCGAGTCGGCCTGCGGACTGCTCGCCTATGTGGACACCGAGACGCTCCAGATCCGCAAATTCGAAGGAAACCCCGAGCACCCCGGCTCCAGGGGCCGCAACTGCGCGAAGGGGCCGGCCACGATCAACCAGGTCACCGACCCTGACAGGATCCTCTATCCCTTGCGACGCGCCGGAAAGCGGGGAGAGGGCAACTGGGAGCGGGTGAGCTGGGACGAAGCCCTCGACGACATTGCCGCGCGGGTGAGGCGGGCGATAACCGAGGACCGCAGGAACGAGATCATGGTTCACCTGGGTCGTCCCGGCGAGGACGGCTACACCGAGCGAGTGCTCGCGTCGTGGGGAGTCGACGGCCACAACAGCCACACCAACGTCTGCTCGTCGGGTGGGCGTGCCGGGTACCACTACTGGCTCGGGATGGACCGTCCGAGTGCCGACTTTGCCAACGCCGACGTCATCTACCTGATCAGCTCACACCTGGAGACCGGCCACTACTTCAACCCTCACGCCCAGCGCATCACCGAGGCAAAGGCACGAGGCGCCAAGCTGATCGTCGTCGACACCCGTCTCTCCAACACGGCTACCCACGCCGATTGGTGGCTGTCGCCCCATCCCGGCTCCGAGGCCGCCATCAACCTCGCGATCGCAAACCACCTCATCTCGACCCGGCGCTACAACGCCGAGTTCGTGCGCAGGTGGTGGAACTGGGAGGAGTACCTGGCGGCCCGCCACCCCGAGATGGCGCGCACCTTCGAGACGTTTCAAGAGGTGCTCTCGCAGCTGTATGCGAGCTACACCTTCGAGCTCGCGTCGCATGAGTCCGGCATCGACGTGCTCACACTCCAGCAGGTGGCCGCGGCCATCGCAGGCGCGGGAACCAAGCTAGCGAGCCACACCTGGCGCTCGGCAGCCGCGGGCAATCTCGGGGGCTGGCAGGTGTCCCGGACCATCTTTCTCCTAAATGCCCTCCTCGGCGCGGTAGCCACGGAGGGCGGGACCTTCCCCAACGCCTGGAACAAGTTCGTGCCCCGTCCGATCCACACTCCTCCGCACCCTCGGGTCTGGAACGACCTCTCGTGGCCGGTCGAGTACCCGGTCGCGATGAACGAGCTCTCGTTCCTCCTGCCAAGGTTCCTCGAGGAGGGCCGGGGCAGGCTGGAGGTCTACTTCACCAGGGTCTACAACCCGGTCTGGACGAACCCGGACGGCTTCTCCTGGATCGAGATGCTCCTCGACGAGGACAAGGTCGGCTGCTTCGTCGCCCTCACCCCCACCTGGAACGAAACTGCCTTCTTCGCCGACTACATCCTTCCCATGGGGCACGCTTCGGAACGGCACGACACCCACTCCTATGAGACCCATGACGGCCAGTGGATCGGGTTTCGCCAGCCCGTGCTGCGGGCGGCGCGTGAGCGCCTCGGCGAGACCATGGACGACACCCGAGCCGCCAACCCAGGCGAAGTCTGGGAGGAGAACGAGCTCTGGATCGAGCTGTCCTGGCGGATCGATCCGGACGGCTCACTTCGGATACGCCAGTACCACGAATCGCGGGCACGTCCGGGAGAGAAGCTCACCGTCGACGAGTACTACGGATGGATGTTCGAGAACTCGGTCCCCGGCCTGCCGGAGGCGGCCGCGGCGGAAGGCCTCACCCCGCTCCAGTACATGAGGCGGTATGGCGCCTTCGAGATCTCCAAGGGAGTCGGTGCTCGTCACGAGCAGCCGGTACCCGACGATGAGCTCGACGACACCGCTGTCAGCTTGCTCGGCCGCGTCTACAGCCACGCCGACAAGCCCACCGGCCCCAACATCGTCCCGCTCGGAGATCCCGATCGCGACCCCGAGGGGCGCCGGCCCGTGGGTGTGGTCGTCGATGGCGAGATCCGGCGGGGTTTCCCGACTCCTTCGGGGCGGCTCGAGTTCTACTCGGCCACCTTGGAGAGCTGGGGGTGGGGCGAGTACGCGATACCCACCTATATACGGAGCCACGTGCACCGAGAGGAGCTCTCTCCCGATCAGCTGGTGTTGATATCGACATTTCGCCTACCTGTCCAGATACACACCCGGTCGGCCAACTCCAAGTGGCTGGACGAGATCGCCCACACGAACCCCGTGTGGATCCACCCTCGAGATGCCGCGCGCCTCGAGATCGGGCCCCGGGATCTCGTCCGAGTCGAGACCGACTCGGGCTACTTCGTCGCCGAGCCCTGGATCACGGAGGGAATCCGCCCCGGAGTCGTGGCCTGCAGCCACCACATGGGCCGGTGGAAGATCCACGACCAGGGCCAGCGCCTCATGGCCCAGCCCGTCGCCCTCGCTCGAGACGGTACCGAGTGGAGCCTCTCGCCCCGAGGCACCGTCTCGCCCTATGAGTCGTCCGATCCCGACACCAAGCGGATCTGGTGGACTGACGTGGGAGTGCACCAGAACCTCACGTTTCCCGTGCATCCCGATCCCGTCTCGGGTATGCATTGCTGGCACCAGGCGGTGCGAGTCAGACTGGCAGAGCCAGGCGATCGCCGCGGTGACATCTCGGTGGACACGGCCCGTTCCGGCGAGATCTACCGCCGCTGGCTCGCGATGGCTCGCTCGGCCCTGCAGGTATCCCCCGACGGCACGAGGCGCCCGCACTGGCTGCTCCGACCGCTCAAGCCGAGCGAGAAGGCCTTCGAGCTGCCGAGCGAGGGGCCGAACGGCCTTGCGGGCGAGCGGCGATGAGCTCGAACAAGCAGCACGCGGGCGCGGATTTCGGGCCCGCCGAGCCCGGCGCACGTCGAGCCGGGCCGAGCTCCGCGCCGCGCGCCGGGGAGCGCGCCGAGCTGATCCGGGCGCTCGCCGTCCTCGCGGAGATGCCGGGCGATCGCCATCGACGACTCGCGACGTCCCTTGGCCTGCCAGGCTCGCCGACCGCGAGCGGCCACACCGAGGCCCTCGTGCTCGGCGTCCACCCCTACGCCTCGGTCTACCTCGGCTCCGAGGGGATGCTTGGCGGCGAGACGGGCGACCGGGTCGCGGGGTTCTGGCGGGCCATCGGACTAGTGCCGCCGCCGGAGGCCGACCACCTGAGCGCGCTGCTCGGGCTCTATGCCTCCCTGCTCGACGCCGAGCGCGAGGCGGAGAACGACCAGGGGCCCGAGGAGGCTCTCGTCGACTCTAATCGCAGGCGGGCAGCTGCCGCGTCCCGTCGTGCCAGGGAGACCCTCCTAAGCGAGCATCTCCTGCCATGGATCCCACTGTTCTGCCGGGCCGTCGAGAAGGCAGGCGACGAGACTCACGCCGCCTGGGCAAAGCTCCTGCTCGAGGTGGTGCTCGACGAAGCCGCGGGATGTCCCGCTCCCATCGGGCTCTCCGCTCACCTCGAGGCTGCCCCAGGGCTTGACAGGGATCCCTCATCCCTCTCAGACCTCGTCGACCAAGCCTGCACGCCAGCTCGTACCGGCATCGTGCTCACGAGGCTCGACCTTGCAAGCGCGTCCCGTCGACTCGGCCTTGGGCTTCGCATCGGCGAGCGCCGTTACATGCTGAGATCTCTCCTCGAACAGGATCCGCCGGGCACGCTCGACTGGCTCGCTGCCGAGGCTCGCAGCTGGGCACAGTGGCTCGCCGGAACTGGGGAGCGTGCCGGCCCCTCCGCCAATTTCTGGGCCGGGCGCGCCACAATGGCAGCAGCGCAATGGACAGCGGCCGCCGCCGAGGCACGAAGCGACAAGGCGAAGGGCACATCGGCTTTCAAAAAGGAGGGCACGACTTGATCGAGGTCGTGACGATCGAAACGCCCGAGCTTGGCGATCGCAGCTACATTGTGCACGACGGATCCGAGGCCCTCGTCGTCGATCCGCAGCGCGACATCGACCGGTGCACCGAGGCCGCAGAGCGCCTCGGGGTGAAGATCACGGCAGTGGCCGAGTCCCATATCCACAACGACTACGTCTCGGGCGGCCTTGCCCTTGCCACGATGGTCGGGGCCCGCTACGTCGTTGCCGCGGCAGACGAGGTGGGTTTCGAGAGAGTTGGGGTGCAGGACCATGACATCCTCACCGTCGCTTCGTTCACCGTGGAAGTGCTCTCGACCCCCGGACACACCCCGAACCACTGCTCCTACTTGATAAGAGAAGGCGATCACCCCGTCGCTCTGTGCACCGGTGGCTCGCTCCTCTACGGCACCGTCGGGCGCACGGACCTGATTGGCGCGGACGTCACCGAGGAGCTGACGAGGGCGCAGTACCGCTCGGCGCAGCGCCTCGCCCAGCTGCCTGGGGACGTCGGTGTGTATCCGACGCATGGTTTCGGGAGCTTCTGCTCCTCGACCTCGACTTCCGGCTCGACTACGAGCACGATCGGGCAAGAGCGACAGATGAACCTCGCGCTCACGATTGACGACGAGGACACCTTCGTAAAAACCCTCCTTGCAGGCCTGACCGCCTATCCCCGCTATTACGTGCACATGGGGGCCGAGAACCGCCGCGGGGCCGCCCCTGTGGACCTCTCTCCCCCCGAGCCTGTCGATACTGATGAGCTGCGGCGGCGGATCGAGGCCGGAGAGTGGGTCGTCGACCTGCGTGCCCGGCGTGCATTCGCGAGAGGCCACATCTCCGGGACGATCGGGATCGAGCTCGGGGATCTGTTCTCGACTTACCTGGGCTGGCTCATCCCCTGGGGCACGCCGGTGACGCTGCTTGGAGAGACCCCGGATGCTGTAGCCAAAGCCCAGCGCGATCTCGTCAGGATCGGGATCGACCGCCCTGCCGGTTCCGCCGTCGGCGCAATCGACAAGCTCGCCGGGGGCTCGCCGCTCCGCTCCTACCCCTGCATCGACTTCGAGACCCTCGTGCGCGAACGCAGCACGCACCCTGACCTGTTGATCGTTGATGTACGCCGCGACGACGAGCGCCTCGATGCGCACCTGCCGAGCAGCATCCATATCCCCCTCCAGAACCTCGAAGAGCGCATGGACGAGATCCCGCCCGATCGGGGTACGCTCTTCGTCCACTGCGCCGCTGGCTTCAGGGCCTCGCTTGCAGCCAGCCTGCTGGATCGGGCGGGCTACGAGGTCGTGCTCGTGGACGACGACTTCGCGGTCGCGCTCACGGCCGGGCCCGAGCTCCGGCGGGGCCGTGTCGCCAATAGGGAGCAGTGACCGCGACGGAGCACGGAGCAGGGAGCACGACGCACGGATCTCGCAGAACCAGTCGGTGACGACGGCCAAGGACGGCCAAGGGGGAACGTAATGACGCTTTACGACGTTGACCCGGTGCGCTCGAGCGTGAACGTGAGCGGAAAGTCGAGCCTGCACCCGATGCACGGGACGGCAAGGAGCGCCTGCTTGTCCGGCACGATCGAGGCCACGGTCGCGGCTGGGGCCGTCGACCTCAGCTGCCCGACGAGAGGGCGAGTCGAATTCCCCGTCGCGCAGCTGAGCTTCGGCAACAGTCTCTACGACAGGGAGCTGCCGAAGCGGCTCGATACCCGGCGGTATCCACTCATCGTCGTCGAGCTCACAGCGGCCGCCGGTGCGGGCGAGAGCCGGATGCGCCTCGATCTCGACCTCACGTTCCACGGTGTCACACGGCACTTCAGCGAGGACGTGTCCGTCGTCGTCGGCGGCGGCGGCGGCGGCAGCCACGGTGACAGCGGCACTCTCGTCATATCCGGCCGGCATTCCTTCGACGTGCGGGACTTCGACGTGCAACCCCCGAAGATACTCGGGCTGTCCGTGAAGCCCGACTTCGATGTCGAAGTGGAGCTCGTAGCCAGAGCGCAGGCATGACCACCGGGGGCGTTGCCGCTATCCCATGCGCGCGCGCCTTTGGATCGCCGCGACGTCATGCAAGGTGAGGGTCCGCCCTTCGATTGTCAGCCATCCAAGGCTGCGCAACTGCCGGAAACCCTTCACGACAGCCTCCCGCGACATACCTGACCACGCTGCTAGCTCTCCCTGGTGGAACGGAGCGGTCACCTCGGTCAGGTCTGCTTGCTCTTGCCCGTAACGGTTCGCGAGCTCGACGAGCGTCGCACACAGGCGGGCAAGGGTATCCATCGTCCCGAACTCCAGCTGGCGGATCGACGCATCGCGCAAACGTGCCGCTACCAAGCGCAACAGCTCGGTGGCAAGCCTTGGGTGCTCCTCGAGCAACTCGTTGAACTCTTCATGAGTCGTGACTTCGACCTCCACCGGCTCGAGGGCGACCACCGTCGCAGAGCGCGGCGCCCCGTCGACCGCGCTCAACTCACCGAGGAGCGCGCCCTCGTCCAAGACTGCAAGGATCACCTCTCGCCCCGCGCGCCTAGAGCACACCTTGACCCGACCGGTCCGGACGACGAAGACCTCGTCAGCGGCATCACCCTCGCGAAAAAGCGTCGCCCCGCGCTCGTAGCTCCTCCGCCGGCTCCGACGCTCGAGGCTTGAGGCCTCGGCGTCGGTCAGCCGGGAAAGAAAGCTGCGACTGTCCGCTCCAGCCGGCACCTGGATCCCGCAACCATCACCTAGCGAAAAGTGAACTCAGTGCGCTTATTGAGGACTGTCCGCTCCGACTCGCTCCTCACCCTCAGCGACCACTCCCCCAAGCGTTTCCGGTCCCTTCGCGCTTTGCGATGTCGCGCCGCAACTCACGCTTCTCGATCATCGCGAAGCCACCGGCCACCTGCGAAGCGGTCTCGTCGTCGACGGCGAGGTCGCCGTCGAGCTCTGTCTCGTCAAGGCCTGTCTCGATGTTCTCTTTGGTCATCTCGTTCTCCTCCTCCGTGGTCCCGTTTCCTGCGGACTGTGCTCATAGTAAAGATGGAGCGACCGCTTGCGAAGCCCCCAACACTGAGTACGTGTACCACCTCCGGGAGCTGCCGCCCCGTCAGGCCGGCGGGCGGGGGCGGCCGGACGGGCGAGCCGGCGAGCCGGACGGGCGAGCCGGCGGGCGGGGGCGGCCGGACGGGCTGAGCCCCGGAGAAAGCCAACTGTGTGCCGAGAGTACCCGGACACCCCCCTCCCCGGTCACCTGAGGCACAAGGTTGCTCGCACAACTATCCAGGCACCGGCGATTCGGTCACTTGAGGCACGAGGTTGCCCGCACAACTATCCAGGCACCGGCGATCCGGTCACTTTGGGCACGAGGTTGCCAGAACGGCTACGCATCAGACATCGGCGATCCCGAGCTGCTGGCTGTACAGGTAGAAATAGACGCCTTGGCGGGCGAGGAGCTCGTCGTGGGTGCCCTTCTCCACGAGCCGGCCCTTGTCGAGCACGACGATGACGTCGGCGTTGCGGATGGTGCTGAGGCGGTGAGCGACGACAAAGGCTGTGCGACCCTCCAGAAGCCTGTCGATGTTGGCCTTCACTTTTGCCTCCGACTCGGTGTCGAGCGAGCTCGTGGCCTCGTCGAACAGCAACACGGGCGGCCGGCGGTACAGCGCCCTCGCGATCGCGAGACGTTGTGCCTGGCCTCCCGAAAGTGGCAGTCCACGGTCTCCGACCGTGGTCTCGTACCCAAGCGGCAACCGCTCGACCAGCTCGACCAGATCGGCTATCTCCGCTGCCGCGCGTACCGCATCGAGATCGACCTCGGTCTCGCCGAGTGCGATGTTCTCAGCAATCGAGGCGGCAAAGACATAAGGCGCCTGCAGCACGAAACCCACCTGGCGCCTCAGCTCCCCGTACCGCAACGACGTCGACTCGGTGCGGTCGTAGAAGATGGAGCCCGAGCTCGGCTCGATCAACCCGGCGAGCAGGCGCAACAGCGTGGTCTTCCCCGATCCAGACCGCCCGACCACGGCGACCGTCGTGCCCGGCGCGACGTCCAGGTCGACGTCTGCCAGGATCGGCTCGTCGACGCCGGGAGGGCTGTAGGACACGTGGCGGAGCTGCACACGACCTTCGAGCGTCGGCACAGGCTCGAGCCCTGAGGTATCGGAGCCCTGCTCCGGCTCTTGGTCCAACACGTCGGCAATGCGGTTCAAGAGCACGGCCGATACCTGCACGTCGTCCCAAGCGTCGAGCAGCAGGACGAGCGGGCCGGTGATCATGAGCACGAGGACGGTGAATGCGACATAGCCGCCAACACTAAGAGCACCGACGTGCGCGAGAAGAGCGCCGAGAAAGACGAATAGCCCGTAAGTGAGAAGGGAGATGAGCTGGACGATCGATCCGTACCCTGCGACAACCCGGTACGAAGTCGCGGTACGGCCCATCAATTCGCCAAAGGCACGGCGCAGCCGCCGACGCAGGCCGGCTTCGGTGCCGGTCGACTTGACCGTTTCGATGCCCTTCAACAGGTCGATCTGATCAGCCGAGTACCGGCCGAAGCTCTCCTCGATGCTGGCATAAAGTGGGCGCAAACGCCGCGTCGAGTACCTCATCGCCATCAAGTAGACCGGGATGACAGCGAGGAATACGAGGGTCAGGACCCACGACAGGGCAAACAGAATGCCTACCCCCACGATTACCTGGGCCGCTGCCGACAGGCTCTGGATACCCTGCTGCACCACGACACGGCGCACTTCTCGCACTCCCATGAGGCGCCGCTCGATGTCGCCTACCCGGCGGCTGACGAAATAGGACATGGGCAGGCCGAGCAGGCGCTCGGTCATGAAGTCGAGCGTGTCACTGTCGAAGCTGACAGTTGCACCTACGAGCACCAGGCGCTGGAAGAGGGACGCGGCCGTCCCGGCAACAACGAGCCCGAGGATGCCGAGGCCGAGCAGGTCGATGGCCGAAGCGGAGCCCCGCGTCACCACGTCGTTCACGATTGCCTGGACGACGAGAGGCAGCGCCACTTCGCCCGCGGCGCCACCAAGGGCAAGCAGGAGAGCGACCGACAGCGCCCGCCGGTGCGCAAGCAGGAAAGGACGCAGCCAGCCCAGGTTCGGAGCGCTCTTCGGGAGATCGACCACGGCTCCGGTCGGGGTGACTTGCGCGCAGTACCCGTCCCAGTGGCTGACGAGCTCGCTCCGGGTGATCCGCACGACGCCGACGGCGGGGTCCGCTATCTCCGCACCGTGGGCGTCGAGACGAACGAGCACGACCCAGTGCCTCTTGTCCCAGTGGATGATCGCCGGGAGCTTGAGGTCCTCCAGGCGGTCCCGCGACGCCTTGAGCGCGGCGACGTCCAGTCCGATCCGCGCGCCGGCGCTCGCTAGTCCGCGGAGCGTCGTCCCCGCCACGCTCGTCCCTGCCACGTCGCGTAGCCACGAGGTCGAGACGTCGATCCCGTACCACTTCCCGATCATCGAGAGGCAGGCGACGCCGCAGTCCATCTCGTCGAGCTGGTGCACGAAGACGAACCGCTTGCGGCGCGAGGCCCTCGTCCGCGATGGCGCTGCGACAGCCTTCGCGGCCGGCTCCTCGGCCGGTGCCTCCTCGGCTTGTGCCACGTCGACGCGACCTGGCAGGATCTCCTCGCTAAAGTCAAGCGGCACACGGGCCTGGCTGCGAAAGTCCCGACCACGTGCCATCTCCTCGATTCGGTCGCCGAAGCCAGGAAAGCTGCGCGCCAACTCGTCGAAACCCGCCTTGTCGAGGGTTAGCAGCCTGGAGTCGCCAAGGGCGCGGACAGTCGCCACCCGAGCCTCCCCGGTCACGAGCGAACGCTCCCCGAATATGTCGCCCGTCCGCAGAAACCCGACCGCGTGCTTCTCGGATCCTTCCTGCCGGCTCGCCTCGAGGCGGCCGTCCTCGACGAAGTACATCGACCCACCCGGCGCACCCTCAGCTACGACGATCTCCCCCTTGGCCACCGCTACCGGCTTGAGGAGCCGGAACATCGCCGTCGCCGCCTGGAGCGACACCTCCTCGAATGCGGCATGGGTGCGGAGAAACCGATGGAGGCTCTGTACCCGTGCCTGGTCGCCGAACGCTCCCCTGACACCAGGATGCAGCTCCAAAAGCGAGTCGAAGACGAGCCGGTCGAGCCAGAGGGCGCGAACGGGCTGGGAGGCGCGCACTGTCGCGCTCCTGGTCGAGCCGTCGAGGAGAGATGTCTCGCCGAACCACTCTCCTGGACCGAGGCGCGCGATGGTCACCTCCTCGCCCTCGTGATCCACGAGAACCCGGACTGTGCCCTCTACGACCAGGTACATGCCGTCGGGCTGGTCTCCGGCAGAGAACACCGTTTCCCCGAACTCGAACGAGCGGGGCCGAAAGAGCCGGACGACCAGTGCCTCCAGAGCCGGGGGCAGGCTCGCGAGAAACGGCAGCGCTCTCAGCATCGCCTGCTCATCGCGCTCCCCGACCGGAGCGCCACTGGCACCGTCGCGGCCGCCAGTGCGCTCCATAGCCCCGGTGTCTTCTCCCAGGTCTGCGCTCAAAGGGGGCCCACCCGGATCACCCGTCCCGCGAGAGCCCGGTCGAGCACCTCACCGAGGAGCTCGGACCTCGCCTGAGCCCGGCTTTCGGGGTCGTCCGGCGAGGGAGGCCGGCGCGACTCGAGCCAGAGCACGTGGAAGCCGTCGGCGCTCTCGATCGGTCCAAGTGCCTCGCCCACGATCGCACCGCCCAGGAGCGCCGCCATCTTAGGAGCGAGCTGGTCCCGCCGAAGGTCCATGCGCAGCAGCTCACCACCTGCTCGCGTCGCTATCTCGCTTGGCTCCACTCCCTCGTCTCGCGAGCACATGACCGCCTCGTTCGCCGCGGAGCGGCTCGCCAGGCAGAGATCGTCGAACCTCACCCGCATCCAGTCGACGGCGTGCTCGGCGACCCGCGCCGTGACGGCGGCCTCCGAGCCGAAGCGCTGCTCGACGTCCTCGAGAGCCCGCTCGCGCACCTTCAAGAGCTGCAGTTGCGACACGCACCACTGCAGCTCGAGCTCACCCACGACGCGCGCCCGCTCGACTATCTCCGTGGCCCTTGCCAGCTCGTCGGGGCTGTGGCCGTGACTGCTCACCACGGTCCGCTCTGCTCCGGTCACAGCGACAGCTGCCAAGTACCGCTCCAGCACGTGAGCAGCTTTGCCCCACCAGCCGTTGCAAGCGAGATCGACTCCCACGGCCTCGGCCAGCCCGTCGGGCGAGCTGGCCTGCTCCGGGACATCTACGGGCAGCCTCGCTGCGAGGACGCGGCGTAGGTGAGCCTCCCAGTCGGGGGTTTCGAGATGGCGCTGTGCCAGGAAGGACCTCAGGTCCTCGCCGCTCTGCAACTTCTTGCGCTGGCGGTACTCAACCGCCTCGACTCGAAGCTCCTCTCGGGTCGGAGATGAGATCCCGCTCTCGAGTACCTGCAGGCCACGCGTCGTCGCAGCTATGGCCGTGTCGAGGAGGCCGGTCGCGGCGCCCACGAGCAGCAGCTCCCGGTACGTCACCGCCTCCTCCCCCACGCGCAGCGCAACGTCGTCGATCTCCGGCCACACCCGTGAAGTATCGCCCAAGCAGCGAACTGCGCCGCGCGCGAACCATCCAGCCGCAGTTCAGGCGATAATCGAGGGACTGAAGACCTGGCCCCTCGCACGGCACCAGCACAGCAAAGGAGAGCGATGCCGACCCATCAGGCGCCACGAGCCGTGTCGCTCCGCTTCGCCGGCGCTCTCATCGTCGTAGCCCTCCTCGCCGGTGGGGGCGCCGCGTTCGCCGCGACCCGGCTGTCACGCCACGCCCATGGGAGCACAGATTCGAGCACGGGGACCAGCGCCACAATCGCGCAGCAGGCAGGGGCCACGACAACAAAGGCCACCGGCAGCACAGCGTCAACATCGGGGTCCCAATCAACCTCGACGACCCGTCCGCCAGTCCTGTCCGTGACTTCGATCAGTCCTCCCGCGCAGGCCGTCTCGGTCTCTCCGACTCGGCCGATCACCGTGACGCTCTCTGCGCCCATCGCGGCGTCGTCGCCTCGTCCCACCATCGCCCCCGCGGCACCAGGCACCTGGCAGATCCACGGGAACGTGGTCAGCTTCGTGCCGAGCGAACCTCTCCTGCCACTGAGCGAGATCACTCTCAGGGTGCCTGGAGGTGCCGCAGGCGTGCGGAGCACCGATGGAGGCACGCTCAGTCGCACCGTCACCGAGCACTTCCGGATCGTCGATGCATCGATCCTCCGGCTCCAACAGCTGCTTTCCCTCCTCGACTACTCGCCCCTTTCCTGGACGCCGAGAGGGGCTGCAGTCGCGCCGGGCAACGCGGCAGCGCAGCTCGCAGCGCTCTACAGCCCTCCGGTGGGCCACTTCTCCTGGTTGAACCGAGGCTGGCCGAGGCAGCTTAGAGCGCTGTGGCGCCGAGGCGTCGACAACGTCTTCACGAGGGGGCTCATCATGTCCTTCGAGGCTGACCACGGACTGACGCCGAACGGCAACCTCGGACCCAGCCTCTGGAATGCTCTGCTCGTCGCGCTGCAGGCAAACACAGTCAACACCGGGGGCTACAACTTCGCACTCGCGAACAAGACGGTGCCGGAGACCCTCACCGTCTGGCACGACGGCAAAGTTGTGATCAAGAGCCCCGCCAACACCGGCATCGCCCAGTCCCCGACGGCCGACGGAACATTCACGGTGTACTCCCGGCTGCGGAGCCAGGTGATGAAAGGCACCAATCCCAACGGCTCCCCCTATGCCGACCTCGTGCAGTACATCGCCTACTTCAACGGCAACGACGCCGTCCACTACATGCCACGGGCCGGGTACGGGATACCGCAGAGCCTCGGCTGCGTCGAGCTCCCCTACAGCGACGCGGCGGCGGTATGGCCTTACCTTGCATATGGCACTCTCGTCATGGTCGTCAACTGATCTGGTCGCCGACTGATCTGGTCGCCGACTGACCGGGCCCGGATGCGTCCCGCAGCGGTCATTTCCGGCTCTCGGTCTTTCGACTCCAGCCGGCGAGCTCGAGCCTCCTCGCGACCTCCCTGTACCGCCCGACCGGCACGAGGTGCGCCCCGTCAAAAGCGCCCGAAGCTCTGACGCGCTCCAGCATCTCGCAAGCGTGGTCGATGCCGGCGTCCGGCTGGCTCTCCAAGCGCTCCAGGAGCTCCGGCGGTACGCGAATCTGGGAGGTCGTTGCTTCTAGTGCCCGCGCCATGTCGGAGGACGCCACGACGAGCACCCCGGTATAGACACGGCCCGAGAAATTGACACTCTCTCGCCACCTCACGAGCGCGTCGGCATCGAAGGAGGCCTGGACGAACAGGAAGTCGGCCGCCTGCTTCCAACTCGGAATCGGCGCCAGACGGCTCGTGACTCCGACCGAGAAACGGCCGGTCCCTCGAAAGGCTGGCGAGGTCCCGAACTCCCGTACCTCCTCGAGCATGGAGCGCACGGTGAGGTCGTTCGAGCGCCCGCCGCTCGAGGGGTGGTCGCCGAAGACGCAGAGAAGCTCGTCCACTCCATAAGCCGCTGCGGTCAAGAGGTCCCGCTGGAAACCCAGCCGGTTGCGATCCCGGCTGTTCAGGCACGCGATCGCCCGCACGCCCATGCTCGCCACCTCGTGGGCCACCGCGATGCTGGAGACCGTGGCTCGCCCGAGGTGGTTGTCCGGGATGAGAAACCCGTCGCTTACCGGCGCGAGCACCCCGACCTGGTGACGGGCTCGCGTGAGATCCGCGCGGATCGCGGGCTCCACCTCGCAGACCACCTCGAACCTGTCTCCCACCGCACAACCCTACCGGGCGGCGAGCTGGCGTACCGCCGGGACGCCAAGCACGACAAGGCTGGACAGCCCGACCCAGACGCCGGCGCCGAGCAGCATCGGCCTTGCTCCGATGGCAGCGCTCAGAGGCCCGGCGATCGCGTAACCCACCGGAAGGAGGGCGACCGACCCCAGGTAGTCGTAGGCCGAGACACTGGACAGCACCCGCTCGGGCACCTCTCGCTGGAGCGTCGTGTCCCACAGGGGTCCGAAGACACCGAGAGACATCCCAGCGACAAGAGCACCGAGCGCGACCGACCACGCGGGCGCCGCGACACCGAGCAGGACCATGGGAAGGATCCAGGCGAGCCCTGAGAGGGTCGCGACTCGGAGCGGGTACCTGGGCCTGAAGCGCAGCACGATCAGGCTGCCGAGCAGCGATCCAAAGCCGAGCGCCGCCAGGATGGCCCCCCAGGCAGTCGCGCCGCCAAGCGAGGACTTCGCGATGACTACACCGAGCACCATGAATGGAGCAAGCACGATCAGGTGAAAGAGGGCGTACTGACCCACGATCGCCGAGAGCCAGATCCGGGACCAGAACTCGCTCCAGCCGTCGCGAAGCTGTCCCATGAACGAGGTCGCCGACCTCGCCTTTGCCGCCGGCAGATGGAGCATCAGCAAGGACCCGGCACTTACGGCGTAGGAGATGGAGTCGGCTACTACCGCCCATCCAGGGTTGGCGGCAGCCACGATGACTCCGGCAGCTGCCGGGCCGACAACGGTTGCAAGCGAGGTGGCGAGACCTCGCAGGCTGTTGGCCTGCTGGAGGTGGTCGGGGTTGGTGACGAGCTCAGGTACGAGCCCGGTCGACGCGGGGGCGAACAGCGCGGTCCCGAGGCCGACGACGGCTTCGGCCGAGGCAAATGCCCATAGCGGCGGGTGCCCGAGGAGGATCCAGCAGCCGAGAGATCCCTGAGCTGCCACTCTCATCAAATCGGCGACGACCATGACCATCCGCCGTCCCCACCGGTCGGCCAGGCCCCCGCCGATGAGCAGGAACGCGACGAGCGGGACACTCTGCGCGGCGAGGACCTCACCGAGCTGTGTCGCGGTGCCATGCTGCGCGAGGATCGCGAAGGAGACCGCGACTGGTGCCATCGACGACCCGAGCAGAGACGCCACTCTCCCGGCGAGAAAGAGGGCAAGCTCCCTCTCGCTGAGCGCGCCGAACCACGCCCTCCAGCCAGTGCTGGACCGCCACCGTGGGCTCAATGAGTAGGTGTCACCTTCGTGAGGCCGCTCGGATGATCTGGGTCAAGACCCCGTGCCAGTGCGAGGTGGTAGGCCAACTGCTGGCCGACCACGGTGGCGACGATGCAGTACATGACCTCGGGCAGCCCGCCAGGCATTGGAAGCGTGCTGCCGCCAAGGGGCATGCAGGTAGCGGTAGGGGCACCGAGGCCAACAAGCCGGCGGACGAGATCGCTGCTGTCGCTCGCGAGCGGCGCGCCGCCGTCGATGCTGAGCACTGGGAGATCGGCACCGACGGTGGCAATGGGGCCGTGCAGCAGATCGGCGACAGATAGCCCCTCGGCCAGGATCCGAGAGGTTTCTTTGATCTTGAGAGCTGTTTCGAGCGCGGCTGCGTAGAGGAGGCCGCGCGCCGTCACGACGAGGCGGTCGTAGCTCGCCCACCTGGCCGCGAGCTCCACCGCAGGCGCCTCGTTGGCAAGCACCGCCGCTACCACCTCAGGAACGGCCCCCAGGGCCCCCACCCCTTGTAGGCCGCGACCGAGCGCTCCAGCGACGACGAGGACCAGGGCCATCTCGGCCGTGACCGTCTTTGTTGCCGGGACGGCAAGCTCCTCTCCGGCATCGGTCAGGAGGACGAGATGGCTCACCGCGGCGAGCGCGCTGGACTTACCGTTGGTGATGGCGACGACGACCGCGCCGCTTTCGCGTAGTCGCTCGCACGTGGTGACCACCTCAGGAGTGGCACCGGACTGGCTGAGCCCGACCACGAGGTAACCGCGATAGTCGACTTTAGCGTCGTAACGGGTATGGAGGCTCGGGGCGGCCAGACCCGCCGGTCGGCCAGAGGCGATCTCAGCGGCATAGCGCCCGAGCACAGCGGCGTTGTCCGACGATCCGCGCCCGACAAAGGAGATGCCATCGAGCCGGGTGGGCAGGATGCGCCGTATCTGCTCACTCAACTCGCCGGCACGACTTGCTATCGCGGCCAGCACGGCTGGCTGCTCGGCCATCTCCCTGGCCATGAGAAAGCCGGTCACGAGCAGCCACCCTTTCCGAAGATACCCGAATGGTACAAAGGACGGAGCGCCGCCAGCGCCAGCTCATGGCTGGCAAACAGATGGTCCCAGACCCGGCCCCGTGCCTCGTCGGGCTCGACCACGATCGCTGCGCTCTCGAGACCCTCGCGCATCGACTGCTCCACCGTGGCGCCCGCAACCGCGCGGGCCGCGAGCATGGCAGCCCCAAGAACCGAGGAGCCCGCCGTCGCCCCTGGCGCGACGACGACCTGCCTCCTGCTGGCATCTGCGAGATCCTGGCTGAAAGCGGAGGCCGCCATGCCCGGTCCGGAGAAATGCAGGGGCGAGTGCGGCAGACCGGTCTCGGCGATCACCTCGAGGCACCGGCGACTCTCCAACGCGATGCCATTGAGCATTGCGCGGGCAATGTGGCTTCTCTCATGGTGAACGCCGAGACCGAGCAACGAGCCCCGCAAAGTGGGATCCCAGAGCGCACCCTGCTCGCCGCCACCGAGGTACGGCAGGAATACCGGCGCCTGTGCGGGCTCGACTGCGCGCGCGACTTCTCCAAGAGCGGCGACCGAGTCCGAGCCGAGAATCTGTGCCAGCCACGCGAGACCGCTACCCGTCGCGAGAAGGTCCATCTCCAGGCCCCACATTCCATCGCCTGGCATCGGCGTGACGAGGTACCGGCGTGATCTGTCAAGGACGAGTTGCGAGCTCAGCGCGAGAAGGACCGAGCTCGTGCCGGCGATATAGGCGACTTCACCGTCGCGTGTGACCCCGAGCCCGGTGGCGCCGACCACAGAGTCCGCCGCGCCAAGGTTCACGGGGAGTCCCGCTGGCAGCCCTAGCAGCGATGCCGCCCGTGGGGACAGCGAGCGCACCGTCGACGACGGCTCCAGCGCGGGCAGTCTTGGCACCGCTGCAGGCAGCAGATCCGCGACGACATCGACTATCCCCTGATGCCATGATCGAGCGGTGAGGTCATAGCATCCAAAGCCCGTCGCCGTGCTCGGATCAGTTGCGAGCTCGCCCGTGAGCTGGAGGAACACGTAGTCCTTGGCTGAGCAGATTGCCGCTGTCGCGCTGCTGCGAACGTGGTCCTCCTCGCTCAAGCGGCAGAACATCGGCAGCAGGTAGCGCGCGTCCAGGCGCTGCCCAGTGACGCTGTAGAGCCTCTCCTCCCCCACCACGACGCGCATACGGGCCGCCTGTATTTCGGCACGACCGTCCTCCCAGGTGACTGCTGGACCAGTTGGCAGACCCTCAGCATCAAGGGTCACGAGGGTCGGGATCATGCCTGTCAGGCCGATGCAGGCCCACGACCGAGGGTCCCGCTGCTGCGCGAGCTCGGCGACGACGGCCCCCGTGCTCCTGATCCAGTCGGCCGGGTCCTGCTCGGCCGCTCCAGGCACCAGATGGTGGGTCGCGTAAGGCGATGTCGCGCGGGCTACCACAGAGCCCGTCTCGTCAAGGACGGCCCCCTTCAGGCCCGAGGTCCCGAGATCGAGTCCAACATAAGCAGGACCTCCCCTCACAAAGGGACGCCTTCGGGAGACTCCGGTGACGCAGCGAGCTCGCTCTCGATGCTGTCGCCGTGGCTCACGGTTGGATCGGAGTAAAAGCGCGCCTTGCCGACACGTGAGGAGATCAACGAAAGCACGAGGCCGAACGCGGCAAAGCCGAAGCCGAAGCCGATCTCGACTCCATTCAGCGCATTGGTCGCGAGCTCGTAAATGATGACAAAGGCCATGAAGGCCGCGCCGATCCCCGGCATGACGCCGCCGAGGAAGAAGTCGGCCACGCTCGACATGATCGATCGCCGGTAGCACCAGATAGCTGTTCCAGCTGTGAGCAGGTAGAACATCGCGGCAATGAGACCGAGGGTGCTCACGATGTCACCGAGTGCGGTACCGATCGAACCGACGAGCGTGGAGCCCCAGAGAAATACGACGTTCAACAGACCGACGAGCACGGTCGCGTTCATCGGCGTGCGGTAGTGAGCGCTGACCTGTCCGAACCACCGGGGAAAGACGCGGTCTCGCCCCATGGCAAAAGAGATACGCCCGGCGCTCACGATCGCGGCCTGGAGCGAGGCGAGCGTCCCTCCAAGGACTGCGACGATCATCACGTCTGCCCAGAAACCCCCACCGATCCGTTGGCCGATATACGCGAGCACATCCGCGGCGTGGGCCTGTATGACCGATATCGGTGCCACCCCTTGGAGTGCTACAACTCCGACGGCATATATCACGAACAACAGCACGACGCTCGTAATAGCAGCAGATCCCGCGGCTTTTCCTTCCACCTCCTCGCCTACATAGGCAGCAGTGTCCCAGCCGGAGTAGAGGAAGATCGCGATCAGGATGCCGGAGATAAGAGCGTGAAAGCCTCCAGCACCGTTTATGGTGAACCAAGCCGACGTGATATGCACTGAATGACTGATGTGCCCGCTGTAGATCAGAACGACCGCGGTGACGCAGAAGCCGAGGAGGACCGTGTACTCAAATACTGCCCAGGTCCACTGGAAGCGCGACGAGATCTTGATCCCGACGGCTGCAACGACGAGGACGAGGATGTTCAGCACTGTCCCAACGAGCGCGGTGTCATATTTGTCGTTGGCCGCCGCGTTGGAGAAGAAGCTGAGAAGGTAGGAACCGAGGATTGGCGTGAGGCTGACTGTTCCGATCGTGTAGTACATCAACATGATCCAGCCCGAGAAGAAGCCTGCGTGCGGATTGAGAGACCTACCCACCCACGAGTACGTCGCTCCCGCGCTCGGCTGCCAGGCATTGAGGCGTTGGTAGCCAATCGCGATGCCGATCATCGGCACGAAGCAGATAACGATCGGGAGGAAGCCGGCGAAGGCGACCGCGAGCACGATGGCTGCCAGCGATGTCGCGATGCTCTGGGTCGGTCCCGAGCTCGCCATAGCGAGGATGACGGTGTCGCGCATATGGAGGGCACCGGAAAGCAATCCGGTCTCTCCTCTCTCGGCCGCGGCGGCCCCCGCTTTGAGTGTGGACATGGCTACTCGGCTCCCCCCTTGCTCGGTACTGCGTCGATCTGCGAAACAGTCCAGTCCTTCGTCGCCGGGTTGACGATGAGCTCGCGGGTCGCGCCACCTGGCAGGTAGAAAGCGAAGTCAGAGGCCGGGTACACCTGTTCGAAACAGTCGAACGGCCGTCCACCGGGGTCGACGCTGAGCCCGCGGATGCGCACCACGCTCGATCCCGTGCTCAAGTTGAGAAGCCGGCGCTGCTCGTCGGTCGGCGAGACCACCTCGAGGTACTGCTCCTCCGAAGCGTCCTTGAGCAAATAGCGCCGTTCGAGCAGGCCATAGAGCGAGTCCGTCACCTCCCCGCCGTAGCGGTCGAGGTCGGGCGCGAGCTCGACTGGGATGGCTGCGGTCTCTACGACCATCGGGCGGCCGTCGAGCAGGCGCAGGCGGTGGATCCACCAGATGCGTGCGCCGGGTGAGAGCTTGAGGGCTTCTCGCAGATCGTGTGACGGCAGGCCCGCCACCAGGCTCAGCACTCTCGTGCCGACTCGAATCGCCGCTGATCCACTCGAAACTGTCCCGAGTAGGCCACCCGAGCGTGCAGGCTCGGCCGTGATCCTTGGTCGAGCCAGAAACGTCCCTACCCCCTGGTGGCGCCGGATCCGGCCCTGACGCTCGAGCTCTGTGAGGGCGCGCGTGACAGTGATGCGACTCACGCCGGCGAGCTCACAAAGCTCGGCTTGCGTAGGCAGCAGGTCGCCCGGGACCAGCTGGCGCTCGGTGATCGTCTGTTCGAGCAGATCGATCACCTGCTCGTAGCGGAGACGTGAGGGGGCGGCACCTGCCACCCGCGGCCCATTACCGCCCCGCCTCATCTGGCCGAGATCTATCAGCGTCACGTGTCCCCCTTCTTCGCGTGAGCGAGCTCGTCGATACCCTCTTGCTATCCGAGCCGAGCGGACTTCTTCGCGACAGCTGTCATCGCGTCGCCTGCAGCGTTCAGGGTCTCGTCTATGTCCTGGTCCGTGTGGACGAGGGAGACGAAGAGATTCTCGAACTGGCTCGGATGGAACAGCACGCCACGCATCACCATCTCCTCGTACCAGCTTCTGAAGAGCGCCGTGTCGGCATAGCGCGCGGCGTCACGCCAGTTCCTGATCGGATGCTCGCTGAACCACAGCTGGAACACCGTCCCGAGCCCCTCGATCGTGACCGCAAGCCCGCTGGAGTCCGCGAGGGATCGCAAGCCTTCGGCGAGGCGGTAACCGAGCTTTACCTGCCGCTCGTAGAGCCCGGGCTCCGAGAGCACGTCCATCGTCGCCGAGACGGCCGCGCATTGTATGACGTTCGCGTTGTAGGTGCCCGAGTGGGAGTAGCGACCATCGGCGATCATGGCCATCACCTCTTTGCTTCCGCCGATCGCCGCCACTGGGAAGCCACCACCGAGACCCTTGGCGAGAGTGGTGATGTCTGGCATCACGCCGTAGAACTCCTGCGCTCCGCCCCGGGCGAAGCGAAAGCCTGTGATCACCTCGTCGAAGATGAGGAGCGAGCCGTGGCGTTGCGTCTCTTCACGGAGCAGCTCCAAATAGCCCGGCTCGGGGAGGATGCAACCGGTGTTGAAAACGGCAGGCTCGGTGATGATCGCGGCCACCTCTGCGCCGCGCTCGGACATGACGCGAGCAAGGCTCTCGGGGTCGTTCCAAGAAAGGACGATCAAGGTGTCCGCAAGCTCTCGCGGGACTCCAGGGCCAGCAGGCACGGGTCGGGGCGACTCCATTGGCCCGGCCTTTTTCGGATCGACGTGATTGCTCCAGTACACGGTGTCCTGCCACCCGTGGTAGTGGCCCTCGAAGCGGATGATCATGCGCCGTCCGGTATATGCACGGGCAAGGCGGACCGCGGTACCTACGACCTCGCTCCCGGAGTTGGAGAAGCGCACCATCTCGATGCTCGGGACCGCCGCGACCACTTTCTCCGCCGCCTCGATCTCGAGCTCGTACGAAAGACCAAAGCAGGTGCCCAGATCTTGGATCGCCTCGACAACCGCCTTGGTGACAGCGGGATGACGGTGACCAAGGATCATCGGTCCAAGGCCCAGGAGATAGTCGATGTACTCGTTGCCGTCGACGTCCCTCATGCGGGAGCCCGAGCCCTCAGCGATGAAAGGTGGGTACGGCTCCCACCCGAACTTCACCGTCCGGGCGCTGCTCCCGGCACCGCCGGGAATGACCGCGCTTGCCCTCTCGAACAGCTCGAGCGAGTGAGATAGGCGGGCGGCGTACTCCTCGTCGAAACCCATCTCGAAGCAACCTCCGGCACCCGATCCCGTCCCTGCTGCGGCTGCACGCTACTATGCCATGTCAAGGATAGCAAGCATGACAAGTGTGAGGATGTCCTCGGCAGCGAGAAAAGAAAAGGCCCGGCAGCCGCGCTTTCGCGCGTCTGCCGGGCCTCTTCGTCGCTGAGCCGCCGCTCTAAGCGACTACGGCACCAAAGCCTCAGTACAGCGCCGCGAGCTTGCTCGCCGGCTCCACGAAGACCGTGTGGAGGCTGCCGCTCGCGCTGAACTGCTCGACTTCGAAGGACGAGAACACGTTGTGGTACTTGTTGAAGTTCTCGTTGCCGCTGGCGCCCTCGTAGTTGATCTTGCGGTGCTTCTTCAAGAGCGCCAAGCAGCTCGGGTACGTGTAGCACTTCGTCCCAGGCGGGTTCGAGATCTTCGTGATGAAGGGCCGCCATACCACCGGGTTCGTCGAGTGCGCGGCGTCCATCGCGAGAGAGGCAATGATGACCGCGTCGTAC
The DNA here is from genome assembly GCA_021796455.1 of Actinomycetes bacterium. GTDB lineage: Bacteria > Actinomycetota > Acidimicrobiia > Acidimicrobiales > Bog-793 > JAKACA01. The sequence goes on from JAKACA010000017.1 coordinate 26,659, forward strand.
ATTGCCGGCGAGGCCGGCAGCGGGGACCTCGTGTGCCAGACCTTCTGGTAGGCGTTGAGGAACGCTGCGTTGGCCGGAGCGTACGCCGGCGGGGCCGCCATCCCGGTCATCCAGTGCGCGGCATACTTGAGCCCGAAAGCTTGTGCCAGCTGGATCGCGGCGCCCGTGTCGCCTGTGATGTAGGGGATGTTCATGTGACCAAGCTGCCTGATGTTCGCGAAGAACGTGCTTGCCGTCTGCGGGTCCATGTGGAAGAAGGCACACTGCGGCTTCTTCCCGCTGAACAGCTTGGCGACGGCTGACAGGTACGAGCTCTGCCCTGCGACGATCGTCGCGCTCGCGACGATCTTGCCGCCAAGGTGCGTGAAGGCGCGAGTCACCGGGCCGACCTCGGCCTGCGCGTTCGGGCCGGAGTCGTAGATCTCGGCAGCGTAGCGACAGTTCTTCGCGTGGTAGGCGTAGTAGGCCTCGCCCGAGAGAAGCTCGGAGTCCGACGGGAACACCCTGTAGACATAGGGGTAGTTCATGTAGTCGAGCTGTGTCGTGCCGCCTTCCATCAGGTCGACGACGTGGTCGGGACCGAACTGGCGGATGACGCCCTCGATCTCGAGCGACGACGGCCCGAACACCACGACCGGGTGGTAGAGCAGCAGCGTCCTAAATGCCGTCACCGCGTCGACCGGGTCGCCCGCCGTGTCCTCGAGGTGGGTGGAGTACTGCGCCCCCATGATCCCCCCGGCGTGATCGACGGCATAGATCCCGGCCTGGACGCCGTGGTCAAACCACTGGCCGACGAACGCCTCCTTGCCGCTCATCGGCAGGAGGATCCCGGCGCTCACCGACTTCGGTGCCTTTCGCACGCTGGCAGTGGCCGGGGCGGCGCTCAACGCGCTGACAGCCGACAGGACAAGGGCTCCCGCTAACACGAGCGGGACTCCGACCTTCGTGCGCCAGCGCCTCGTAGCACGCTTGAGTGACATGATGCCTCCTTCGCTTTCTTGGTGGTGTTTTTTCTCTACTTCCCTGACCTGGGCGCGTAGCGCGCCACGGGCGGGTTCCCTCACCCCTCCTCAGGGCGAGACCTTGTTGTCGAGAGGTCCCTCCAGCCTCCCGGCGAGCACGTGCTTTTCGCTTTGCGACTCGCTTTGCGACTCGCCTCGCGCGCGATCGGATGCACCAAGGAAGATCGCCGCCAGATCGAGGTCCGCAAGGCGCGCCGGGGTGCCGCGCTCGTGATTGCGCCCGGCGACGAGGATGTAGACCCAGTCAGCGCTGCGCAGAGCACGGTCGACGTTCTGCTCGACGACGACGACCGACGTGCCGAGCTCGGCGATGCGACGGACCTGCGACCAGACGACGTCGACATTTGCCGGCGACAGGCCCGCGGTCGGCTCGTCCAAGAGGATCACCTTCGGGTCCGACATGAGCGCGCGGGCCATGCCGAGCATGTTGCGCTGCCCCCCGCTCAACTGCCCGGCCTTGCGTCGCCGAGCGATCGCGAGGTCGGGGAAGATGTCGAACACCTCGCTCTGACGCCCGGCGAGGTTGCGCCGGTTCACGAACGCGCCGAGCTCGAGGTTCTCCTCGACGCTCATCGCGGCGAACACGTTCTCGACCTGCGGGACATATGCCATCCCGGCACGGGCCACCTCGTGGGCGAGAAGGTGTGAGATGTCCTGCTCGTCGAGGAGCACCTTCCCCGCGTTCCGCTCGACGAGACCGAAGGTAGCCTTCATCGCCGTCGACTTCCCGGCGCCGTTCGGCCCGACGATCGCGACCACCTGGCTCACACGAGCCTCGAGCGCGATATCGAAGATGACGGGGACGCGGCCGTAGCCCGCGGTCAGCCCCTCAACTTTCAGCACGCACATCTCGAAGCTCCCCTGAGCGCACTCAACGCGTCATCCCTTCGCACCGACCTCTACGACTCCCCCGGTGAGGTACGCCGATACCACCTCGCTATTGCCTCGGAGCTCGGCCATCGTCCCGGTTGCAAGCGTCTGGCCGACCGCCATCACGATGGCCCGGTCGCACATCTTCTCGACCACGTCGAGGTTGTGCTCGACCATGAGGAAGGTCGTCCCTCGCTCATCTCTCAGCCGGGAGATGTGGTCGGCAAGCCTCTCGATGAGAGCAGGATTGATCCCCGCCATCGGCTCGTCGAGGACGAGCATCTTCGGGTCGGCCATAACGGCTCGCGCCAGCTCGAGCAGGCGCTTCTGACCGCCGCTGAGCGCTCGCGCATAGTCGTTGCGCTTCCCGTAGAGGCCGAACTCGGCGAGGACCTCGACAGCACGCTGCACGTGCGCGCGCTCTTCAGCACGAAACTTCCCCGGGCGGAAGAGCACGGTCGCGAGCTTCTCCCCCGCCTGGCGCTGCGGCGACACCATGAGGTTTTCGAGCACGGTCATCGCTGGGTACTCGCGCGATATCTGGAAGGTCCGGATCAGTCCACCGAGCGCCACCTCATGGCTCGGCCTCCCGGTGATGTCGCGCCCGTCGAAGAGCACCTTGCCCCCCTGCGGGCGGATCGCCCCTGCCACCACATTGACGAGCGTCGTTTTTCCTGCCCCGTTGGGGCCGATGAGAGCCGTGATGCTCCCTCTCTCGACACCGAAGCTGCAACCCGTCAGCGCGCGCACGCCACCGAAGCTCCGGACGAGGTCGTGGACCTCGAGTATCTCGTCGACGACCTTCTGGCCGGCGGGCTGTGGCGCCGGCCGCGCGGCGGGCTGTGGCGCCGGGGAGCTACCGCTCATGGCTCAGTTGCGCTCATGGCTCAGTTGGTGCTCGCCGCGGCCGGGGCGGGAGCCAGGTCGAGGGAGTCCGTCCGCAGCGGCACTTCGAAAAAGCGCGCCTTGCGCTCGCCGATCACGCCTTGGGGTCGGAACCAGAGGGTCAGGATCACTAGCGCCCCGATGCACATGTTGCGGATCTCGGGGATAAGGCTCGGGAAGGAGGGGATCGCCGGGAGGAACCGAGTCGCCTCGTTGAAGAGCACGGCCACGAGGAACGACCCGACAACGGCACCGAGATTGTTGCCGCGCCCGCCGACGATGAGCGCGGCCCACACGACGAACGTCTCGCTCGTGCCCCAGCCCGCCGGCGCAAGAGCGGTGATGAACCATATCGTCAGGACTCCGCCGATCCCGACGAAGACGCAACCTGTCACCATCGCAGTCATCCGTACGCGAAAGGTCCGCTTGCCATATGCCTCGGCGACGTCGAGATCCTCACGAATCGCGCGCATCGTGCGGCCGAGAGGTGAGTTGTAGATCCGGTTGGCGACGAGCCAGCAGATCACCATGATGACCGCGCACATGCCGAGGAAGAACAGGGTGTAGGAGTTAGGCGAGAGGTTGAGGACCCCGGCGAACGGCTGGGGGACACCGACGAGACCCTCGAAGCCGTCAAACAGGCCGTTGCTGTTGCCCACGATCCCAAGAACGATCGACCCGGCCGCGAGGGTGACGATGGCCAGGTAGTCGCTGCGCAACCGGCGCAGCGCGATGAGACCGACGGCATAACCAAGCGCTCCAGCCGCCGCGGCACCTATGAGGAGTGCCAACGGCCAGGGCAGGGAGAGCCCGAGGATGTAGTAGATGCCGCTTCCGGGTTGGGAAGGGCCGAGGGAGGCAACTCCTGCCATGTAGCCGCCCATGGCCATGAACGTGATGACTGTGAAGTCGAGTATTCCCGCGTAGCCGAACTGGATGTTCAGGCCGAGAGCGAAGATGTTGTAGGTGCAGAAGTACACGCCAAGGGTGGCGATGTAGCCGAGGACGACGCCCATTTGGAGGTCTAAGCCTTCCCGATCGTGGGGATGATCCCCTGGGGACGGATAACGAGGACGAGCACGAGCACCGCGAATGCCGCGTCGAGGTCATAAGCGGAAGAGATCACGAGGCCGGCGAAGTTGACGACGAGCCCGATGATGATGGCCCCGATCATCGCCCCGTAGATCTGGCCGATGCCGCCGAGGATCACGGCCGCAAAGATCACGAACAGAAACGTGTTACCGGTGAAGGCCTGGAACTCGACGGTGTTGAACGCGAGCGTGATCCCACCGAGCCCCGCCAGGCAGCCGCTGATGAACCAGGTCCACAGGGTCACCTTCCTCGTGTCGATGCCGGTGGCGCGTGCGAGCGGCGCGTTGTCCGACATGGCGCGCATCGACTTTCCGAGGTTGGTCCGGGTGAGCAGAAGGTGGACGGCGACCATCGTCACGACTGCTATGCCGACGACCCAGATCTGCGCCGCGGTGAAGCTGAACGGGCCGATGTTCACCGGATTGCCCGCTGCCACCTGGAACTCGTCGAAGCCGACTCCCCATATTGCCTGGACAAGGTTGAGCAAGATGAGCGAGAGCCCGAACGTGACGATCAGGAGGAAGAAACCCGACGTACCTCTCCTGACGAACGGCTCGAGAACCAGAGCGTCGACCACGACTGCGACGAGCCCCGTGGCGACTACGCCGATCACCGCGGCGAGCCAGATCGGCAGATGGAGAGCTGTCTGTGCCGTGTAAGTGAAGAACATCCCGAAGGCGAGAAAGGACCCGTACGCGAAGTTCACGTAGTTGGTGACGCCGAACTGAAGGCTGAGCCCGACTGCCGCGAGCGCGAGAACGGCCGAGGTGACGATCCCAAAGCCGAGAGTCAAGAGGAAGAGGCTCACCTGACCACGCCCCTGCGCGCTCCGCCACTCGGAGCGCGGCGCGCGTCGCTCGGGCCCTCACGCCAACTGATCACCCCTACACCCCCCATTTACCGGCTCGACAACGACGCACGGAGGGTACGCGCGCCGGCTCCCTGACACGGGCTTGCTCTCGTAACCCAAAGCTCTGCTCAAACGAGTCGTTCTGCTGATTTTGCTCACGGCCGCCCACCCTGGCCCGCCCGCGCAGTAGCCGGCCCCCCATATACCTCGTCGCGAGGGCGCCTGAGCACCACCGGGAGGGCGTAGAGTGCCTCCGCTGGGTGCCAGAATGCGCGAGCAAGGGCGCATCCGAGCCATCCGATGCGAGCAGTGGTCGGCAGCACTTGTCGGGACCAGCAAAGAGGCTGGGACGCTTTAGGAGTGTGCCCCGGGGGGGATGGGTTGATGCAGAGGCATGGGCTTTCCAGGCGGGTCTTGCACCTGCACATCCTGGTGCTCCTGGCGGCCGTTTTCGCCGGGCTCGCCTGGCGCGAGTACCGCTCGACCCCGTCTTCGAGTGGTGAGCGGGAAGCGATGCACCAAGCCCTGCTCATCTCCGAGACGATCACCGCGTCGCTGTCCCGGCCAATGCCGTCGGCGACCGGGACGGGGCTCGAGCACGCGACGGTCGCGATCGCAGCCCTGGAACGAACCCGTGCGACGACTGGCGCTGTCCTCGTCGACGTCGTCAACCGCCACGGCGTCGTCCTTTTCCGCTCCGGACCCCAGCTGAGCCCCGCGGCTTTCGACGGGGTGGCGGCAGCGACTCGTAGCGGAGGCGGCTGGCGCGGCAGGCTGCAGCTTCCCTCCGGCGCTCGCCTCGGCGCGGCAGCGGTAGCGCTGCGCACCCCGGCGGGAGCCTTCGGCGGGTCGCTCGTAGTTGCAGTCTCCCCGACGCCGGTGTCGCGAACCATCCCCGATCTGGTCCTCACACTTGAAGCGCTCATTATCGCGCTTGCTGTCGGCACAGCAGGCTCGATCCTTGCGACAAGATGGCTGCGGACACAGACCTTCGGCCTCGAGCTCGACGAGCTGACAAACCTGATCCGCGAGCAGGAGGCGATGTTCCACGGGATCCGCGAGGCCGTCGTCGGTCTCGACGAGCGCGGAATATTCCAGTTTGCGAACGCCGAGGCCTGCCGCGTCCTCCATCTCCCCTCGCGCTTCTTGCACCGCCCTGCGACAGTCCTCGTACCAAGGGGTCGGGTGCAGGACATCCTCACCGGCCGCATCGAGGGAAAGGACCTCGTGGCAATCTACGACGACAGGATCCTCGTCATGAACAGGCGACCGGTGATCGTCGGCGAACGGCTGCTCGGATACGTGGTCACCATTGTCGACCGCACAGAGTCCGAGGTGCTGCTGCGCGAGCTCGAGGGCATGCTCGGTCTCACCGAGGCCCTGCGGGCCCAGGCACACGACTTCTCGAACCGCCTCCACACGATCGTCGGGCTGATCGAGCTGGGCGCACCTGCGGAAGCCGCGCGCTTTGCGACCGACCTTACGGTTCGCGACGCCAATCTGGCCGAGCGACTTGTCACCGAGGTCGGCCATCCCATGCTTGTCGCGCTCCTCCTTGCCAAGAGCGCGGTCGCTGCCGAGCGCAACGTCCAGCTCCGTCTGGCTCCGAGCACCCGCGTCCCCGACGACGTACCCTCGCCCGCGGATCTGATCACGGTCGTGGGCAATCTCGTGGACAACGCGGTGGAGGCGACACAGGGACAAGAGCCGGCATGGGTCGAGGTCCAAGTGAGGAGAGCCAACGGCCGGCTCGAGATCGAGGTGAGCGACTCCGGCCCTGGGGTGCCGCCGGACAACCTCGAAGCCATCTTCGTCGACGGGTACTCGACGAAGATGGCGACCTCCGGCGCCCGCCGTGGTCTCGGCTTGGCACTGGTTCGCCAGCTGGTCCACCGGTGGGGAGGCTCGATATCGGTGACGTGCCGGATCGGCGCCGTCTTCACGGTCGTGCTTCCCCTTGGGCCCGCCCCTGGAGGCGGGCTCACCATCGACGACGAAACCGGCTCGCTCGCCGGCACCGACGTCGCTGCGGGGTCGCGCGGATGATCGACGTCCTCGTTGTCGACGACGACTTTCGGGTCGCGGCGCTGCACCGTGCGTACGTGGAGATGGTGGAGGGCTTCCGGGTCGTCGGCGAGGCGTACTCAGGTGCGGGCGCCCTCGAGGCAGTCGCCCGGCTCCAGCCCGATCTCGTCCTGCTCGACATCTACCTGCCCGACATCGCGGGCCTCGAGGTGCTCCGCAGGCTCCGTGCCTCGCCGGAGCAACGTGTCGACGTGATCGTCGTCACCGCCGCCCGAGACGCCGCAAGCATCGAGGAGGCTCTCCGCAACGGCTCGCTCTACTACCTGGTGAAGCCATTTGGAGCCGCTAGGCTGCGGGAGCGCCTCGTCGCATACGGAGAGATGCGCCGCAAGCTCTCGTCACTTTCCGAAGCGAGCCAGGGCGCCGTCGACGAGATCTACGCGGCGCTTCGCACGAGCGCCGAGCGGGAGCTGCCAAAAGGTCACTCGCCGCAGACCCTCGGCACGATCGTCGAGACCCTGCGTGGTGCTGGGCGGGACCTCTCGGCTGAGGAAGTGGCGGCCGAGACCGGAGTCAGCCGCGCGACGGCCCAGCGTTACCTCTCACACCTCGCGCGCATCGGACGGATCGAGCTCGTCCTTCGCTACGGACCGGGGCGGCCCGAGCACCGGTACCGCTGGCCCTGAGCTACCCGCCGAGCCGCTTGCCGCCTGCAATAGAATGCGAGTCAACTGCTAGCATATTGCGACATGAGGACTCTCTACCTACGCAACGTGCCGGACGAGGTCGTCGAGCGACTGCGGCAGCTGGCCGCTCGCGACGGCACGTCGGTTGGAGCCGTGGCCGTGCGCGAGCTCGCTGAGGTGTCCCGCCGAGCCGACAACCCTTCCCTGCTCGGATCCCTCCCCGACCTCGGCGTGGACATCGAGACGATCCGCAGCGACGTCGAGGCCGGACGAGCAGAGAGGTGATAGTGGTCGATGCTTCGGCCGCGCTGTCGGGCCTGCTCAACGCCGGGCCGGCGCGAAGCCTTATGTCGAGCGAGCAGCTGCACGCGCCGCACCTGTTGGATACCGAGGTGTCCAACGCCCTACGGCGCCACGTAGCCGCGCGAAAGATGGACGCGAGTATCGGCTGGGTTGTCCTCGATGCGCTGCGCCAGCTTGGGATGACCCGCTATCCGACATTTCCCTTCCTCGATCGGATCTGGCAGCTCCGTGACAACCTTTCGGCATATGACGCCTCCTACGTCGCACTCGCGGAGCTCCTCGGGTGCAGCCTCGTCACAGCAGACGGACGGCTCAGCCAATCGCCGGGTATCCGCTGCCCAGTCACAGTCGTCCCGCGCTAAGCAGGCCGGACCACAAATACGATTGCGTATCTGGTGAAGGCTGCGACAGCTCGCGGCACGCGCGCAGCATTGTTCCACCCCTGATGTGTGTCACACCCCCCAAGTACCCTCGCGGACATGGCTTTCGGAGGGCGGAAGTGCCCTGGCGACCACGTG
>JAKACA010000159.1 GCA_021796455.1 Actinomycetes bacterium
AGCGTGTCGACTGGCAACCCGAGGAGACCTTCGCCGGCCATAGGAGCGGGAGCGCGTGCCGCGCTCCTGGACCGAGCTCCGTCGCTCCGTGCCCGGCTGGCGTACCCCGCACCCGATCGAAGTCGGGTGCCTAGCCTAGCTCTGGCGTTTCGCCAGGCGAAGGGGCGGTCGGGAAGGGCCCCGTCCTATCGTTTGAGAGGTGGGCCTCGCTGACGGTACCAAGGCAACGCGGCTCATGGCCGGTCCTCGGGGGCGGGCATTGTGCGCGGCGGTCGCTGGCCTCGACAGCTTCCATCTGCTCCGTGCGCTCGACAGGCCGACCGCGGGGGTCGTGCTCGAAGCAGTCGAGGTCCAGAACCTCGGACGGCCAGGGTGGCCGCCACCAGGCTGGGACGCAGTTAGGAGCCGGTCTCGGCAAGCCGAAGCCCGTCCGCCGCTCGAGCCCTCCGAGGTGCTGGCACGGGCCGTCGCGGCGGTCGACTTCGAGGTCTTGGCCGATGTCCGAGACGAGCTGACGCTGCTCCCGTGCCTCGTCGACGCCGTCGCCGACGTGATGTTCTCGGGCGACGAGAAGCCCGTGAGGGAGGCACTCGGCTCGGCCGCCGACGCGCTCCTCCCCGTGGCCGAGGCGCTGGCTCGGGCTCCCGGGGCCGCGTGGTGGTGGGGCCCGTGCGACAAACACGCACAGCGCTGGGCCCGCTTCTCGAACGGGCCCGAGCACCCGCCACTGGCGGGAGCGAGGGAGGTGCTCGCCGACTGGGCGCGTTCGGAGACCGAGAACGAGGCCCGCTCGGCAGGCCTGGTCCCCTTCCCGCCGCGCTCCGACAGCCTCCGGTGCACCGGTACCTGGTGGTCCGCCCCTCCCGGTCGTCACCTGGTGCGCACGACCCGGGCGCTGCCCGGCTTACCGGCCGTCGGGATCGCGCTGATGGAGGACTCGCCGCCCGACGAGGCTTTGGCGCTCTGGGAGGTGAGCCCGTCTCCGCGCGCCAAGGTCTACGAGGTAGACGGGCCCGGGGCGTGGTGCGAGCTCACCGAGCGCTTCCCGAGGGAGGTGACGCTCTCCCGGCGCCACGACTGGTGGGAGTGGACCGGCTGGGAGGGACGGTGGTTCGTCCCTGACTGGGTACAGGTCGCCGGCGCCTACGATGCCGTGCACCTGAGCGTCGCCGGCCACTTGGAGGCGTCCTACCGGGCACTTGCGGTCTCCGGAGGCGCCACCTGTCTGGCCGGCTTCGACCCCGACGAGACCATCTGGCTCACTGACGTCGTGACCAACTGTCGAATGGCCGACGGTTGGGAGCACGGAGCCGTTCGCCGCCGCTCCCACGACAGCGCGCGGCCGTGGCTCGACCGACGTCGGTCCGGGGGGTGACAGAGCCCATCGTCTAGGCCGGCTTGACGAGCTTTGTACTCGCACACGCACGTGCCGTTCGGTGTGCTTGCCGCCGGTCACGGGCGTATCGTTCTGCGTTGACGATCTGCGCCCGCCCTCCGCCCTCTGTGAGCGGAAGATGTACCGACGCCCGGGTCCTGTCTGGTACCATGTAGCCGTACCATCGTAGAAGGGTCCGCCATGGCAATCAGCGCTAGCGAGGCGCGCTCGCGCCTGTTCCCTCTCATCCAGCAGGTCAATGACGACCACCTCCCCGTCCGGATCAGTTCCAAGGGTGGGGACGCCGTGCTCATGTCGGCTTCGGACTTCGACTCGTGGCAGGAGACGATCTACTTGCTTCGGTCTCCCGCCAACGCTCGACGGCTCATGGAAGCCGTCGAGCGGGACAGGTCCGGCGGGGGCACCGTGGTGAAGACCGTGGAGGAGCTCCGGGACCTGGCCGGCGAGTAGTGCGAAGCATCCACTTCGACCCCGACGCGTGGGATGACTTCTTGTACTGGCTCGGCGCCGACCGGAAGATGGCGACGAGGATCGCGCGCCAGACCGGAGACATCCAGCGCGATCCGTTCACGGGCATCGGCAAGCCGGAGCCGCTCAAAGGCGACCTGTCGGGGTACTGGTCCCGCCGGATCGACGACGAGCACCGTCTCGTTTACCGGGCCGACGACGCCGAGGTAAAGATCCTCAAGGCGCGCTACCACTACAGTCAGTAAGTAGAGGGAAGAGGTCTCCCGAGCCACGACCTAGCCGCAGCCAATGAGTTCCCGAGGTGCCGTTCTGTGCTCGTTCATTTCCTCTGTACGCCGCTGTTATGGCGTATCGTTCTGCGCCCCCTTCGGGGGCATGGTGGGTCGGCCGCCGGCAGAGCGCTCGGTCGGGTCAGGCTCGGGGCACCTGTCCATCCGGTCCTACGACCAGCCTAGCCTACGGCTAGGGTGCGCCCGAACACGGGCGGTGCCACCAGAAGCCACTGATGCAGGCGGTGGCCGGCCCCCCGCAGCGAAGCGCGCGCCATCTGCCCGACCAGTTGACAGACCTCATTCGCCATAGCATGATCGTCGCAATGCTCGTACAGGTGCGTGATTACGAGCCCGTCGACGAGGAAGTGTCACTCGCTGCCGAGTCCTCTCGTTTCTCCACACCGCCTACTTCGACGATGTACAACCAGCACGCCCGTCGCCACCATCGCCAGGGGTTTGGGCTGGTCGCTATCGAGGGCGATAACCTGATGGGCGTTATCGACGTGAAACGTACCAGGATTACATGATCGTGCACGAGTTACTGCACCTTCGGCACCGCACCCATGGGAAGCGATTCCAAGCGATGATGTCGGCGCTCGTCCCAGACTGGCGCGAGCTGGAGCGCCAAAGTCAGCACAGCACGGCACGGATCGGCCGCACCGAGGGACCGGCAGGGGACTGATCATGGCCTTTCAGGGCAAGATGAAACGGGTGCAGCAGCAGTTCGAGAGCCCCGAAGAGATGTATCTCAGCGGGACCTTGCCGCGAACCACCGACGCGGTGGATGGCTTGTGGGTGCACCAGGGCGATGTCATTCGGGCGTACGCCGAGCATCATCAGAAGACGGCGGACCTCGCCCTTGAGCTGCCTACCGGTTCCGGCAAGACCATCCCTGGCTTGCTCATTGCCGAGTGGGTCCGGCGCAAGGGCGAGGGCCCGGTCATCTATGCGACGCCCACTAAGCAGCTTGCCCGTCAGGTCCAGGCCACAGCCGGCTGCGAGGGAGTGTCGAGCCACCTGCTCATCGGCACAGCACGCAACTGGGATATCGCGGAAGAGAGCGCAGTCGAGGGTGGTGACGCCATCGGCATCACGACGTACAGCGCGATCTTCAATAGCAGTCCGAAGCTTCCAGAGCCCCGCCTTATCGTGCTGGACGATGCGCATGCCGGCGAGCAGTTCGTCGGCGAGGAGTACGGCATCACCGTGCGGCGCTATGACGACCCCGCCACATATGAAGTCGTGCTGAGCGCGCTCTCGCCACTCCTATCCGGCCTCTTGCTGCAGCGACTGCGGGGCGCGCCGGATCCAGGTGCACATCATCAGGTGCGGCTCCTGCTCCCGGCCGTCAAGCCGGACGTATTGGCGAAGCTCGACGCCGCGCTTGCGACTCTCGGTGACGCGTACAAGTTTCAGCTCGCCATGGTACGGTCGGGCCTGGCGTCCTGCTGCGTCTACCTCTCGTACGGCGGGATTCAGATCCGACCAATGATTCCCCCGACCTTCGAGAATCGGATCTTCTCTCGCGCTGGTCAGCGCATCTATTTGTCCGCGACGCTCGGTGCTGGTGGTGAACTGGAGCGCGCGTTCGGTCGGCCCGAGATCACTAGGATGCCGCTTCCAACGAAGACGCCCCCGCGGTCGGGTCGGCGACTCTTCGTGTTTCCGGACCTTGCGGATGCGGCGGATTCTTCGGACCTGACCAAGCGCATCGTCGCCGTCACGAACAAGGCACTGGTCCTGAGCCAGGACACGGTCGCTAACGCGGAAGCGGCAGCGAGAGCTCTGGCTGGACCGGGGGTGCCGGTGATGGGTCGTGACCACGTCGAGCACGGCCTCGCTACGTTCGCCGATGCACCCACCGGCGTACTTGGGCTCGCGAATCGCTACGACGGACTTGATCTGCCAGGCAAGGCCTGTCGCGTCGTTGTGCTCGGCGGAAAGCCTGACGCTGTTGGTTTACAGGAGAAGTTTCTCAGCGAGCGCGCCGAAGCGAGCGCTGCTTTAGCAGAACGCCTGCGCACCCGCATCGTTCAAGGCGCAGGACGCTGCACTCGCGGGCCGAACGACTACGCAGTGGTCGTCGTGCGCGGCGCCGATATCACGCGATATTTTAGCCGCGCCGAGAACCGCGAGGCATTAGAGCCAGAGTTGCAGGCAGAGATCGAGTTCGGTTGGCAGAACAGTCGCGGTGCTGAGTCCGACGACGTCATCGAGAATGTTGAGACCTTTCTGGAGCACGACGCGGCATGGCGCGATACTGGCGAGCCGCTCGTTGCCGAGTTCCGGCAGGACGCCGTCAAGGTTGAGGCACCGGGAGCCGAGGCGCTCGGAAGGTCCGCGCAAGCTGAGGTCGAAGCCTGGCATCTCGCGTTCCAGGGCGAGTGGCTGGCCGCAAGCTCGCAGCTTCAAGAGGCGGCTCGGTTGGTCGGCGTCGGAGGTGAGAGCACTCGGGGCTACCGTGGCCTGTTGTTGTACCTCTCCGGAGTGTGGCTCCACTTCGGAGCGGAGGACGAGACGCAGCGTGCCAAGGCGCGAGAACTCGTCCGCCAAGCAGCAGCAGCTTCAAACGTTCGGGGTACCTGGCTGAGAGAAATGGTTGATCTACCGGGCGCGGAGACGGTGCCCCTCTCGGGTATGGACGTCGTCGCCGTCAACACCATCGCGGCACGGCTGCGAGGTCAACTTCGTCCGAACCGCATCGCCGAGGAGATCACCAAGATGCGCGAGGTGCTTGGCCAGGACGAGGCAACTGCCTACGAAGGTGGGCTCACCTCGCTCGGCACCTACCTAGGAGCGGAAGCCTTCAAGCCACAGGGCGATGGCCGATGCGACTCTGCGTGGCTGTGGGGCACCGCCATGTGGATGACTGTCGAAGCAAAATCGGAGGAACATCCAGATGGCCTCCTCCCTTTGCACGACATCCGCCAAGCCAACACGCAACTCGACCAGTTGGCTGCCGATCGCGGGATGGACCACCCGCCCGCAGGGAGCCCGGCAGTCATCGTGTCAGATCGTCTATCGGTCGACCCGCAGCACGCCGGGGCGGCAAATCCTAATGTCTATCTAGCTCCTACTGAGGTCATCCAACAGATCGCGGGCGATGCGTCAGCCGTGTGGAGTGACCTCCTCGCCAGTGCAGCGGGCATCCAGAGCGAGCACGCACTGCGCCAACATGTCCGGTCGGTGATGACGGAGTACGGATGCCTCCCGAGCCAGGTGATTGACCGACTCACGCAGAGCCGAATCCGGCCGGGTGACTGAGGCGTGCGTGGCCATATGACCGACCTGCTGATGGCAAGCTCGGGCACCGGATCGAGCGCGGTACAGATGCTGACCCTCGTTGTTGCGGCCCTTGCGGCGCAGCCAGCCGTCTCGAGAATTCTCAGCTCGCCGGCCCCCTCGAACTCGCCCGCACGCTCGAGCTCCTCCAGTGATATCTTCCTCCCCAGCCGGCGTCGGTCCTCGACGTGGGCGGAGGCCCGGGTGTCTACAGCCGCTGGCTGCTGGAGCAGGGCTACCGGGTGCGGTTGGTGAACCCGGCTCGTCGCCACGTCGAGCGAGCGCGATCTCTGGGCAGCGACGCTGGTGTGGGCCACCCGAGACGGCTGGCGGAAGCAGATGCGAGCGTCGACGTGACGCTGCTGATGGGTCCGCTCTACCACCTGCTCGAGGCCGGCGACCGGATGGCGGCGTTGAGAGAGGGCCGCCGCGTTCTCCGCCCCGGGGGGCTCCTCATCCCGACGGCGATCTCCCGCTTCGCGGCGCTGCTCGACCAACTCATCCACCTCGACCGGCTCCACGACCCCGACGAGCTCGCCCGCAGCGAGACGATCGTGGCCACTGGAAGGCTCTTCGCACGACCCGGCGGGCCCTTCACTGCCGCGTTCTTGCACTTGCCCCGACAGCTCAACCCCCTCGAGGTCGCTCGCGCCGACTTCGAGGGGGTTGAGGTCGTCGGAGTGAAGGGCCCTGGCTTCGTGGTCGCCGACTTCGAACGGCGATGGGACGACCCGCACCGCTGCGAGGCGTTGCTGGTCGCCGCTCGCCTCACTGAGCAGGACCCCGAGATGCTCGCGGCCACCAGTCATCTTCATGGCCATAGCCCACACGCCGCAAGCAATCCCGGCCCCGTCAGCTACCTGCCCCACGCACACCTGAAGTGCCGTTCTGCGCTGGATGGCTACGCCGACGGTAGGGTTATCGAGCGGCGGTTATGGCGCACTTACAGGCAAGCGAGGCGCGGTTCTCACACCCGGCTCCATACTTCGAACATGTCGACCCTTGCACGGCTAGTTCAGGCGGCACGCGGGTGGAGCGACTCGCTTCTGGCCGGTCGTCGGTCTGCCAGACGAGCGCTGGGCATCGTCGCAGTCGTCGCTCTCGTCAGCCCGACCGCCTTTGACAGTGGCTTCAGGCACTACGTTCAATCCGAGGCATGGGCCGACGTGGCTGGCCCGTTCGGGTGTACCTCGGCAGCCTCTTGGCGACGCCGGCCGTGGCCCGACAGCTTCCTCAAGGCGAGCACTATGTGGTGGTTCGAACCAATGGATGGTGCTTTCTGAAAGCGGTGCCTGGCTGACGCTACTTCGCGATGGGTCCCTGACGTGATGCCGATCTGTGCGAGGTAGGCCGCGGCAGCTGGCGAGACTCGGGACGCGCGGCGTGAACGGCGACAACGTGTCACTGCGAGCAGATCCTGATGAGTATCGATCCGCGCGACGACCGCACCACAACAGAGAAAGCGACTAGGCGTGCCGAATCAATCGATCCAGTTCGGCCTCGTAGCCCTCGACCTTGAGCCCGTACTCCAGCCAGAATCGCAACACGTCCAAGGCCACCTCCTCCGCATCGTGGCCCCGCCGTTCCGCAACAGCGTAGCTGGTGATGCTGCGCGAGGAGGTTGACCCATTGAGCGGTCGAAATCGCGAGGTGTCGACCAGCTCCTCGAGGCTGCCGCCCGCAGCCAGCGCAAAGCCGAACTTTGCCGGCGGGCTGTCATAGGTCCTCATTCCGCTGCCGGCCAAGAAGCAACTGAAGGAAGCCGGTAGGGCGAGGGAGGCAACAAGCGCATCACGCCAATGTTCCAGCTGGGCCGGCGGCGGCGTCCGTCCGTCCTCACTCCGAGGACGGACTAGAAGCAACAGGTCAGCGCAACGGTCATCTTGGCCAAACATCGGCGTGCCTTCGTTGAAGCTGGCCATCGCCCATGCAGTGGGTGGAGCCGTCTCGTCCTCGTCAGCTAGGACGG
>JAKACA010000160.1 GCA_021796455.1 Actinomycetes bacterium
AAGGTTTGGCACCTCGATGTCGGCTCGTCGCATCCTGGGGCTGAAGCCGGTCCCAAGGGTTGGGCTGTTCGCCCATTAAAGCGGTACGCGAGCTGGGTTTAGAACGTCGTGAGACAGTGAACGAACCTGGCTGTCTATAAACTTGGCTATATGCTGGAAACACCGGAGAATTCTGCGCTACTCGCTCGCAGTCAACCCGTGACTGATACACCCTGGTTGTACGGTGGGTGGTCATGGAGACTGCGGGCAGTGAAAATGCGACAGGTGCGGTCAATCAGCAGGAAAGACTGGACCCGTACATAGCGGGTTTCGTTGATGGAGAGGGCAGCTTTCATGTAGCGCTGCAGCGGAACCCCTCGACGAGATGCCGGTGGCAACTCGTCCCGGAGTTTCGTGTCAGCCAAGATGTGTCGCGAGTTCAGGTCCTAGAGGCCATTCGCGAGCGTCTGGGCTGTGGGGCGTTGCGAGAGAATCACCGCGGGTCCGCGAACGACCGAACGATAGTGTTCGTCGTACGCCGTCGCTCTGATCTTCTTTGCAAAGTGATCCCTTTTTTCGAGAGAAATCCACTTCTGAGCTGCAAGAGTCACGACTTCCTCGTCTTTGCCGACATAGTTAGGCGAATGTCAGAGGGAGAGCATCTTGATCCCGACGGTTTTGAGCGGCTTGCCGCTCGGGCCGTAGTGATGAACGGAGGCGGTCGCTACCGCCGGGTTCACCGCAGCACAGAGTCCAGAATCCTCAGAGACCATATGCCAAGCACCGCTCCAGATTCTGGGGCGGTGAAGATATGGTCCGATCTGCATGGCGACATGCAGAGCCAGGCAGAAATGCCCTGGCCCCTGGCGCCTGGGCGCCAGAGGTAACAACAATGTCGGTCCCTATCCGGTGCAGCCGTAGGAGATTTGAGGAAGGCTGTCCCTAGTACGAGAGGACCGGGACGGACGCAGCTCTCGTGTGCCAGTTGTCCTGCCAAGGGCATGGCTGGTTTGCGACCTGCGGAAGGGATAAGCGCTGAAAGCATCTAAGCGCGAAGCTCGTTCCAAGATGAAATCTCCCACAGGGTTAACCTGGTAAGGCCCGTGGTCAGACCACCACGTTGATAGGCCGGAGGTGTAAGCACGGCAACGTGTTCAGCCGACCGGTACTAATCGGCCGAGGGCTTGGGGCTCGTGCTCGCTATGGAAGGCTCACAGGGGCGGCGGTAGACGCCAGCCCTGCCGGCCTGTCGGTCGAAGGAGGTGCCGCGCTCTCGCGCGAGCGCTGTCGACCGGTGGGCTGGAAGAGCGAAAGGTTTCCGGTGGCCATAGCGGCAGGGTCACACCCGTTCCCATCCCGAACACGGAAGTTAAGCCTGCCAGCGCCGATGGTACTTGGGGGGAGGCCCCCTGGGAGAGTAGGTCGCTGCCGGAATATTTCTCGATCGACAGCCCCGGCGCGCAATGCGCCCCGGGGCTGTCTTCGCGCCAGAGCGCTTTGGCGGATGCGGCGCGGGTATCCTGCCTGTATGCCCGCACGGACGCCAGAGCCCTATCGCGCCCGGGGGTCCGGCGCGGCTCACGACGGTGGCGGGAGCTCGCGCCAGGGTCGCAGTGGGCCGGCGCGGCGGATCGACCTGCCCCCGGACAGCCGCTTCCGCTCGAGGGGCGAGCGAAATTTCGAGCTTCCCAAGGTGGTAGCCGACGAGCTTGGGAGGAAAGCAGCAGTCATCTCGACGCGGGCACGGCGCTCTCCGGTGACCCTCGAGCGCCGGATGGCCAGCGCCGCGATGGCCTACGAGCGGGACCGCTACCACGATGCTCTGTCGGCGCTCAAGCCTGTGCTCGAGGCCGCTCCGCAGTCAGGGTCGGTGCGGGAGCTACACGGCCTGGTCCTCTACCGTCTCGGGCGGTGGCGGGCCGCGGCGAAAGAGCTCCGGGTCTTCTACTCGCTCTCGGGCTCCTACGATCAGCACCCTGTCATTGCGGACTGCGAGCGGGCGCTCGGCCATCCGGACAAGGTCAGATCGATCTGGGACGAGATCCGCCGGGCCGGAGTCGACCGGGAGGTCCTCGTAGAGGGGCGCCTCGTAATGGCCGGCACGCTCGCGGATGCCGGCTGCTTTGCGGAGGCCATCGAGCTCCTGCGCCCCGAAGCCAGGCTGCGGCGCAACCCTGACATCTCCCATCTAAGGCAGTGGTACGCCTTGGCGGATCTCTACGAGCGCACGGGTGACCTCTCGCGCGCGAGGGAGCTGTTCGCTCGTGTCGCCGAGGTAGCGCCGGATCTGCTCGATGCGCCCCAGCGCCTGGCAGCGCTCTCTTAGCCGGCAACTGGCACTGGCAGCCTGCATTTGCAGGTCGTCCGGCGCCGCGGACGCGGCAGGCACCTGGTGGCGTCGCCCAGGGGCTTCCCCGCGACGGTCGATTCAGGCAAGACTGCTTGGGTGCTGCTGCTCCTTCGCCTGATCCGGGTGAACCGGCGTCGACATCTCCTCATTCTTCTCAGCGCGCTGGCCGTGGTAATGGTGGTTGGTGCGGCAGCGTTTGCCGCGACCCAGCACATCCCGTTCACGACCGGCTTGTACTGGGCGATCACGACGGCGACAACCGTCGGCTACGGCGATGTCACGCCGCACAACGCCTCGGGCAGGTTCGTGGCCTCGGCAGAGATGCTGACAGCGATTCCCTTGCTCGGCGCGACATTTGCCGTGGTGACCGGCGAGGCGGCAGTGGCAGGAATCCGGAGGATCCTTGATATGCGCAATAATTTTCCGACAGGCGACTACCGTCTCGTCGTCGGCTCGCATCAGACCGTCCCGGCGATCATCGAGGAGCTGGTGAGAGCTGGCGACGCAGTCGTGCTCGTCGCAGACGTCGATCCTGCGAGCTTTCGAGAAGACATCCATGTCGTGCGAGGTGATCCCACCGATCCTGCGACGCTCCGCAAAGCTCGGCCGGCGGGCGCCCAGCACGCGCTCGTGGCCGCCGAGAGCGACGGAGATGTCCTCGTCATGGCCGTGCTTCTCCACGAGCAGGCTCCCGATCTCGAGATCTCAGCTCTCAGCAACTCAGGCCCGGTGCGCGAGGCGCTGAAAGCAATCGGCGTCAGCCAGGTCATATCGGTCGACGAGCTCGTCTCCCACACCCTCGCCAAGAGCCTGGAGACCCCTCACGCCGGCGACCTCCTGCTCTATCTCGTGGCATCGGAGAAGCACAAGCTAACCGAGCTCGATGCCAGCGCGGACGAGATCGGAAAGCCCCTCAGCCGTCTGCGCGAGGTGCGAGACGGTCTCGTGCTCGCCCTCGTGCACGGTGGCACAGTTGATCTCGGGATCGGCGCGGATCCGATCGTCGTCGCGGGCGACCGCCTCATCGTGGCAGAGCCGATCCGCCCGCGCGGCTGATCGGTGACGCGGTCTTCCAAGCTACCGTCGAGCCGATGGACCGCCTCGGCCTCGTAGGCCTACCTAACTCCGGCAAGTCGGCCTTGTTCAATGCTCTGACGGGAGGGCACGCCCTCGTGGCGTCACACCCCTTCTCTACCACGGAGACCGAGGTGGGGGTCGCCTACGTGCCCGACCCACGCCTACGTGCCCTCGCGGAGATGAGCGACAGCCGCAAGGTCGTCATGGCAGGGTTCGAAGTGGTCGACATCGCCGGGGTGCCAAAGCCATCCGAGCACGCAGGCGACGGGCTCGGGACCAAGTTCATCGCGGGCATCAGGGAGGTCGACGCGCTCGCGTACGTGCTGCGCAACTTCGAGGACGAATCGGCACCGGGAGATTCCGACCCGCTCGAGAGCCTTGGCGTCCTCGAGCTCGAGCTCGTTCTCTCAGACTTGGGCACGCTCGAGAACCAGGTGAACAAGAAGCGCCGGACCCTGGCGCCGGTCGAGCCCGTCCTCGCTGCGGCGCTCGAGGTGGCACCTGCGGCTCTCGGACAGCTCCAGGCCGGTGTCCCGCTCTACCGCTCCACTCTCACGGCACAGGAGAAAGACGCGCTCCGCCCGCTCTTTCTCCTCACGAACAAGCCCGTCCTTGCCGTCGTCAACGTGGGCGAGGACGAGATCGCCTCGAGCGATGAAGTCGTCTTTGCGGTGGCCGCCGAGCTCGGTGGAGGCGCCGAGGCACTTGCGGTCTCGGTTCAGCTCGAGGCGGAGACAGCGCGTCTCGAGCCCGACGAGCGCGCCGAGCTGCTCGAGGGCCTCGGTCTCGGTGAGGGCGCCCTCGTGCGGGTCGCGAGAGCCGCCTACGACATCCTCGGGCGTGACACTTTTCTCACCACGGGGGACAAGGAGTCACGAGCCTGGACGTTTCGTCGTGGGGCAAAGGCGCCTGAGTGCGCCGGCGTCATCCACTCCGACCTGCAGCGGGGTTTCATCAAGGCCGACGTCATCTACTGGAAGGATCTCCTCGATGCCGGCTCGTTCGCAGCTGCCCGGGCCAAGGGAAAAGTCCGCCTCGAGGGAAAGGACTACGTGGTACGCGACGGAGACGTGCTCGAGATTCGGTTCAACATCTGAGCGCGGCCACTGTAGGCTCGTTCAAGAGCGCAGACAGCACCGGGCCAGGCGGCACGCCACGGCCGTCATGGCACCTAGTGACCTGCGTCATATCACAAGGAGACTCCAAGTGGGCACGGACGTAATCGAGCTGCTCGGCGACGACGCCGAGTACCTACTCAACCACAAGGCCGATGCATTCCCGCGTGAGCACCTGATCCTTCCGGGGCCTGATTTCATCGATCGGGTCTTCGTCGCCAGCGACCGCCCACCCGCGGTGCTGCGCAACCTGCAATCAGTGTTCAGCCACGGACGCCTCGCAGGCACCGGCTACCTCTCGATTCTCCCCGTCGACCAGGGGATCGAGCATTCGGCTGCCGCCAGCTTCTCGAAGAACCCAGCCTATTTCGATCCCGAGGCCATCTTGGAGCTGGCGCTTGCGGCCGATTGCAGCGCCGTCGCGACGACGCTCGGGGTTCTCGGGATCGTCGCGCGCAGGTACGCCCACAAGATTCCCTTCATCGTAAAGCTCAACCACAACGAGCTGCTCACCTATCCGGCTCGCCACGACCAGGTCCCCTTCGCCAGCGTCCGCCAGGCTATCGACCTCGGGGCTGTAGGCGTGGGGGCGACGATCTATTTCGGGTCGGAGGAGTCCACTCGCCAGCTACGTGAGGTGAGCGAGATGTTCGCCGAGGCGCACCGGGCCGGTCTTTTCACCGTCCTGTGGTGCTATCTCCGCAACCCGGCATTCTCCACCAAAGAGGCCGATTACCACGTCTCGGCCGACCTCACCGGCCAGGCAAACCACCTCGGGGTGACAATCGAGGCAGACATCGTCAAGCAAAAGCAACCGGAGAACAACGGCGGTTACACGGCCCTCAAGTTCGGGCGGACAGATCCACTCGTCTATGACAAGCTGACCACGAGCCACCCGATAGACCTCACGAGATGGCAGGTGGTGAACTGCTACGCAGGAAGGATCGGGCTGATCAACTCAGGCGGTGAGTCCAAGGGTGCGGGGGACCTCGCCCAGGCGGTTCGCACTGCGGTGATCAACAAGCGGGCCGGTGGTACGGGACTTATCGTCGGGAGGAAGTCGTTCCAGCGTCCGCTCGCCGACGGTGTGGACCTCATCCACGCCATCCAGGACGTCTTCCTCGACGAGACGATCCAGATTGCCTGAGGGCCGGGCCGGCTGATCAGGCTTCAGCTCGACGGCGCGCCGAGCTGACAAGGTAATGGCCACGCGCGACCACCACGGCGCTTCCGCCCACCTCGACCCGCTCGATCGACGCCGCCGTGCCCGTCACGCGGGCGTGCAGCACCGAGGGGCGTTCGATCTCTGCTCCCTGGTGTATCTCGATCTCCTCTCCGAACGCGATCTGGCCGTGACGCGCGAGGTGCAGCGCCAGGGGTCCGGCGGCAGAGCCTGTCGCGGGATCTTCGTTCACGCCGAGGGAGGGAGCGAACATCCTTGTCTTCCAGTGATCCCCGGCCCTCGCGAAACAGCTCACAGCGACCCCAAGGTGCCGGGCAAGCGACGAGAGGTCGGGCCGCAGTGCCTGTATCGCGCCAGGCGAGGCCAGCATCACAAGAACATGGTTCGGGCCATTGCGATACAACTCCACTGGCAGCTCGGACGCGCTGACGCCGAGCGCGGCGAGCAGCTCGGACGCCCGCGGGTACGGTTCCGGCGAGGGGATCGGCTGTCGCATCCACCCGAAGACGAGACGTGACTCGTCCCGTTCCAGCTCGACATTGATCGCGCCAAGCCCGGTCTCCAGGAGAACAGCACTCGCCTGGAGTGACTCCGCGACGATGAAGGCGGCTCCCAATACCGGATGGCCGGCGAACGGCAGCTCGGTCGTGGGCGTGAATATCCTTACAAGACAGGTCCCGCCGCGTTGGGCTGGAAGCAGGAAGACCGTCTCCGAGAGGCTGAGCTCGCCCGCGATCGCCTGCATCTTTTCGACCGACAGCCCGCGTCCGTCGAGAAACACAGCCAGCGGATTGCCATTGAGCGGCTCGGATGCGAAGACGTCCACCACCGCGTACTCGACGGTCCCACCCTGCGCGACCGTACCGGAGGGCTCGAGCGAGTCCGCGAAGAGCTGGTGGGGCGGCGCCACCTAGTGAAGGCTAGCTGCGTCGGGGAGCGGCGCCGACTTGTGTCCGAAAGCTCGGGCGTGAGACGGTCCGCCTGGACTCCGGGGCCCGGCTGTAACATGTTCGAAGAGTTGCGCGAGGACGGAGGCGACGTGACAGCCAGAACGGAGACGGCGGGGTCGCGGCGACCGGTCGAGCCGATCGACCAGGTCGTGATCCGCTTCGCCGGCGATTCCGGTGACGGCATGCAGGTCACCGGCGATCAGTTCACGAGCGAGAGCGCCATCTTGGGCAACGACCTTTCGACCCTGCCCAGCTTCCCGGCCGAGATCAGGGCACCGGCCGGGACGCTCGCGGGCGTGTCGGCATTTCAGGTTCATATCTCCGACCACGACATCCTCACTCCAGGTGACGCGCCGAACGTGCTCGTCGCGATGAACCCGGCCGCGCTCCGGGCCAACATCGCCGATGTTCCGGTCGGTGGCACGATCATCGTCAACTCCGACGCCTTCGACGCACGCTCGCTCGAGAAGGCCGGCTATGGCAGCAACCCGCTCGACGATGGCTCGCTGTCGGCTTTTCGTGTCTATGAGGTACCGATGACGGCGTTGACGCTGGAGGCTTGCAAGCCGACGGGCGCCAAGCCCCGAGATGCCGAGCGAAGATCG
>JAKACA010000018.1 GCA_021796455.1 Actinomycetes bacterium
CGAACTCAGCGGCAAAGGGGACGACCACGTCGTAGTTCTCGAAGCCTCCGCTCGTGCCGGCGGCAAAGTGCTGACGGGCAGCCTCGCCGCTTTGCGGATCGACCTCGGGCCCGACCAGTTCCTTCGGCGGGATCCGAGCGCTGAACGGCTCTGCCGCCTCCTTGGTCTCGGCGAAGCCCTCGTCACACCGAGCGTCTCGAACGCGGCTGTGTTCTCCTACGATCGCGCGCGCCCACTTCCCGCTGGCCTGGTGCTCGGGATTCCAACGGATCTCCCGGCGCTGTCGTCGAGTGGCATCGTCAGCAAAGCAGCTTGCCGGTTCGCGACGAGCGACTCGGATCGGCCCGGACCGGTGCTCGAGGCCGCAGATGTCGGACTGCACCTCGACGGCTCCGATACACCGTCAAGGGTCGAACGATCGGCTGGGGCTATCCTGCGCCCGCGCCTCGGCGACGAGATCGTCGACCGGCTCGTCGATCCTCTGATCGGCGGGATCAACGCCGGCAGTATCGACGACCTGTCGCTCGGTACGGTCGCTCCCCAAATCGCCCGCGCCCTCATCGGTCACCACGACGTCATCGCTCCTCTGAGAAGCGCCCAGCCCCCTCGTCGCTACGACTCGCCGTTCTTCGGCTTGGTCGGCGGACTCGGCCGCCTTGTCACAGCCGTCACAGAGGAGCTCTCCCACCTGGGCTGTGACGTGAAATATGGCTGCGCGGCTCTGCGGATCCGACTCGGAGAACCAGGCGCCAAGGCCCGGTACGTAGTCGACACCATCCGGGGCAGCTACCCCGCAGACGGGGTGGTCGTAGCTCTGCCAGCCGGGCAAGCCGCCTCGGTGCTGAAAGACATCGCTCCAAAAGCTGCGGGACTGCTCGCAACAGTCGGCTACGGCTCCGTCGCCGTCGTCACCTTCTCCTTCGATCGGGAACTGCCTCGCGCCCTTGAGGGGCTGAGCGGCGTCCTTGTGCCCCGCGTGGAAGGCACTTTGATGACCGCGCTGACGCTGCTCAGCCAGAAGTGGCCATGGACAACGGAGAAGACACCTCTGCACCCGCTCGTCCGTGTGTCGGCCGGCCGCCATCTCGACTCTCGCATCGACACCCTGAGCGACGACCAGCTGTGCAGGTCCCTCGCCACTGAGCTCACTCAGCTGCTTGGTCTCGACGCCAAACCAACTGGGTGTCTCCTCCAGCGCTGGCCGCAAGCCTTCCCGCAGTACGTGCCGGGTCATTCGGCTCGCATCGGCCTCATCCTCCGAGCACTTGGAGACCAGCCAGGAATAGCTATGGCCGGAGCGACTCTTGGTGGAGTGGGGGTGCCCGCCTGCATTTCGAGCGGAGAGCTGGCGGCTGATCAGGTGAGGCTGGTCGCACAAGAGCCGACATGATGGTGGCGGTGGCTCGGCTCCGCCCCCCCGCTGCCCTGGTCGGTGGTGCCCTCGTGGGCCTTTCGCTGCCACCGCTCGGCTCGTGGCCGATGGCCGTAGCCGGCGTCTGCCTGCTTGGCTGGTCTCTCGCCGACCGCCCGGCCCGATCGCGGATGGGACTTGGGATGCTGGCCGGCATCGGCCAGTTCTCGATCTCCCTCGCATGGGCAATACAGTTCAACACTGCCGGCTATGTCGCCCTCCTGCTGGTCGAGGCGGGCTTTGTCGCTGTTGCCTGTGCTCTCGTCCCACCGACACGGGGACGGGTCCCCGGACTCGTCGGCGCGCTGGTGCTCGCGGAATTCGCACGCGAGAGCTGGCCGTTTGGGGGGCTTCCGCTCGGCGGCATCGCGCTCGGCCAGATGGACGGCCCGCTCGGCCTTACCGCGCGACTTGGCGGCCCCCTTCTCGTCGTCGGGGTCACCGTCCTGGCGGGCGCGTCCCTGGCGGCCCTGCTGCCTGGGATGCAGTATCGAGAAGGCGAGCGGCCTCGGGACGGCGAGAAGACCACGACGGCGGACGCAGGCACGCCGCGGCGCGACCGGACACAACGCCCCAGCCAGCCAGCCGTAGCCGTAGCGGGCATCGCGGCCGTCTCGGCACTTGCGGTCATCGCTGCCGTGGCCCCCAACGGAACAGGCTCGCGCGGGGAAAAGGCGGCAGGGGCGCCCCGACCGATAGCCGTAGCCATCGTGCAGGGAGGCGGAGCCCGTGGCCTCGACCAGCTCGAGGTTCCCGCCTCGGTAGTTCTTGCTGCCGCCGTCAGGGAGACACGACAGGTGCCAAGAGGAGTGCAGCTCATCCTTTGGCCCGAGGATGTGGTTGGACTGAGTGGCCCCTTCGTCGGCTCCGGCGCGGAAAGGCAGCTTGCCTCCATCGCGCGCTCGCACCATGCCACCCTTGTCGCCGGCGTGACCTATCCAGTGGGCGCCACGAGGTTCCGAAACGAGATAGTCGCTCTCTCGCCGGCAGGGCGCCTCGTGGCGACCTTCGAGAAGGTCCATCGGGTCCCCTTCGGTGAGTATGTGCCAGACAGGGGTTTCTTCGAGCACTTCGCCAACCTGTCGGACATTCCCCGAGACGCCATCCCGGGGACGGGATCAGGCATGATCACCACGCCCGCGGGCCGCTTCGCCGTCCTTGTCTCCTACGAGGACTTCTTCTCCAACCGCGGCCTCTCCGGGGTCCGAGCCGGTGGGAAGATCCTGCTTGTTCCCACGAACACCTCGTCGTACTCGAGCTCCCAGGCACCTGCCCAGGAGTTGGCTGCCTCCAAGCTGCAGGCAATCGAAGAGGGCCGCTATCTCCTGCAGGCCTCACCGACGGGCTACAGCGCGATCATCGACAGCGACGGCAATGTCAGGTCGCGCACTTCGCTCTCGGTGCCGGCCGTGATCCGCGCGACCGTCCCGTTGCTGAGCGCGAGGACCTGGTACGAAATGGTAGGCGACACCCCGGTTCTGCTCGCCGCAACAGTGCTCCTCGTCGGCGGGTGGGCGGCGGCCCTCAGCCGCCGTAGGCGCAACCGGGCCGAGCGATAGGACCATCCCATCCCACGGGATCAGGGTTCCATCTTTACCCCGGAGCAGAGCCAGGTGTCCTCGGGACGGCGCTGGCGCCGGTGGTGACAGCGACGGTGACGCCGCTAGCGCCGGCGGTGGCAACGCCGGCGGTGGCGCCGGCAACAGCCGGACCGGGGTGTTGTGTACCAGGTCCGAAGAGGAACCTGTTCAAGATCGCGTACCTCGCCACCCAGATGAGTCCGTAGGCGAACAGATTGGCCAGATGGACGATGACGTTGCGAAATTCGGCAGAGCTCGAGATACGGTCCGCGTTCGTAGCAGCGAGCCCTACGATCAAGGTAGAGAGCACAAGACCGACAAACGCGAGAACCCAGAAGGGGACTACCTCTTTCCAAAGGTGTGACCTACCTCGCTTGCCCCATGTCCAGCGCCTGTTCAGATAGTAGGCCGGGATGGTCGAAATCGAAGTGGCGATCACGTTGCTACCCATCGCCGAGCCGACGATATGCGGGTAGAACGCGAACAGCAGGCTCTGCGAGACGACCGTCGACACGACCGACACCGCCGCGAACTTCCAGATCCTTACAAAATGCGGGCTGCCCCGAAAAGCACGGTACCTCCCGACCAGGGCCGACATATAGCCAGTCTATCGTCTGGAGAGTGACCGAGCCCCTCGACGACCTCGTATCGCTGCTCGATCTGGAGGTCATCGAACAAGATATATTCCGCGGATCTCATCTAGACGAGACTCGGCAACGGGTCTTCGGCGGGCAGGTGGCGGCACAAGCCCTCGTTGCGGCCGGCAGGACAGTGGAACGCGGGACGGTGCACTCGCTCCACAGCTTCTTCCTCCGCCCCGGCGATCCCCAGATACCCATCCTCTATGAGGTAGACCGCATCCGAGACGGCAGGTCGTTCACGACCAGGCGGGTCGTCGCCATCCAACACGGCAAGGCGATCTTCAACCTGCAGTGCTCCTTCCATGTCGAAGAGCTCGGGCTCGACCACGAGATCCCGATCCCGCTTGTACCCGACCCTGAGAGCCTCCCTACGGTGGAGGAGCGTTTGAAGGATGTCCGCGGGATCTGGGAGGGTTTCTTCGAGCGCCCGAGACCCATCGACCAGCGTTTCATCGGGGATCTGCCCTGGATCCACTCCGAAACAGCGGCGCCGGACACCCACCAGCAGCTCTGGTTCCGCGCGGACGGGGTCCTGCCCGACGACGCCCTTTTGCATGCTGCCGTTGTCACCTACGCCTCTGACATGACCCTGTACGACTCAATCCTCAACCGCCACCGCATCTCATGGGACGACGGTCACGTCATGGGTGCGAGCCTGGATCACTGCATGTGGTTCCATCGGCGTTTCCGGGCCGACAGCTGGCTGCTGTTCGATCAGGAGTCGCCGACGGCTTCGGGGGCGAGGGGACTCGCTAGAGGCCTCGTGTTCTCGCGCGAGGGTGACCTCGTCGCGAGCGTCGTGCAAGAGGGTCTTCTAAGGATCGGTGACCGCCCGAAATGATCTTCGCCGCGACAGACCGACACCTAGCAGCCTTCATCGCCGTCTTCGCGCTCTTTGTGGTGCTTTCGCTGGTCCTGATTGCGTTCGTGATCCGCTATGCCATCCACCTCGGGCGGCAGCGCGCTCAGACTGCCCCACCTCGGCGGCTCTCGCGAATCACGCCGAGCAGCGCCGCGAAGCCGAGCACGAAGCCGATCGGGGCGGTCCAGAGGCCGAACACAAGTGCGAGCCCGACTAACGCGGCTCCGACACCGAGCACAAAGGGCCAGACGCTCGTCGAGGGAAACGCAGCCACCACTCCCGCCCCATCCGCGCGGCTGGCCGACGGGTTGTCCTCCGGCCGCGGTTTCATCCGACGCGACCACCACAAGTAGTAGGCGCCTGGCACGAAGCCGAGCAGGGTCGCTCCAAGGAGCATCATCGTGCCGCTTGTCTCGTTGCTGAGGAACCAGTAGATCGCACAGACAGCGCCCATGAACACACCGATGACGAGCAGGACTGTCCCTTCGACCTTCATTGCGCAGTACCTCCGCCGACATGCCCGCTACCACCGGCGCCGCCATCTGAGCTGCCCGGCGCGGCCAGCGATCCGACCGCCGCCGGCACTGGAGAAGGGACAGCGTGGCCGTTCGGGGTCGCGTGCTCGGGATGGTTGTAGTCCCACACCGGCCGCTCTGACCTGATCGGTGGGATCCAGTAGAAGTTGTGGTGCGGAGGCGGCGACGAGGTCGCCCATTCGAGGGTGTGGGCATCCCAAGGGTTGTCGCCGGCAGGAACTGGCCTTCGCCACGACACCCAGAAGTTGATGAGGGTTATCGCCACCGAGGCAAAGAGCAGGTACGCACCGGCAGTAGATACCTGGTTAAGGGACTGCCACCCCGTCGCGGCCCCGTACTCGGCTATGCGCCTCGGCATACCGTGCAGCCCGAGGATGTACTGAGGTACGAAGGTGACCCAGAACCCCACGAACATGACCCAGAAGCTCGCCTTGCCGAGGCCCTCTCTCGTCATGCGACCGGTGAACTTCGGGTACCAGAAGTACAGGCCGGCGAAGCCCCCGAACACCGCGCTGCCGAACAGGACCTCGTGGAAGTGCGCGACGACGAAGTAGGTGTCGTGCACGGCGAAGTCGATCGGCGGCGAGGCAAGGAGGATGCCGGTTACACCACCGAAGAGAAACACCACCAAGAAACCCACCGCATAGAGCATCGGGGTCTCGAAGGTGAGCGACCCTCGCCACATCGTCCCGATCCAGTTGAAGAACTTCACTCCGGTCGGCACGGCGATCATGTAGGTCATGAGGCTGAAGAAAGGCAGCAGCTCGGTACCGGTGGTGTACATGTGATGGGCCCAGACGCTCGTGGAGAGGGCCGCGATCGAGATGGTTGCAAAAACCATCCCCTTGTAGCCGAAGACCGGCTTTCGGGAGAACGTCGCGAGGACGTCTGTCACGATGCCGAAGAA
The DNA here is from genome assembly GCA_021796455.1 of Actinomycetes bacterium. GTDB lineage: Bacteria > Actinomycetota > Acidimicrobiia > Acidimicrobiales > Bog-793 > JAKACA01. Next base: position 5,938 of record JAKACA010000018.1, read on the forward strand.
GGGGAGCGCGAGAATATAGACCTCCGGATGGCCGAAGAACCAGAAGAGGTTCTGCCACAGCACCGGCGACCCGCCGCCTGAAACGGTAAAGATATGGGTGCCCAGATGTCGGTCGCACCAGAGCATGATCATCGCGGACGCGAGGACCGGGAACGCTATGAGGATCAGGATCGCGGTAACCAACATGTTCCAGGTGAAGATCGGAAGGCGGAACATCGTAAGGCCCGGCGCCCGGAGGTAGAACACCGTCGCGACGATGTTGACCCCCGTGAATATGGCCGAGAAGCCAGTCAGCAAGAGCGCCACGATCCACATGTCCGGTCCGGCACCTGGGGTGTTGGTCGCACTTGACAAGGGAGCGTACGCGACCCAGCCGAAATCCGCCGCCCCGCCGACGGTGAGAAAGCCGCTCACCATGATCATGCCGCCACCGAGGTACAGCCAGTAGCTGAGAGCGTTGAGGCGGGGAAAAGCCATGTCCGGGGCGCCGACTTGCAGGGGCACGATGAAGTTGGCAAGCCCTCCGAAGGCAAACGGCCCGGCGAACAGGTAGAGCATCAAGCTGCCATGCATCGTGAACAGCTCGTTGTAGAGGTGCTGGCTCACAAGAGTGTTGTCAGGCGAGGTCAGCTGGGTCCGCATGACCATCGCCATCAGTCCGGCCATGCAGAAGAACACGAGAGACGTGATCGTGTAGCTCTTCCCGATCACCTTGTGGTCTGTGGAAGTGAGCCACTTGAGCATGCCCGTCGGGCCGTGCTCCTCCTCCAGAAGATCAGGAGACGGCGCGAGAGCCGGGCGGGCTGCGATCGTCATGACCGGCTCACAAGGCTCTGGAGGCTTGCCTGAGTCTGCAACTTCTTCTCCTGTCCAGAGAACCAGGCTTGGAACTGGCTAGGGGTCTCGACCTTCACGCTGAACAGCATCTCGGAGTGGTAGAGCCCACAGTACTGCGTGCACTGCCCGGGAAATACTCCCGTGGAGGTGGGATGGATCTCGAAAGCGTTCGTGAGCGGCGGCTGCGCGTAGCGGCTGAAGTTGAACGCGTGGACGTAGAAGCCGTGGACCACGTCACGCGAGCGGAGGAAGAAACGGACCGTCTCGTTCACGGGCAGCACCAACTGGGGATATATCGGCGAGGTGTACGGCTGCGCGAGCGCCGACGGAGCGGCGTTCGGCGCCGTCTCGACAGTGACGCAGTCCTTCGGAGCGAGCGTGCAGTTCACGTGAGGATCCGGTCCCGGCTTGGAGTACTGGAAGATCCAGCCCCATTGGTAGGCCGTGACGTTGACGATCACTTGGGGCGGGGTCAGCACGTTGTCGATGTTGTTCTCGACGACGAAGGTGAACCCGAAGATTACGAGCACCATTATGAGCGGGATGACCGTGTAGGCCACTTCCAAGCCGATGTGCTCGTGAAACTGCTTCGGTATCTTGTCGTCCTTCTTCCGGTAGCGGAAGATCGCCCAGAAGATGAGCGCCCACACGAACACGGCGACCGCGATGCCGGCGACCATCAGCCAGAACCACAGTCGGAATTCGAGGTGCGACTGTGTCGTCACTCCCTTGGTAGCGCCAAAGTCCACGTTGCAACCGCCCAGCACCAACACGAGCAGGGCCAGCGCACCAAGACTCGCTACGCGACGGGAGCGGCGCTTGGTCGGTGTCGGGGCCGACGGGAGAAGGTTCCGGCGAGGCACGATGAGACATTAGTCACCGGCGAAGCGAACTATCCAGACGGCGCCGTGGCCAGACGACACCGTGGAGCGTCCTGTGCGACTAGGGGCCAGGTGCCCACCAGGGACTTAGTTGTTGCTGGCGTCCTTGGGAAGCGCTTGCGGCGTAGCCGGCGTGCTGGAAGAGCCACCGGCGGTAAGCCCACTGTCCTTGTCGCCCTCCTCCAGGCCCTTCTTGAACTCATGGGAGGCGCTTCCGAGCCCCCTCGCGAGCTTCGGCAGCTTCGTCCCGCCAAACAGGAGGACCACCACCACACACACGACCACGATAAGGCCGTCTACCCCAAATATCTCTGCGAGCATCACCTGCCCTCCTTTCTGAGGACGATCCAACAATAAAGGGTACCGCCTCGGCGTTGGTCGCGTGCCGGGAGGCCCGAAAGGACGGGATCAGGTTCCGGTCCAGACGGGCGCACGCTTCTCGGCAAAGGCCGTCGCACCCTCGATGGCGTCACGCCCTGTGAGTATGGGGGCGATGAGCTCGGCATTCATCTCCCACGCGGCTTGCTCCGACAGCCCAACAGACCGTCGCATGATCTCCTTGGATGCACGCACGGCGAGGGGGGCGTTCTCACAGATCCTCTCGGCAAGGGACAGGGCCGCCTGCACGACCTCGCCTGAGGGAACGACCTTGTTCACAAGTCCCAGCTCGGCGGCACGCCGAGCCGAGATCGTATCGCCGGTGAGGGCCAGCTCCAGGGCGATCGCATAGGGAATCCGCTGGTGAAGACGCAAAAGTCCTCCCCCCGCGGCCACGAGTCCGCGCTTTACCTCTGGGATCCCGAAGGCGGCGTGCTCGGCGGCGACGACGAGGTCACACGAGAGGACTATCTCGCAACCGCCGGCAAGCGCGACACCGTTCACCGCGGCGATGAGCGGTTTGGCAAACCTCCGCCTGGCAATGTTGGCAAAGCCGTGCTCGGCTGACATGATGTCGCCCGCCTGGCCCGACACGAATGCCTTCAAGTCCATGCCGGCGCTGAAAGCCTTGTCTCCGGTCCCGGTCAGCACGACGGCCCAGACTGTGTCATCAGCGGCGACGTCATCGAGTGCCGCCCCGAGCGCGATGCTCGTCGGCCCGTCGATGGCGTTGCGTGCGCGCTCCCTGTTGAGTCGGAGCAGCTCCACCCGCCCGTGGCGCTCTCGAACAAGCGGCGGCTCCGACGTCGCCTCAGTCACAACTGACATGTCGCAGCTCCCTCTGCAAAATTTCCCCAGCAAGAACGGGCCCCGAAGAACCGCTGGCTGGAAGGTTACGGCACCGGCACGACCGCGCGCTCGGGTTCGCGCGCAGCCGGATCCCGGGCGCGCTCGGGGCACGCGCGCACCGTAATCTCGACCGCGCGAACCTCTAAGCTGCGATCGGCCGCAACGAGGTTGCCGGGAAGTGTGGTGCCTCTCGATGAAGCCTCTCAAAGGAGCGGGAGTGACGGGAGTGGTGAGAGGCCGACAGAGGGACGGGGAGGACGAGTTCCAGCCTGCGCTCCCTGTGCTCGTCCCGCTGCCGGCCCCGGGCCCTGGCGAGGCGCTCGGCGTCGGCACCCCCGCCAGGGCGAGCGCGGCCATCGCGGGCCACCTCGGCTTCGACGCCGCTGAGCTGATCGAGGACTACCGCCTCGCATGCACGTCCCGGGCTCTCGACGACCGCGAGATCGTGTTGCAAAAGCAGTCGCGGGTGTTCTTCCAGATCTCCGGCGCAGGACACGAGATCCTCCTGCTGGCTCTCGCACGCTCTCTGCGGCCGGGCTACGACTGGTTCTTCCCCTACTACCGCGACCAGGCACTGTGCCTCGCCCTCGGGGTTACACCACGCGACATCCTGCTCCAGGCTGTCGGCTCGGCCGAGGATCCGAGCTCGGGTGGGCGCCAGATGCCATCTCACTGGGGCTCCAAGCGCCTCAACATCGTGTCGCAGACGAGCCCGACGGGCAGTCAGTGCCTCCCTGCCGTAGGGTGTGCGGAAGCAGCTCGCTATATAGCTCCTCGCCATCTTGTCGGATGTCACGCTCTCGGCGACGAGATCACCTACGTGTCGCTCGGCGACGGGGCAACGTCGGAGGGGGAGTTCTGGGAGAGCCTCAACACCGCTTGCCGGCTGCACCTGCCTGTGCTCTTCTTGGTGGCGGACAACGGCTATGCCGTATCGGTTCGCTCGGCCGATCAGGCCCCGGCTCCTATTTCCGAGCTGGTGAGCGGATTTCGCGGCCTAACTGTGACCAAGGTCGACGGAACGGACTACTTCTCGAGCCGGCAGAAGGGCGCCGAAGCGATCGCCCGCGTGCGGGCCGCGGAGGGGCCAGGGCTCATACACGCCATGGTCACGCGCCCGTACTCCCACTCGTCGCAGGACACCCAAGCCAAGTACCGGCCGGCCGAGGAGTTGGTGGAAGAGGCCAGTCACGATCCGATCCTTCGTTTCGAGCAACAGCTGATCGACGCCGGGGTACTCTCAGCCCAGACGGCCGAGGAGATCCGCGAGGACGCGAGAAGGCGCGTCGCGGCCGTGGCCAAAGAGGCCCTCGCCTGCGCGCGGCCCGATCCGGCTACCGTCACCCACGGAGTCATCTGCATGCCGGATATCTCCGACCCCGACAAGGCCGCGCAGGGAGCTGGTGCCGCCGCCATCCATCTGTCAGACCCTTTGAGCGAGAATGCAAGGCGGGGCGAGGCCATCGGCATGGGCGACGCGATCCGCCTCGCCCTAATCGAGCTGATGAGTCTCGACGAGAGGATCCGCGTCTTTGGTGAGGACGTGGCTGACGCTCCCGAGGACATGCTGCAGACCCTTGAGGGCAAGGGAGGCGTGTTCGGGACGACGCACGGACTGCAAAGGACCTTCGGAGTCGCTCGGTGCTACAACACTCCTCTCGCCGAGGCGAACATCGTCGGCAGGGGCATCGGCCAAGCGCTGCGTGGGCTCAAGCCCTGCGCCGAGATCCAGTTCTTCGACTACATCTGGCCTGCCATGCATCAGATACGCTCCGAAGCCGCCACGGCGCGGTGGAGATCCCAGGGGGACTTCACCGTCCCTCTGGTCATCCGCTGCGCCATAGGCGGGTACATCCACGGTGGCTCTCTCTGGCACTCACAGAGCGGCGAGTCGATCTTTGCCCACATACCGGGCCTCATCGTCATGTTCCCGTCGCGAACCCGCGATGCGGTGGGGTTGCTGAGGGCCGCATTTCGCTGTGAGGATCCGGTCCTGTTCCTCGAGCACAAGCATCTCCTGCGCCAGAAGTACGCGATGGACCCCTATCCCGAGGCGGGTTTCGTGCTGCCGCCGGGAAAGGCGGCCCGTGTCCGAGATGGACGGGATCTCTCGATTGTCACCTGGGGAGCCACGGTGCAGAAGTCGCTCGAGGCAGCAGAGCGACTTTCTTCCGAGGGGACGTCCGTAGAGGTGATCGACCTGCGTACGATCGTCCCCTGGGACAAGGAGGCAGTGGCAGCAACGGTCGCCCGCACGGCAAAGTTGCTGGTGGTCCACGAGGACACCCTCACGGCCGGCTTCGGTGCCGAAGTGGCCGCGTGGGCCGCAGAGCACTGCTACGGGGACCTCGATGGCCCTGTGAGACGAGTCGCTGCGACAGACACATTCGTGGCCTACGAGCCCACGCTGGAGGAGGCGATCCTTCCCCAGGTCGGGGACATAGAGCGGGCGGCTCGCTCCCTCGCCGCCTTTTGAGCAGCCAGCCGAAAGCCGGACCGCCCCCTGCTGCCACGTGCCGGCAGCTCCGTGGCTACTCAAGTGGCGCAAAACCCTGCCGCATCGTGTTCTCGGTGACGACGCGCGGCTCGACAAACTGGTAGAGGTAGTCGGGACCGCCCGCCTTCTGCCCGTAGCCTGACATGCGATGGCCGCCGAAGGGCTGCCGCCCGACGACGGCACCGACGATCGGACGGTTGATGTAGATGTTTCCGGCATCCAGCTGCTCTGCTGCCTTCGCGATATGTGACGGGCTGCGGGAGACGACGCCGGCGGTCAGCCCGTAGCTGCTCATGTTGGCGATCTCGATCGCATGATCGAAATCGCTGGCCCGCAGGATTGCTACTACCGGACCGAATATCTCCTCGCGTGCAAGCGGAGAGCCCGGTTCGACGAAGTCCACCACCGTTGGACCGACGAAGTACCCTCGCGCCGGCAGATCCTCGCGTCGCAGCAGAACTCGGCCGTAGTCACTGGCATCTCCTTGCCACTTTCGTACTCGCCTCAGCGCATCCTCGTCGATGAGCGGGCCCATCTCGGTACCCATGTTCATCGGCGGACCGATCCGCAGCGCCCGCACCGCTTCGACAAAGCGCTCGAGGAAACCTTCGGCGGTCGCTCCTGGGAGGACGATGCGGGAGGCTGCCGAGCACCGTTGGCCCGCGAAGCCGAAAGCAGACTGCAACGCAGCCGGCACCGCCACGTCCAGATCTGCGTCGGTGTCGATGATAAGGGCGTTCTTACCGCCCATCTCGGCGAACACGCGCCGGACCTCTCGCTGCTCAGGGTCAGTGATGGACGCGATCTCGACCAGGTGCAGGCCAACGGCGCGTGATCCGGTGAAGATGACCCCCACGACATCGCGATGGGTCACTAGACCATCTCCAATCTCTTCGCCGAGACCGGGTACGAACGACAGGACGCCGGCGGGAAGCCCCGCGCACTCGAGGGCCTCGACGAGGATGCTCGCGGTTGCAGGGGTCTGCTCCGCTGGTTTGAATACGACACAGTTCCCCGTGACGAGCGCCGCTGAGACCATACCGGTAGGAATGGCCAGGGGAAAGTTCCACGGGGCGATCACTGCGGTGACGCCACGACCCCGGTAAGAGAGCGTGTTCGTCTCGCCCGGGGCCGAGAGCACCCGACCGCCTTGTGCCATCACGAGCGCCTCACGGCCGTAGTACTCGAGATAGTCGATCGCCTCGCAAACGTCGCCGTCGGCGTCCGCCCAGGTCTTGCCTGCCTCGAACACCTCGAGCGCGGCGACTTCGAAGCGCCGCTCGCGTAGCCACTGAGCAGCCCGGAACAGCACGCCGGCGCGCTCGCTCGTCGGCCGGAGGGACCACGCCGGGAAGGCAGCCTGGCATGCTTCGACGGCGGCTGCCACCTCGTCGGGACCACAGCACGCCGAGGTGGCGACGATCCGGTCGGGATCTGCTGGATCGAGCGAAGGGATCGTCCTGGCAGTGCTTACGGACCGGCCACCTATACGCGCGGGCACGCAGCGCTCGGCACCGAATGACCAGCCCGATTCGAACAGCAGGCCATCCGCCCGGCCTCTTTGAGCCGAGGGGCCAGTGTCGTGCCCGGCGCGTGAGATCTTCCTGACTGCGCTACCCATCTGCTCGGACACCTCGGATCGGAACCACTCGGCGAGTGGCTCTGGCCGGTAGTCATCCCGACTCGACGCAACCGATGGGCCATCTCCGCTCGTGCCCTTGGTTCGCAGGGCGCCCTTGGTTCGCAGGGCGCCCTTGGTTCGCGGGGCTGCCTTGGCCGGCTCTGCTGCCGAAAGGCTCTCGGCGCGGAGCCTCGGTCTCGCCACCAACTCCGGCAGCTCTTTGCCCTCGCCGAAACGGTTGCGGACAAAGCTCTCCTGGGAGGTGTTCTCGAGCAGACGCCTCACAAGGTATGCCATACCGGGAACGAGCTCACCCATGGGGGCGTACACGCGCAGCCTGAGGCCGAGACGGCGGATCGCCTCGTGCACGGGCTCCGCCATGCCGTAGAGGAGCTGCACCTCGTAGCCGTTGTCCGGGATACCCTCCTTGCGCGCCGCCTCGATCGCGTATGCGAGCGAGCGGAGGTTGTGCGAGGCAAAGGCCGCCCTCACCTCTTTGTGGTGGGCGTGGAGTATCCGGATGCAGTGCTCGTAGCAGAGATCTGTCTCAGCCTTGTAGCTGTACACAGGCACGGGCCAGCCAGCCGACCGGGCGACGACCGTCTCGGTGTCGTAGTAGGCGCCCTTCACGAGACGGATAGCGATGGGAACCTCCCGGCCCCGTGAAAAAGCGATCAGGCGACCGAGATCTGCGACGCTGTCGCGCAGGTAGGCCTGCACGACTATCCCAGCGTGCAAATGCTCGAGGCCGGGCTCGCTGATCAGCTCTTGGAAGAGCCGGTAGGTGAGCTCCTTGGTCTCGTACCGCTCGAGATCGAACCAGACCTGGACGCCACGCCTGGCGGCATCGGCAAGGAGCGGTCGCAGGTGGCTCTTGGCAGTGCTCAGGCCGGCCTCGGCCGTAAGCGGCGCGAAATCAGGCGCGAGCGCGGTCGCCTTGATCGAGACTGCGACGCGCGGCAGTCGACCCAGGTCGTCGTTCTCGAGCAGATCACACACGGGCCAGCTCTCGCTTGCCAGCAGAAGAGCACCGAGAAGCCCGTCGAGACGCTCGGCATAGGCGGCCGCCTCGCGGTGCGAGACGGTGTGCTCCCCCAAAAGGTCGATGGTCGCCGCCGTGCCGCCCCTCCACAGCGTCCCCAGGACCTCCACCGCTTCTGCCGGTGTGGCACCGATGATGAACTGCCTTGCCATCTTGGATATCTCGCGGCGCGCAATACGGGCAGCAGCTCGGGAGCCGCCGGGCACCACGGGTGCAGCGGCCGCCGCCTTGGCGAGCAGACCCGGCGTGGCGCCGCCTGCGAAGTACTGTGATAGGTGTCTCGCCGTGTCGGCGTCGTCGCGCATCGCGGGGAACACGTCGACGAACCTGAAGAGCTGGGTCTGGAATGCCGGCCTTGCCATTGCAAGACCCATAACGAGCCTCGCGACCGGCGAGGTGCTGTACGCGCGGACTTTGGTGTTGCCTCCGAGGGTCGCGATCGTGGTCGCCAATGCGACCACGCGGCCCTCGTCCGGCTCTGCCACCGCAGCTGGAGCGCGACGACGCGTTGCCACCTCAGCGAAGGCTAACGCGGCGAAAGCTGCTTTCTCCGCCACCCGAAATACCAAAAGGGCAGGAACCGTTTCCCGCCGGGGAGCACTACGGTTGTCCCGTGCGCCGTCTCTTCTCTTCGATCGGGACCGGAAACCCCGAGCGCGATGACGTCGCAAGCCCGAGCGACTCGGCCGCGTCGGCGGAGTCGCCCGCCAACGAGGTCCCCTCGGTTGGTAGCAAGAAGCCGCGGGGACGCCCAGGCAACGAGGCGGCCCCCGAGCCGCCGGCAGTAGCTTCCTCCCTGCTGAGCCACCAGCCCGATCTGGTTCAGCAGATCCATCGGCGGATGATCCAGATGTTCGCGATCGTCGAGGAGGCGATCGCCGGTGCCACCCACGCCCTCTTGACCGGCGACCGCGAGCGGGCCCGGGCTCTCGTCGCCAACGATGTGGCGCTCGACGACCTCTACGTCGAGCTGCAGGAGCTTGTCCATGACCGCGTCGTGGCGGGCGGCCTCGCACCTGCCGAGACCACGTGGTTGCTCTCGGTGCTGTCGATGATTCCCGAGCTCGAGCGAAGCGGCGACCTTGCCGAGCACGTCGCGCAGCGCGCCACCCGGAACCTGCCGGCCGAGATACCCGCACGCATGCGCGGATACATCGAGCGCATGGGCGAGGTGGCCTGTGACATGTGGAAGATGGCCGCGGACGCCTACGCGGAGCACCTCGCCAGCACCGAGAGGATCGACCTCCTTGACGACGAGATGGACGACCTCCACGTGCAGTTCATCGCCGAGATCGCGGAGGGATCTGTCCCGATACCAGTGGCAATCGAGCTCGCGTTGCTCGGTCGGTTCTATGAGCGACTAGGTGACCACGCCGTCAACCTGACCCGCCACGTGCCCCTGCGACTACGCCAGGGAGCAGCGGGCACGCTCACCTAAAGCGCGCTGTCGCTCCGCAAGGACGAGCTGGCCCAGCCCTTGTGCCCGGTCGTGGCGCGCTCTGCTGGCTCATCTCCTGCTCCTCGCGACTGCTCGCGACTGCTCATAGTAGGGGCGGAGCCGGACACGGGCAGGGGGCAGGGCTCCGTAGACGACCACCGCCTCACCAAGGCAGAGCTTGCGAAGAGCCGCCGTCGGCGCCACACGCCGGAGCGAAGCAGTCTGGGTGCTACTCCACCGCCCGTCGTCCCCGACAGTCGTCGACAAGTCGTGGCGCTCGTCCTCTCCGATGAGCGAGCTCATGTGATCGAGAGTCAAGGGGTCGGCGCTCCCAGGACACAGCACCTTGGCCCGGTGGTTGTTGACGATCGTGGGCCACCGTCTGCCAAAGCGGGCCTCGATCTGGGAGAAGTCCTGCCAGACAGTGAGGAGCTGGATGCCGTGACCGGCAGCCGTGGAGACGATCGTGTCCAGGTCGGCGATCGGAGCGATGTTGGCGGCTTCGTCGAGCACGACGAGCAGCGGCGGGTCGAGAGGGTGGCCGAGCCGGCCCGACTGCTCGAATGCGGCATCGATCACCTGCCGCAGGAGAGCCACGAACACGGGCCGGAGGCGCTCCTGCTCGCGCGCGGGCGCACAGCAGTAGAGCGTTCCGGCTCCGCCGTCCAAAAGGTCGGAGGGTTGGAGGCCCGCGCCCCTCGAGGAAGCTGCGACGGTCGGATCACCGAAACCGGCGACGATCGTCTCCGCCGTCGCGAACACCGAGCTCCGCTGACGCTCCTCTCTCCCAAAGCTCGTCCGGGCAGCTCGAACCGCGTCTGGAACCCCCGCCAGCTCGAGAGCAAGCAGTGGCTCCCTCATCTCCTCCTCGTCGATCCAGCGTACGACATCGGTCATCTCGGCACCTGACGACCGAGCCGCCAAGAGGAGAGGCGCGAGCAGCTTCTCGGCCGACGCATACCAGAAAGCCGCGTCCTCCATGGCGCTGCCCGCATCTGCTCTGGCGACCGAGCAGAGCGCGGATGCCAGCCGCCTCGCGCCGGCCCAGGTGCCGGCAGCCGAGAGCGGCGACCAGCTGGTCGGCGTGAGCCCGGTCGCCTCGGTCGGATCGTACAGCTGCACGCGGCCGCGGCCTTGTCGATCCTCGAGGGTCACGCGAACAAGGTCAGACTTCACGCTCGTCGCGACGACGGGGCCGGCCCACTCCCTGATCGCCGGGATGGCCAGGCCGCTCGTCTTTCCCGACTGGGTCGGACCGACGACAAGGACCGACTGGCTCGCTTCTGCTGCGAGGAGCCTCCGACCATGGGCACCAAGCACGATCCGGTTGCCGGGCGGGGCATCCACTTGCAAGTCCCTCACGTCGCTGCGGCTTGCCCAGCCCGGCTCCGGTGCCCTGCGCGCTCTCGTGGCTTGGACCGCGGAGCTGCCAGCGAGCCCCCTCGCGCTCGGGTGCATCCTGCGGCGACCAAGGACAAGGCCAATCGTGACGACGACCGCGACCACGACCACGACCGATGCCACGAGCGCGACCGTGCCCAGCAGATGCCCGCCCGCCCGCGCATCACTTTTCAGTCGGCGGATCTCGGCGGCGACGAGGACGACGAGAATTCCCAGGCCGGCCAGCAGATCGGGGAGCAAGCCGGAGGGCTTGGGCGCTCGTCCGGCCCCACCCGCCGGGGTCCCGCCCCCGCGGCGCCTAGGCGGTGATGCTTTGGCGGAAACGGGCATCGGTGTCGACCATGACGCTCTCGTGCCTGGCAAGAAGGTGCTCGACGAGGTAGGACTGGCCCCCCACCCGCCAGAGAGCCACACCACGGGGAAGTCTCGGAAGAAACGCGAGATCGCTCACCTCACAGCCGAGCACCCCGGCCAACGGCTCCAGCTCCGAGGCGGGTTGCGCGTAGCAGATGACCGTTTCGGAGTCGGCCAGCAGGCCCTCGGCGAGGCGCGCCTCCTCGCTCCCGGCGGCGCCACTCGCGCTCAGGTCACTGGCTCGGTGACAGACGGCGATATTGGCGACGCCGCGAGCCCTCGCGAGCTTCCACGACGACCGGAGGAACCGACCGACTGCGACATCACTCAGGACTGCCCATGCCTCGTCGACGACGAGCAGGGTCTGAGTCTCTTCCAGGCCCGTCATGGACTGGAGCCACGCAGCCGCGCACACCATCAGGGCGGGCAGGGCTTCGGAGTGGTACACCTGCGAGAGGTCGACGATGAGAGCCCTGGGGCCATCGTGCTGAGCTCGTGTCGAGCCAGATGCCAAAGACGGGGCACGTTCTTGGCCCTTGGTCGCGACTGTCGGGGTCGTCTCGCCGTCGAACATGCCCGCGAGATCGCCGCCGACGAGGCGACGCAGCTCCAGGCCGACGTCACGTCCATCGGTCACGAGAACTTCGGTCGTCACTCCGATTGGCAGTCCGGCGTCGGGATCGGGCCGGAGAACGGCGTCCACGACGGCGCTGAGCGTCGGTACCGAGCACCTCGCGGCAGCATGGTCGAGCCCGAGATCGAGGGCAAGATGCTCGCGGGGGGTGAGCCGGCGGTGCAGCGTGGCTTCCGCCAGAGAGCCGAGCAGTACGAGCCGGCGGTGGCGGACGTCCGCGGTGCCACCTCCTGCCAGGCCGGCGTCGTCGAGAGGATTGATCCGCACGCCCCCGCTCGGCGAGAGCACTATCGGCTCGACGCCGAGCGCCGCCGCGAGCCCGCCATACTCGCCCTTCGGGTCAAGAACTGCTATCTGCCGCCCAAATGCCGCCTGTCGGTAGAGATAGCTCTTCACAAGGGCGCTCTTGCCCCGCCCGATCTGACCGAGAATCGCCACGTTCGGGTTCGTCAGAGCGCCGGAGGCGTAAAGCGCGAACGGGTCGTGCATGAACGGCCCGCCGGCGAGGTCACGACCGACGAACACGCGGCTGACGCCGAGCGGTCGCGACGCCACGAAGGGGTAGGCAGCACCGAGCTGTGCGGTCGTAGCCTCGTGCGCCGGGAGTCTCGACTTGATCACCTGCATCCCCGCCCAATTGGCAACGTAGCGCAGAAGCCGTCCTCTTGGGCCCCGAAGAGTCGGTGGAGATCCAGCTGTGCGAGAGCTGCCGCCTGTTCGAGGCGCGCACAGGCACGCCCCAACTCCTCCGGATCGTCTGCTGTCACAGTGACGTAGCCCGAGTAGTAGTACCCGGCATGGCCCTCGGCCAGCTCCGCCTCGCGTTGCTGCCGGCTCTCCTGTTCGCGCACAGCCCTCGCCGTCACCGCGAAGCCGTGTCGGTGCCGCATCTCGACGTCCGCTGTGCCCTCCGTACGATCTCGCTCGGCTCTCCGGACCGCCTTTTGGGCCGCCACGGGCGCCATCGTCACCGACACGATGCGCCGTAGCCCCGGCTCGAGAAGCATCGGCAGCAAGAAACCCCCGCCCACCTGCGAACGTGGCCACTCGGCGATCCAGTAGCTCGCATGCCATGAAGCGTCCGTACGAAGTCGCCACCACCCGTCGTCGACACTTACCGGCCACGGCCAAGCCGTGGGCAGGGTCGACGAGGTCACTGCAAAGCTCCGGCGGACTAGACCTGCAAGCAACCGGGGCGAGAGCGCTTGGCCCGGTGAGAGGCCTGCACTACAAAGCCTTTCCTCCAGGCTCGACAGCTGCTCGCGCAGCATCGAGGCGGTGCCCTGCGAGCTGTTCCTCAGCGAGGCGTTGCGACGCAACGTCACAGCGACGTAGACCTCGTGAGCCCATAGATGCGGCGACGCCTCCTCGATGAGCTGCGCGTAGTGATCTCCAGGTGGGCCCGTCCCGTCCGCAGCCAGGGTTCCGTCGAGCCACGCGGGATAGATGCTCGACAGCCACTGCAGCCGGTGCAGCCCGGATGTCTCTCTCGCCATTGCTGCGAGCACTCCTGACCATGCACCGATCCGTTCGCTTCTCTCGGCCTCCCCAAGAAGGGCAAACCCCGTGCCGCCGACAGGCATCACTGCAGTCCAGGTGGACGAGGAGCGGTCGTTGATCGCACCGATGCCGGCTGGCTCGCCTGCGGTGTCCGGTCCACCTCCACCTCGTGCCGAGTGGGAAGGGCCGGGCAGACCTCTCTTGGCAGAGCCGGGTGCAGGTGACGCCTTGCGATCTCGCGACTCGGCCAGCTCTACCAGCTCGAGCTGGCCGAGCGACCCCTTGGGGCGCCTCCCGGGCGGGGCAAGCGCGAGGTCGCGCCGCCCCACGCGGCCGCGCCGACCCGCGAGGCCGCGAAGGGCAAAGCGCGCCACGACCGGCGCCCACTGTTCGAGCGTTCGACCTCCAACGGGCCACGACGCGACGGCCACACCTGCCGCCACCGCGGAGAAGGCCAGAATCCCACCGGCGGCTCCGCCCAGTGACCGCAGCAGCCCGACAGCAATAATCAGCGCGGTTGCGACGCACGCGATCTGCCCGGCTCGCCACCCGGCGATGAGGCCCCGGGTGCTACGCGGACCGAGACGGTACCGAGCGGCTGCCGAATCAGAGGGTGCCATTGCTGCTCCTTTGTGATCTCTCGACGATGTAGCTCGCCCAACCGCTCTCCCCGCGCTTGGCCGAAGATCGGCCCTGTGGCGCGGCCGCTCCTGGACCGGCGCCTCCCGCAGCACCGGCGCCTCCGTTCCCTGCTGATGAACCGCCTGCGGTAGCTCCCGCCGAAGCGGCCGTCGCAGCAGCCCCCGCCGAAGCAGCAGCCCCCGCCGAAGCAGCCGTCGCAGCAGCCCCCGCCAGGAGGCCACCCACGTCCGCCGAGGTCGAGCCCGGCACAGCTCCCGGCTTCGAGCCGAGGACACCGTCACCGAGCGCTCGCGCGCCGTCCGAGGCCAGCGACCATGCCTGATGCCTTACGGCCTGTGCTGGGCGCACACCTTCGAGGTGGCTCACGGCCCCGCTCTCGAGCATCGGGATGAGCCGGAAGAGGGCAAAGGGGGCAAAGGCTGTCAGACCGAGAAGAGCCACCCCTTCGACGATGCTCGATACACCGCCGGCACCGGCTGCCAGGGCCCCACCGGCTAGGGCGAGCGCAGCTGCCATCACAAGCTTCATGAGCACGAGCCCTGCAAGAGTCTCACCGAGACGGCGTGCCCAATGCGACGTCGCAGGCCAGACCAGCCCCGCAAGGGCGAGCGGGAGGAACATCGCCGCCACCGCCACCGCGGCAGATCTGACTGCGAGCTCGACCCAGAGCAGGAAGCTCACCAGCGCGACCACTACGACAAGGATCAATTCTCCAAAGCCGTAGACGCCCGGAGCACCAGGCGCAAGGGCGGCTTCGATGTTGGCGAAAGCGTGAGCGGCTGAGCTTCCCCCGGCGCTTAAGAGCGCAACGCTCGCCTGATCGGTGAAGCTGAGACCGAGCGTCACGAGCTCGGTTACCACACCAGTCAAAAGGAGCGCCATCGGGAGGCGGAGCAAGGCAGTTCGCAAGAGCCCGCTCGGATCCTGGCGCGCAACCGACTGGATGACGCCGAGCGCGAGGAGCGGCAGGGCCACGGCTGCACCGATGAGGACCATGACCTGGTACTCGGCTGAGAAGGCACTGCCCGCCAGCACTGGCTCGCTCGTGGCTGACAGCGCTGCCCACGCCTCGTGGAGGAGCCAGACCGTACCCTTTGCCACCCACTGCGAGAACGTCGAGAACGCGCCCGAGATCAAGTCCTCTGCAAGCTGCTTCAGCAATCCCGTCGGGCTGGGGAGCAGCGACGCGGGGGCGACCGGAGCGCCGCCCACGAGCGGGCCGACATAGAGCGTCATCGCTGCCACCCCTCGCCGACCACCGGAGCCATCGAGACAACCTGGGCGGCACTCAGAAGAGCTTGCCCTGGCTGAAGAGGAAATTGATGACCGTAGGGGCTGCCCCGATCACGAGCGCTGCCATCGCTGACACGATCACTGCGCGTCGGCCAGCGCTCGAGTACTGGTAGTTGTTCGTGTGGCTCCCGAGCGCCCACGCAGCCGCGCCGAGCACGACGCCGACGAGGGCCGCCATGAGGGCCCACCAGCCGATGCCGTTCGCGAGCGTCTCCAGAGGAGTCGTGCCAGGCACGGCGCTTGAAGTCGGGTCAAAGGGAACGATGGGGTTGCCCGACAGTAGCCAGTGGCTGATGAACCGGTCCACGACCGACCTCCGATGTTCGAGCGCTGAAGCGCATCAGGCGACAAAGGGCCGGGGAGGCCGAGACTGTTTCCAACAGTACCATGATATGTCATTGTGTGACAAGTGTTTTCAGTATATATCAAAACGCAGACTTCTCCCAGCATGCTGACAAGCTGGAGTAGTGGCCACCGTGCTGCACGTGAGCGTGCCCGAAGTCGTGATCACAGCCGTGGCCGTCGCACTCGCGCTCTGGCTGGTCTTCATCATCGGCGACCGTCGCGGCACCCGAGCGCTGCGCCAGCGCATCGCGGCGCTGACTTCTCGCCTAGGAGCCGATCCGCCGGCTCGCGAGCCGAAGAGCGTCGAGGAGGGTCTCGCCTACCTGGAGCGGGCCACAGACAGCGCCGTCGAGGCCGTGCACGAGGCAAGCTCGGAGACGATCCGGATCCGGCGAGCGCTCGACGCCTTACCCCAAGCCGTGTTGATCCGCGACGAGCACGGAGAGACCGTGTTCTCCAATCAGAACGCGCTCGCGCTCATGAGCGGCCGCCACGGTGACGCCTTGGCGGCGCAAGCGGTCGAGGAGTTGCTCGAATCGACACCCATCGGCGCGACGGAGGAGCGGACTCTCGAGCTCTACGGTCCACCTCGGCGAACGCTCGTGGTGCGGACGGAGAGCATCGACAGCGGGTCGCGAGTGCTCGGGGTCATGGCCGTCATAGATGACGTTTCGGAGCGACGGCGCCTCGAGGGCATCCGCCGGGACTTCGTCGCTAACGTCAGCCACGAGCTCAAGACACCGATGGGAGCGCTCGGGCTGCTCGCTGAGACTCTCCTGGCAGAGACCGAACCACAAGTGGCACAGCGGTTAGCTCAGCGCATCCACACCGAGGCCTTCCGCATCAGCAGGGTGATAGACGACCTTCTCGATCTCTCTAGGATCGAGAACGAGGAGTCCCCTCCCCGCGAGCCGGTGCTCGTAAACCTCGTGATGGCCGAAGCTGCCGAGCGCGTGCGGGCCCCGGCTGAGCAGCTCCATATCCAGGTCGTCCTGGACGAGCCCGATCCGCCGGTCGCGGTACTGGGCGATCGGCGCCAACTCACCTCGGCTATCTACAACCTGCTCGAGAACGCGGTGAAGTTCTCCAACATGGGCTCACAGGTGGTCTGCAGCGGGCGGGCCGAGAATGACGAGGTCCTCATCACTGTCACCGACCGCGGAGCCGGCATCCCCACGCGAGATCTGGAGCGTATCTTCGAGCGCTTCTACCGTGTTGACCAGGGCCGCAGCCGTTCGACGGGCGGTACCGGCCTCGGCCTGGCTATCGTTCGCCACGTAGCGGCCAACCACCGAGGCAGCGTGCACGTGGAGTCACGCGAAGGCGAGGGCTCGACGTTTACGTTCCGCCTGCCCCTCCAGCCGAGGAGCGACGCTTGACAGTCAGGACCGCAGCACCGACAAGAGTCCTCCTCGTCGAGGATGCAGAGTCGTTCGTGGACGCACTTGTGGTGGGATTGGAGAGAGAGGGCTTCGCGATAACCGTCGCTCGCGACGGGATCGAAGCGCTCGAGCTGTTCGACCCCGAGAGCACCGACCTCGTGCTTCTCGACGTGATGCTGCCTCGAATGTCCGGGATCGACGTGTGCCGCATCATCCGTGCCCGATCGGACGTCCCGATCATCATGGTGACGGCCAAGTCGACCGAGCTCGACACGGTCGTCGGACTAGAGGTCGGTGCAGACGACTACGTGGCCAAGCCGTACCGGCTCCGTGAGCTCGTCTCACGTATGCGGGCCGTTCTCCGGCGACAGTCCAAGCAGTCACCCAGCTCGGACCTCGCCGTCACAGGGACGACGAGATCGGAAGAAGGCACGGAAGCCGGCGAAGCCCAGAACCTGTACGCGACGAGCGACACCCGCTCGGCTCAACAGGTTCCGGTCGGACAGCGGCGCCCGCCAGTCGCCCACCTCGAGGAGATCCTCGAGGTGGGCGACGTGAGACTCGACCTCTCGCGCCACGAATGCATCGTGCGTGACCACGAGGTGAGGCTCCCGCTGAAGGAGTGGGAGCTCATCGAGATCCTCCTCGCGAATGCTGGCAGGGTGGTGACTCGCGATTCCCTCATAGACCGCGTCTGGGGTCTCGACTACGTCGGCGACACCAAGACCCTCGACGTGCATATAAAGCGGCTCCGCTCGCGGATCGAGCTTGACCCCTCCCATCCCGTCCTCATAACGACTATCCGGGGCGTCGGTTACCGCTTCGAGTCGCCGCGGCGCTGAAGATGGGGGACAGCCGGACCAAGGGACCGCCTACAGACGCGGCATTCGCCGTCGAGGTCAAGGACCTGCGTGTCACCTACGGAAAGCTCCTGGCGGTGGCGAATGTCTCGTTCACAGCAGCTGCGGGCGAGGTGCTTGCGATCCTCGGGCCGAACGGGGCCGGCAAGACATCCACCGTGGAGACATTGGAGGGCTACCGCCGGCCGAGCTCTGGAAGCGTTCGGGTGCTGGGTCTCGACCCACTCGCAGATCACAACTCGCTCGTTCGCCGCATGGGTGTCATGCTGCAGCAAGGCGGGCTCTACCCGATGATGAACGCCAAACGCGCTGCGCGTCTCTTTGCCTCGTACTACGACAAACCGCGAGACGGACGGGAGCTGATCGGCCTTCTCGGTCTGGCTGACGTCGCGACCACGCCATTCAAACGCCTCTCTGGCGGCGAGCAGCGCCGGCTCGCCCTTGCGCTCGCCCTTCTCGGCAGACCCGAGGTCGTCTTCCTCGACGAGCCCACCGCTGGAGTAGACCCTGCGGGTCGTCTCGCCGTGCGTTCCGTCATCGCCGCCGCTCGCGACGAAGGGGCATGTGTAGTGCTCACCAGCCACGAGCTGGACGAGGTGGAACGCCTCGCCGACAAGATAGTGATCATCAGCGGTGGCGAGGTTATAGCCGCCGGTGCCCCTCAGCAGATCGCCGAGGGCACCTCGCAGGTGCGGTTCTCGGCACCACCTGAGTTGGACGTCACCGGGCTGTCAGCGCGCCTTGGAGCGCCGGTGAGAGAGGGACCGGCTGGCGAGTACCTCGTCGGCGCGACTCTCAGCCCGGAGCTCCTGGCATCCCTCACCGCCTGGTTGGCGGAGCGGGGCGCGGCTCTCGGCAATCTCCGCGCCGGGCACGAGCGGCTCGAGGACGTCTTCCTCCGGCTCGTGGGCGAGCGGGATCGGACTGCTTGAGGATGCGGGCACTTCGAGCCCAGATCGTCGCCGAGATGACGATGACGCTGCAGCGGGGAGAGACGCTCCTCGTCACGATCGGGATACCGGCCTTCCTGCTCGTGTTCTTCTCCGAGGTTCACGTCCTTCCCACAGGTGCTCGCCGGCCGATCGACTTTCTCGCGCCAGGGATACTCGCACTGGCCGTCATGTCCACTGCGATGGTGAGCCTCGGGATCGCGACGGGTTTCGAGCGGAGCTACGGCGTGCTCAAGCGACTGGGAGCGACACCTCTCGGCCGGCAACGGCTTCTCTGCGCCAAGATCGTGTCGGTGGTCGCGGTGGAGGTGGTCCAAGTTGTCGTGCTCGTGTCCTTGGCGTACGGACTGGGTTGGCGCCCCCATGCCTCAGCTGGCCTCGCCGCTGCCGCCGAGCTGCTCGCGACCATCGCTTTTGCAGGGATCGGCCTCGCGATGGCCGGGAGCTTCCGAGCTGAGACCAACCTCGCTCTGTCGAACGGACTCTATATCGTCCTTCTCCTGATCGGCGGGGTCGTCTTCCCCATAACCCGGCTGGGCAGCTTCGCCATCATCGCCAGAGCGCTGCCCGCTGCGGCCCTCTCTAGGGCGCTGCAAACAAGCCTGGGCGGCGCCGGCTCCTCGGGAGCCGTCCCGGTCGAGTGCTGGATCGTCCTTGCTCTCTGGGCAGTCGCTGCCCCTGCTCTCGCCGCGGCCACGTTTCGTTGGGAGTGAGGGAGCAGCTTCAGCAAGCAAGATCGACAGGAGCCCACTTAGCGACTGCGCACGAGCACGTCCACTGCCATCGCGACGAAGATCACGGTCAGGTACGTGATCGAGTACTTGAACAGCCGCATGGCGGATTTGACGGACCCGCCATCCCGACGAAGGCGCAGCGCGTCACCGACGTAGAAGCCACCGGCTACTAGGGCGACCGACCAGAAGACGACCCCCATGTGTGCCACTGCCGCAAAGAGCAGGGAAACCCCGACAAGAGCGACCGAGTAGGCGATGATCTCCCGCGACACCCGGTCGAAGGAAGCTACCGCCGGCAGCATCGGCACGTGGGCCGCGGCGTAGTCGTCCCGGTACTTGACCGCGAGCGCCCAGAAATGAGAAGGCGTCCAGATGACGATCAGAGCAAACAGCACGACCGGTGCCCAGGCGATCCGGCCTGTGACCGCAGTCCATCCGACGAGCACGGGCACCGCTCCGGCGGCTCCGCCGATGACGATGTTTTGCGCGGAGCGCCTCTTCAACAGGATCGTGTACACAAACACGTAGAAAAGTGCCGCAGAGAGGGCGAGAACGGCAGATATGAGGTTGACGTACCTCCACAGCACGAGAAAGGCGGCTGCCTCGAGGACGCAGGCGAATGCGATCGACTCAGCTGGAGTGACAACCCCGGTGACGAGTGGTCGCTTGCTGGTCCGCTTCATGATCGCGTCGATGTCCCGGTCGAGGAACATGTTGGTGGCATTGGCGCCACCAGCCGAGAGGGTGCCTCCGATCAAGGTCGCGAGAACCAGCCAGCCCGAAGGCAGGCCGCGATGCGCCACGACCATGGTGGGAAGCGTCGTGACGAGCAGGAGCTCGATGATACGAGGCTTCGTGAGAGCTACGAAACCCCTGAGCTTACTGCCAAGGGTGCGGCTCCCACTTACGATCGGGACAGTCTGGGCCACTTGGGCCATCCTAAGGCCGGGAGGTGAGCCGCGCCGAATTCGACTGGCGCCACACATCGCGTACCATCGGTTCAGGTGCGACTCCCTCCGATCTCTCCATCTGCTGTCCGCAAGGTGGCCCTTGCCTCCGTGATCGGCTACGCCCTCTTGATGATCACGGGAGGGGCAGTGAGGCTCACAGGCTCCGGGCTCGGCTGTCCGGACTGGCCTTCGTGCTACCACCACCAGCTGACCGCGAACGTCTCGTTCCACCCACTTGTCGAGTTCGTCAACCGGCTCATCACGATCGTCATCACGATCCTCTCAGGAGTCGCCCTCCTGGCGGCTCTGGCCCGCTCACCCCGGCGGCGCGACCTGTGCTGGCTCGGCGGCGGCCTTGTCGCCGGAGTTGGAGCCCAGATAGTGCTCGGCGGGATAGTCGTGCTCTCGAGGCTCAACCCCTACCTCGTTGCCTGCCATTTCCTGCTGACCATCGTCATCCTGGCCGACGCCGTCGTCTTCTACCACCGGAGCGGGGTCGATGCCGCTCACAGCGAGAGCGAGTCGGCGTCGCTCGTGCCATCGGATCTACGGTGGCTCGCTCGTGTCCTTGTGACCACCCTGGGGGTCGTATGCAGCGTCGGCACCATCGTGGCCGGCGCGGGCCCCCACGCCGGATCCCCGAGCAGCCCGGGCCAGCCAATACAACGCATTCCGATCGCGTTCCGGGATATTGCCGAAGCCCATGCCGACGTCGCCATCTTCTTGATCGGGCTATGTCTGGCCTCGCTGTACGCCTTCCGGCGGCCAGGGCTCCCAGCCGTGGTGCTCCGCCGTCTCTACTGGCTCTTCGAGCTACTCGTGCTGCAGGGCGTGCTCGGTTACCTGCAGTACTTCCTCCATGACAACGCCCTCGTCATCGAGTTCCACATCGCCGGCGTGGCGGCCTTGTGGATAGCAGCCGTTGCCTTCTACCTTTCCCTGCACGAGCACCTCCTCCGCTACGACACACCAGGGGTCGGGGACACCAGTGCCGGGAAGACGCGCGGCGATGGCGGCGGCAGCGGCCCGGGCGGCGGGGGCGGCGGCCGCGGCCCGGGCGGCGGGGGCGGGGGCAAGAGAGATTCCGTCCGCATCCCTGTTGGCACTCCGTCGGTTGTGACAGGGGCGACATGACAGAGACCGGCTCTTCCGCCACAGCGCAGACGACGGCCCCAGTCGAGGTGGAGCGGCCGGCCTCCGATGAGACAATCGAGGTCGACCTGCCCTGGCTCGTCGTCGTATGGAACGACCCGATCAACTTGATGACCTACGTGACCTTCGTGTTCCAGAAGCTGTTTGGCTACTCGCGAGCAAGGGCGCACAAGCTCATGCTGGACGTTCACTACAAAGGACGTGCCGTGGTGTCGAGCGGACCGAAGGAGAGGGCCGAGATGGACGTGAACCGGCTCCACCAGCACGGCCTCTGGGCCACGATGGAACGAAGCGGAACATGAAAAAGCGGATCCTTGCCGACAAGAGCCAGCCTGGAGGCTGCGTGGTGCGCCTGAGCGCTCCTGAGCGCGCGCTGTTGCGGGAGCTCCCGCGGCAGATAGAAGCAATGCTGGCCACCATCGCCGCTGGCACCACTGGCGGCCCCGGCCAGGACAGCTCCGTCGTGATCGACGCTGCCGCAGAGATGGTAGGCCCTTACGGATCGCCAGAGGCTCCGATGACTGGGAGCGCCCCGGTAGTTCCGAGCGCACTCCGTCGACTGTTCCCACCCGCCTACACCCGAGACGACGAAGCGGAGCTCAACTACGTGCACATGGCGAGACCAGGTTTGCTCGAGCACCACAGAGAGGCGCTTCAGACTCTTGCCGAGACGGCGAACGCCAAGAAGCTCGACCCCGTTCAGCTGCAGCGGTGGATGACAGCGCTGAACGATGTCCGACTCGTGCTCGGAACCGCCTTGGACGTTCGAGAGGACATGGACGCTTTCGGCGGGACGATGCCGGTCCAGATGCTCTACTACCAGTACCTGTCCGGACTCCAAAGTGAGCTCGTCGATTTCCTCTGCTCTGGTCTCCCCGAAGCAGTACCGGGTGCCGACGACCTCATCCCGGACGACCCGTGGGGCGAGCCCCTCGGGGGGCTCCGTTGGGACGGCACACCACAGCCCGGAGCTGGGCCTTGAACGAGGTCCCACCGGCATCACCTCCGCTTGGTTCCGGCCCTGACGGCGCTTCGGCGCCCCGCTTGCTGACGATCATGGGATCGGGAGAGACCGCGCCGACGATGGTGAAGGTGCACCGAGCGATGCTCGAGCGCCTGGGTCCTCCCCCGGTGCCGGCCGTGCTACTCGACACGCCCTTTGCCTTCCAGGAGAACGCCGCTGAGCTGTGCGAGCGCATACGGCGCTACTTCTCCGAGAGCCTGCAAGCAACGATCGACGTCTCCAGGCACTCGGCTACGGCTGCCGAGGCCGAGACCAACGTCGGGCTTTGGTCCGCGACCGCCGATGACCCATTCGCCGACGAGCGCCTGCTGTCCGCCCTTCGTCGTGCCCGCTATGTCTTCGCCGGACCGGGCAGCCCTACCTACGCCCTGCGGAAATGGACCTCGACGGTAGTCCCATCGGTGCTCACCGAGATCCTCACCCACGGCGGGGGCGTCACATTCTCGTCAGCCGCCGCCCTCACTCTCGGCGCGAGAGTCGTACCGGTCTACGAGATCTACAAAGCTGGCGAGGACCCTTACTGGGTTGACGGTCTCGACCTCATCGCAACATTCGGGCTGCATGCGGCGGTGATCCCCCATTACAACAACGCCGAAGGCGGCACGCATGACACCCGTTTCTGTTACCTAGGCGAGCGGCGACTGGCCTTTCTGGAGAGCCAACTAGAGTCCGGTACGTTCGTCCTCGGAGTAGACGAGCACACAGCCATCACCTTCGATCTCGCCAAGCGTTCCGGCACCGTCGCCGGCCTCGGAGTTGTGACTGTCAGGGCGTCAGGGCGGTCCCGCGCCTTTCCGGCCGGGTCAGTGATCGGGATCGACGAGATCCTCGAAACCGCGGAGCATCTCGCGCGCGACGTCGCTCACAACTCGACGGGCGGACAGGTCAAGAGCGCCACATCGCTGGACATAAGTGTCGCGACGACCCGCGCGGACCGCTCCACCAACGACGGTCAGGTAGACCCAGGTCTGGAGGGGGCACCAGCGCCGGCCCACGCCGACTCGCCGCTGATCGCTCTCGTGAGGGCGCGAGAAAGTGAGTTCGCAGAGGCGCTGGCTCGACGGGACATCGACGGTGCTGTCGGCCAGGTGCTCGAACTCGAAGCTCAGATAACGGCTTGGTCGACCGACATCCCTTTCGGTGACGCAATGGAGCGTGCACGTGCGAGCCTCCGGGCGCTAGTCGTCGACCTCGGGCGCGTCAGCCACAGCGGCCTGCGTGATCCGCGCGAGGTCATCGGACCCTTTGTCGAGGCGATGCTCGAGACTCGAAGGCAGGCCCGGACCGCGAGTCGCTTCGAGGAGGCTGACCGGATCCGAGATCAACTGGCCGGCCTTGGTGTCGAGATTCGAGACGGAGCCGAGGCAACGACGTGGCTGCTCCAACCGTGAGCTCGGCACCGCGGCCGTTCAGTAGCGGCGAGATCGGTACTCACGCCGATTTGAGCTGTACCGCCTCGCTGGTATCGTCAGTCACTCCTCGCGACCGCCATTCGGCGGCCCCCGCCCCCATCGTCTAGCGGCCTAGGACGCCACCCTTTCAAGGTGGTAGCACGGGTTCGAATCCCGTTGGGGGTGCTCGCATAAGTCCAGCTCACATGGCACATTGGTTGCCAGCTTGGTGGCATGCCCGACCTCGGGCGACAATCCCGTCGACGCCCGCGTCGCCTGGTTGATTGGCTGGTTGATTGGCTGGTTGCTTTGGGGGCGGCAATCCACACGAGCCGCTCCGGGTGGTCCTGGGCCGCTCCGGGTGGTCCTGGGCCGCTCCGGGTGGTCCTGGGTGGCCCGGCGGGACAAATACGACCCGTTCACCCACCCTTGGGCGGTGGGCAGGCCGCGGGCGCCGCACCATCTACGAGACCGTGCCCCCCGACCGACAGGAGGCAGGCCCGCCTCGGCGGGACCTCCGAACCGCCCGTCGTCATCGGCCTGCCTCCCCGGTCACGCTCCGCCGAGCAGCCGCCGGAGGAGGGCGAGCCGATCAGGGACGACTGTCCACCACATCCACTTGCCACGCCGCTCGCCGACGATGAGGCCCGCCTCGGCGAGCACCCGCGTGTGGTGGGAGATCGTTGGCTGGCTTTTCCCGAGGGGCTTTTCGAGGTGGCAACTGCAAATCTCGCCCCTCGCGGCGACGAGCGAGAGAAGGCGCAGGCGGACGGGGTCCCCGAGGGCGGCAAGGACGGGTGCCAACACCGCGGCCTCGGTCGGCGAGAGCGGAGCATCTGTGAGGGGGCTGCAGCACAGTTCGTCAAGGCGGTCCAATGGTTGAGCAAGCCGAGCGGGCATTGAGACTCTCCGATTGTCATGGGTCAATATGTGGATGATAGTCTCATCGACAGCCATCAATGTGCAGGAGCCACCAATGACACGCGTGCATCTCGCCCTCAATGCCTCGGACCCGGGCACAGCGATCGTCCCGTACTGCAAGCTGTGCGCCGCCGAACCGGCGAAATTCCGTCCGGCACATGCCGACTTCGCCATCACCGAGCCATTCCTGAAGCTCGCGCTCATCGAGCACGAGTCCTCGACCCGGGGAGATGGCGTTCTCCGTGCCCTCAAACACCTCGGCCTCGAGGTCGAGACGACCCGGGAGGTTGGTTCTGCGACGAGGCGCCTCGCCGACGCCCCGGTCGTTGCCGGGCCTTGCGGCGACGGCCGGTGCCGTGAAGCCTCGTCCACCGAGGCAACAGACGATAGCCCCGAAGCGTCGAGAACAACCGCCTCGTGCTGCTGACCGCTCAGCCAGCCCGCACCGGAGAT
This sequence comes from Actinomycetes bacterium, assembly GCA_021796455.1. Classification (GTDB taxonomy): domain Bacteria; phylum Actinomycetota; class Acidimicrobiia; order Acidimicrobiales; family Bog-793; genus JAKACA01. The sequence continues at coordinate 31,467 of JAKACA010000018.1, forward strand.
GTGCCGTGAGCGACATCGTTTCCGAGCGCCCGCGGAGCGGGGAGACCCCGGACGCACCGGTGATCGCACGGCTGTCGTTCCTCGACCGGTTCCTGCCTGTGTGGATCATCCTGGCGATGGCCGTCGGCATCGGCCTCGGGCGGACCATCCCGAGCCTGAACAAGCACCTAAACGCCATCCAGGTGACCTCGGGGACACCGCTGCCGATCTTCATCGGTCTGCTGGTGATGATGTACCCGGTGCTCGCGAAGGTTCGCTACGACCAGCTCGGCTCGGTCACCAAGGACCGACGGATGCTGGTCTCGTCTCTGGTGCTCAATTGGGTGGTCGGTCCCGCGGTCATGTTCACGCTGGCCTGGCTGTTGTTGCCCGACCTGCCCGCGTATCGGACCGGGCTCATCATCGTCGGCCTGGCCCGCTGCATAGCCATGGTGCTCATCTGGAACGACCTGTCGGGCGGAGACCGGGAGGCAGCCGCGGTGCTCGTGGCCATCAACTCGCTGTTCCAGGTGGTTGCCTTCGCGCTCCTCGGCTACTTCTACCTCAAAGTGCTGCCTGGGTGGCTCGGTCTCAGCACGGTCGGCCTGCACCTGTCGGTCTGGCGGATCGCCGAGACCGTGGCCATCTTCCTCGGCGTCCCTCTTGTGGCCGGCTTCCTCACCCGCACCGTCGGCGAACGAACCCGGGGTCGGGAATGGTATGAGACCAAGCTGTTACCCCACCTCGGCCCGTTCGCCCTCTATGGGTTGCTCTATACGATCATCATCCTTTTTGCCCTCCAAGGCCACACCATCATCTCTCGGCCCGCCGACGTGGCCCGCATCACTCTGCCTCTGTTGGGGTACTTCGCCGTCATGTGGTTCGGGTCATTCGCTCTCGGCGAGGCAATCGGCCTTCCCTACAAGCGGACCGCGACCCTGGCGTTCACCGCTGCAGGCAACAACTTCGAGCTGGCTATTGCGGTTGCCATCGGCGTGTTCGGAGTCACGAGCGGTGAAGCTCTCGCGGGCGTCGTCGGCCCTCTCATCGAGGTTCCCGTCCTCGTCACTCTGGTGTATGTGTCCCTGTGGGCTCGAAGGCGCTACTACCCGTCGCCAGAGCACACCGGACGGGAAGGAACACCGTGACCGATACCCCCGTCGTGTTGTTCCTCTGTGTCCACAACGCCGGTCGCAGCCTTGCCGCCCGAGTGCTGCTTGATCACTACGCACAAGGCCGGGTCGATGTCCGCTCAGCCGGGTCCGAACCCGCCGACCAGCTCGACCCGTCCGTCCTCGCCATCCTTCGCGAACGGGGCTTGGATCCGGCACAAGAGTTTCCCAAGCCCCTCACTGACGAGGCGGCCAGAGCTGCCGACGTCATCGTCACCATGGGCTGCGGCGACGCGTGCCCTTACTATCCCGGCAAGCGCTACCTCGACTGGGACCTCGAAGACCCCGCCGGCAAACCGGTCGACGCTGTCCGGCCCATCGTCGACGCGATCGACCGCCGAGTCCGCGCCTTACTCACTGAGCTCACCGATCCTGCGAAGCGGTGATTGTCCACGTTGACGCCGACTTTGGGACGAGAATTCGAGCCAAGCAACGCGGCGGGTGCTCTCAGGATGACCCATGCCGGTACTTCGTGCTCGATGCCCTTTGCGGTGGCCCCGAACGTGCGAGTTCCGCAGCGTTCCGCCAACCGACTTACCGCTGCAAGCATTCGCCAGCGCTGCGCACGACCCGGCGATGTACCGAGAGCCCAGTTCAGAGCCCTGGAGCGGCGATCCACGGGCCGCTCCGGCTGGCCCTGGGTGGTCCGGCGGGACAAATACGACCCCTTCACCCACCCAGGGGCGGTGGGCGGGGGCCGCCGGGGTAGGCGGGGGCCGCCGAGGTGGGCGGACCACCGCCGCCGGGACCACCGCCGCCGGGGCCGGGACCACCGGCCGCCGGGACCACCGGCCGCCAAGAGCATTGTCCGCATGGCCGAAGCCTCGATCCGACCGGTGGCGTGACCAGAGCGTGACCCAACGACCGGTCACGAGGAGTATTTAGTCGTAACTGACGGTCAGACGACACGCCCTCTTCCCAGGGTGTTTGTCACTTACGCGCAGGTCCGCAAACAGTTTGGCTCGCCCTTTCATGCTGGTCGCACGGACTCGAGCCCCGTTGGGAGGGCAACGCAGACTCGTCCCGTAAGCCGGTGCCGCACGCTTCAAGTGGCAGGCGGCCGTCCCCGCTCCTCGGTGAACGGGGAGATCACATTGGCGTCGAGTCGGTCCATCGTGTCGTCTGAGAGGGTGGCCCTGACGAGAACCCAGTATCGGGTTCAGTCATGGCAGATGGAGGGCCAAGAGGCCTCGAACGGGACTCGGAGGCTACCTGCGCGAACGTCGAGGAGATCGTCGCGGCGGAAGCGCCCGGATTGACCAAGCGGTGCGCCCGTCCCGGCAAGTGTGGGACCACTGCTGCACCAAGCGTCTCGGCCAGCCAGCGATCGACCACCTGAGTTCAGAACCCGCTCAACGCAATCGGACAGCGGTCCCACCGGGCGGCGCGAGCCGCCGGCGGGATCGCTGTCCCACAAATGGCTGGACGGAGAGCGCTCTACAAAGGTCGCCGGCCGTCCCGGTCAGGGTATTAGGGTGCCCGAAGATGCCACAGC
>JAKACA010000161.1 GCA_021796455.1 Actinomycetes bacterium
CGACCGCACCGGTGCCAGCCGGCCCGGGACCGGCAGGCAAGGGGTCGCGTCGCAGGCTGGCGGCGAGCGCCAAGGAGCTCGCGGCCGCTGGCTCGCGGGGCTCCAGCCGGCCAGGTGCCGCTGGCAGGGACGCCTCGCCCGTCGGGGAGGCGCCCGACATGGAGAGAGCTGGCTCGGCCGTTAAGTGACCTTCGCCCCGGCGGCATGGCGCGGCTCGAGGCATGGCGCGGCCCCCGGCATGGCGCGGCCCCCGGCATGGCGCGGCTCCCGGGATGGCGCGGCCCCCGGCACGGCGCGGCTCCCAAGACGTCGATCTGATCGGGCGCTGGGCTCCTAGGTCGGCGAGTGCCTTGGCGGGCCCCTGCAACATCGTCGAGAGAGCGAGGCGTCATTACGATCCTGCCGGGTGTAGTCGCGATCCCCTCCGTTCCGGCGCCGCCTCGGAACAAGCTCAGGCCCTGCCCACGAGCGCTGGGCATCGCGTCAGTGCGTTAGGTCGGGTCCGCTCACGTCCCTGCAGTTGTGCGTGTCCCGAGCCCGTCGTCTACGACCGCGTTCTCGCTCTTGAGCTCGAGGCCGGAGGCCCGGGCCTCGAGCTGCAAGATGGCCGCGAAGTCGGCGTCCCCGAGGCCCTCACCGACGGCGGCACTCACGAGCTCGTGGACGAGGGCTGCAACGGGCATCGCAACGTTGTGGGCACGGGCCGCGGCAAGCCCGAGATCGAGATCCTTCTGCAAGAGGCTGGTCGTGAACGTCGGCGCGAAGTCGAGGTTGACGATAGCGGGTGACTTGTAACGGGTGAAGGTGGAACCCATCACCGAGTCGTTGAGGAACTCGAGAAAGTCCTGCCGTCGTACGCCGCCTTTCTCCGCGAGCACGGTGATCTCGACCAAGGACTGAGTCACGACTCCGAGCATCAGGTTGTGACAGAGCTTGACCAAGCGGGCAAGCTCGCCCTCGCCAACGTAGGTGGCCCCTGCACTCATGAGCTCGAGGTAGGGACGGACGGAGTCAAAGGCCGCACGCGGACCAGAGACAGCCATGGTGAGCCGTCCGGCCTTCACCACCTTTGCGTTGCCGCTGACAGGAGCAGCCAGCAGCACCGTCGACCGCTCGGCGGCGAGCGCCCGCGCTCGGGCGGAGGCTTCCAGCGACACCGTCGAGCAGTCGACGATCACCTGAGGCGCCTCCTCCTGGCACAGCAGGCCACCGTCCCCGTCGAGGACCCCGAGGAGGTCCTCCGACGATGCAACTGTGACAAAGACGACCTGCCGGGCCGCTAGCTCCGAGACGGCCTCTACGGGCTTTGCCCCTAGGGCGACGAGGGCCTCGAGCTTCGAGGAGGTTCGGTTGTAGACAGCGACGTCGCATCCGTGCTTGAGGAGGCGAGCGGCCATGGCGCTACCCATCCGGCCAGCGCCGATCCAACCGATGGTATCCGTGCCATCCACGCGAATCTCCTCCTGTGCACCCGAGGCCTCCCGGTGTCCCAAGTGCAAACGACTGTGACACCGCCATGCGACGGTGTCAAGCGAGATAAGGTGCCAAACGCTACGCCAGATGCTGTGCCATCTGGGCGCGGCTGGCGGTGCCACAGCTCGTGGCCGAGACTGCGCAGGAGCTCTCGCTGAGTTGTTCGAAGGGGGACAGATGGTCGACGAGGCAGACGAGCGGCTCGAGGCGATGTACCGGCGGTTCAGCTGGCGGATCACCTCCAATTACGTGTCTCCGTGGGAGCTCGACCAGATAAGGGCCGAGGTGAGCGACTATGAGCAGTGGTGCGCTACCTGGAGCCGGTGGGCCGAGAAGCACCTCGCGAGAGCCGCCGACGCGCTTGCGGCGGGCCGCCTCCGGACGGCCGCTGATGCCTACGTCCGGGCCGGGCTCTTCTACCACTGGGCGAGCTTCCTGTTCGCCCATGAGCCAGCCCAGCTCCGCACCGCGCTCGAGGCGGCTGCGCAGTGCTTCGAGCGGGCGGCACCTCTGCTCGACCCTCCGATGGAGATGATCGACGTGAGCTTCGAGGGGGTGAAGCTCCACGGATACCTCCGAGTTCCGAACGCCCCGGAGCCACCTCCCCTCGTGCTTTTGCTCCCCGGAGCCGACTCCACCAAGGAGGAGCTCTTCAACCTCGCGGAGCACATGGTAGAGCGAGGTCTCGCCATAGCGGCCTTCGACGGCCCCGGCCAGGGACTCGTGAGCTTCGAGATGAAGCTACGGCCCGACTACGAGGTAGCGGTCCACGCGATGCTCGACGCGCTGCTGGATCGCGCCGACATCGATCCGGGAAAGGTCGGGGTCGCGGGGATCTCCTACGGCGGCCTCTTCGCCTGCCGGGCGGCGGCCTCCGACGAGCGCGTTCGGGCTGTCGTCTCGATGAGCAGCTGGTACAGTCCCGCCGGGCGTTTTGCCCACCTGGACCGCCTCTCCCGAGCCGGAGTGCTCCACTACATGGGACCCAACGCTGAGGCCGTGCTATCTGAGATCACCCTCGCCGGCGTCGCCGCACACGTACGTGTCCCGGTGCTGCAGATCTACGGTGCAAAGGACCCGGCGTCACCTCCAGCCGAGGCAGCGAGAGTCGCGGCAGCACTTGGTGGCCCGGTCTCCACCGTCGTGTTCGACGACGGTGTCCATGTCTGCAACAACGTCTGGTACCAAGCGCGCCCACTCGCCGCGGACTGGCTGGCCGAGACGTTGCAGGCCGCGCCGGAAGTGCGCTAGGACATCACTGGGGCCCGGCGCCGATTTCCGGCGCGCTACGCGGGGCGGGGCGAGAAGGGGCCGGGAGAGAAGGGGCCGGGAGAACGATGCAGCGGGGCGACTTGACAGTCTGCAATCGGTTGTTCAGACTTACGCTTCGGCCGCTCGGACCGGGGCGACTGGGGGCCACACTCGGTACCTGGAACCACTGGGACCGACCAACAAGGGGGTTGATGTCGTGAGACGACAAAGAGATGGAAAGCTGAGCCGGAGGCGCTATGCCGCAGGTTCGATCGCTCTTGCCGGCGGGCTCCTGCTCGCCGCTCTGGGCAGCGCCGGAGTAGCCGGCGCAAGTGCAGCACCGCACAAGCAATCGCCTGTCCTGATTGGCGTCTCGCTCTCGCTCTCGGGCGACAACGCGGCATATGGGCAGGCCTTCAAGCAGGGGTACGAGCTTTGGGCTGACTACCAGAACGCTCACGGCGGACTGCTCGGCCACCCGATCCAGCTGAAGATCCTCTCCGATGCATCGAGCCTCACCCAGCTGGTGACGAACTACGAGACGCTGATCACGCTGGACCACGTCCAGCTCATACTCGGGCCCTTCTCGACGCTGTTCACGGTGCCGACGGAAAAGGTCGCACACCGCTTCGGCTACGCGCTCATCGATGGTGCAGGTGGCGGACCCGAAGCCTTTGCCGCCCACTACAGGGACTACTTCGACGTGAGCGTGCCGGTCATCGGCCAGCTACTGCCGTTCGCGAAGTGGCTCGCGACGATGCCGAAGAAGCAGCGCCCGACAACAGTTGCCTACGCGACGTCGAACGACCCCTTCACGCAGCCGATGATCCCGCCGGCACAAAAGGTCATGCAGAAGGCGGGCATCCGCACCGTCTACTACAAGGTCTTCCCGGCCGAGGTGACTGACTACACGCCGATCGCAGACGCGGTGGCAGCCAGCCACGCGCAGGTAGTCGTGCTCGGCTCCGTCGACGCGTCGACGGTCGCCGCCTTCATGCAGGCCTTCGAGCAGACCCACTACAACCCGAAGGCATTCATCGCGACGAGTGGACCCGACTCAGGGAGCTCCTTCGTGTCGGCTGTCGGCGCGTCAAACACCGGCGGCATCATGGTCCCCGACCAGTGGTTCCCGAGCACTGACAACGCGCTCAACCACGCGATGACCAAGCTGTATCTGAAGAAGTTCGGGGGCACGCTCAATGGCATGAACGGGGAGATCGGCGGAACTTTCAGCTCCGGCGAGGTGCTCGCGGCAGCTGTCAAAGGCAGCCACAGCATCTCGAACGCGAAGATAATCTCCTGGCTCCACGGCAATCACACCATCCAGACCGTGCAGGGGCCGGTGAAGTTCAACTCGGTCGGCCAGACCTTCGGTGGGACCTACATCTTCCAGTGGCAACACCTCAAGTTCGTCCAGATCCTTCCCAAGGGCGCTCCTGGATCGGTCAAGACAATCCTGTACCCCAAGCCGGTATGGGGCCAGGGCGGCTGAGGCGGCTATCTCGCCATGTTGCTTGGCATCATTGACGGCATACTGACAGGGGGCGTATATGCCCTCATGGCATCGGGGCTGACCCTTATCTTCGGGGTCATGGAGGTGATCAGTGTCGCCCAGGGAATCTTCGTCATCCTTGGGGCATACCTGAGCTACAGCCTCGAGGCGCACTTCGGCATCGACTTGTTCCTCGGGCTCTTCATCACCATTCCAGCTCTGTTCATCGTCGGCATTGCTGTCGAGTGGGCGTTCCTGCGTCGCCTGAAGGCGCAGGAACGCATCGCGATGTCAATCCTCGTCACGTACGCGGTGTTCCTCATCATCGAGGGTGTCCTCAACATCGTGTACGGAACCAACTACTTTGCGCTGCATGCCTGGTACGTGACGCAAAGTGTCGAATTGTTCGGTGTCTACCTCTCCTATATCTATATCTTCGGGTTCCTGCTAGCCGCCGGCCTGCTTGCCGCCCTCTACGTCGTCCTCTACCGGACGCGTTTTGGAGCGAGCGTGCGGGCGGCGATGCAGGACCGCACGGCCGCCAGCCTCGTCGGGGTGGACGTGCGGAGGGTGTCGACAATCACCTTCGGCATCGGCACTGCGGTGACGGCAGCCGGTGGGATGATCTACGGCGCGACGAACTCCTTCAACGCGAACAGCGCCGAAGACCTCATATCCCGTCTGCTTGTCATTGTGGTGCTGGGTGGTCTCGGAAGTATCGGCGGAGCGCTCGCGGCGGCGGTGCTCATGCTTGTGATCGAAGACGTCGTTGCCGTCGTCTGGTCCCCTGACTGGGCGACGGTCATCTTCTTCCTGGCACTTGTCGCGGTCCTGTCAATCCGGCCAGTTGGCCTCTTCGGGCGCCAGGCCGCGCGCGCCCAATAGAATGAGCACCCAACCATCTTCTGCCGGCGCCCCAGCACCGCTCGGTGCCGCCCAGAGCAGGATGGTCCGGCGCATCGGTATCGGCGTGTGGAGCGTCATATTCGTACTGCTCGCGCTGGTGCCAGTCATCGAGGGGAACCCGACGTTCACCTCGATCGGGGTGTTCACCCTCATCTTCATGTCGAGCGCGAGCGCGTGGAACGGCTTCTCCGGCTACAGCGGCTACATCTCGCTCGGCAACGGCGTCTTCTACGGCACGGGGGCCTATGCCCTTACGGTGATCGCCCTTGACGCTCACATGGCGCCGAGCGGCGACATATTCTGGCTGGTGCCGCTGGCCGGGCTCATCGCCGCAATAATTGCGGTTCCGTTCGGCTTCATCGCTCTCCGGGTGCGCCGGCACACCTTTGTCGTGATCACGATCGCGATTTTCTTCGTGTTCCAGCTGCTCGCATACAATTTCAGCTTCACCGGCGGCTCCGCCGGCCTCCTCCCCCCCACTCCTAACTGGGTGGGAAACACCTACAACGACCCCTTCTACTACGTGGCCTTCGCCGTGCTCGTCTTCACGGTGCTGCTCTTCTGGGGGATCCGTCGCTCCCGCTTCGGCCTCCATCTTCTCGCGATCCGCGACGACGAGGACCGGGCGCGCGGGCTCGGGGTAAAGGTGCTGCGGATAAAGATGCTCGGTTTCGTCCTCTCGGCCTTCGTGACCGGGATGGGCGGAGCGATCTTCGCCTTCTTCATCGGGCAGGTCTACCCCCAGTACGCTTTCGACCCGGTCTTTGGTATCACGGTCGCGCTGATGACATTCTTCGGCGGGATCGGGACCATCTCGGGACCTCTCCTCGGGGCGCTCTTGCTCGAGCCGATAGAGCAGTACCTCACGATCCAGTACTCCGTCGGCTCGCTGTACCTGATCATCTACGGAGCTCTCTTCCTGCTCGTGATCCTCTTCATGCCGCGCGGGCTCGTCCCGACGATCGGCGACTGGCGCCGCTTCGTCCGCGTCCACCTGGCTCAACGGCGGGAGAAAGTCCTGCCGGCAAAGGGAGACGCCGTCGTCGGTGACGACGTCGCGGGAGACGTGCCAGCTGTCACAACTGGTATGCAATGACCGAGCTGCTCGTCGTGGACGGTGTTTCGAAGGCCTTCGGCGGCGTGCAAGCCTTGTCCGGGTGTTCGCTCACCCTCTCGGAAGGCTCGATCGGCGGGCTGATCGGTCCGAACGGATCAGGCAAGACGACATTGTTCAACGTCATCACCGGCTACGTGCGTGCGGACTCGGGCCAGGTGTCCTTTAAGGGTAAGCAGGTCACCGGCGCAAAGCCAGACCAGATCTTCGGTCTCGGGCTCGGACGGACCTTCCAGCTCACGAGGATCTTCTCCCGGCTCACGGTTCTCGAGAACATGCTCGTGGCAACCCAGCAACAAGAGAGCTGGCTTCGAAGCGTCGCTCGCGGGAGCGCTTCAGCTGCCGAGCACGAGCGCGCGATGGAGCTCCTCGCCTTCGTCGGGCTCACTCGCCTGGCCGAGAGCCAGGCCGGCATCCTCTCCTACGGCCAGCGCAAGCTCTTGGAGCTTGCCTACGTCCTCATCTCCGACCCGGCGGTCATCCTCCTCGATGAGCCGGCCGGCGGGATCAATCCCACCCTTATCGAGGAGATTCGAAGCCGAATCATCGAGCTCAACAAGAGCGGCACCACCTTTCTCATTGTCGAGCACAACATGGAGTTCGTCATGGGACTCTGCGACAAGGTGACGGTCATGGATATGGGTTGTGCCATCGTGAGCGGCCCGCCAGCCGAGATCCGCGCTGATGCGCGCGTGCTCGATGCTTACCTCGGCTCGGTAGAGGAGGCAGATGATGACGCTTAGCCAGGAGATCCCGCAGGCGAGCGACGCCGATACAAGCGAGCCGCTCTTGCGCCTCAACGACGTCGTGGCCGGCTACGGAGGCGGTGATGTTCTCCACGGTGTGAGCTTCGATGTGCGCGTCGGTGGGATCACCTGCGTCGTCGGTCCGAACGGCGCAGGGAAGTCGACGCTGCTCGCGACCGTGAGTGCCCTGCTGCGGCCTCGTCGCGGAGAGATACTGTTTCGCGGCGAGAAGTTGCAGGGACGC
>JAKACA010000162.1 GCA_021796455.1 Actinomycetes bacterium
GCGAAGACCGGGGTCGTCGACTGGGAAGTGGTCGTGGAGCTTCCGGAGCTCGAGGTCGAGCACGCCGCCGTGCTTGTGAGAAGCGCGAGCGCCAGCACGAGAGCCGGGAGTCGCCTCCCTCTCAACCGCCCCAACGAAGCGACAGCGCGACTGTGATGAAGGCGAACAGTAGGACGAAAACTACCGTTATGCGGTCGAGGTTGCGCTCGGCCACCGTCGATCCAGCGGCAGACGACCCTCCGGCCCCGCCGAACATGTCTGAGAGCCCTCCCCCGCGGCCGCTGTGGAGGAGAATCAGCACGACAAGGCCAACGGCCACGATCACATCGATCACCACTAGGGCGTCGGTCAACACTTGAGGCGCTCTCCTCGATCAGTTACTTGCAGGTCGTCGCTCTATGCCGGCGATCCCGCTGGGCTCTCCGTGAGGCTAGCACCGGCAAAAGCCGCAAATACCCCGGCTCAGGGCAGGGCAGCTCGCTCAATGGATCAGCCACCGGAGTGGATGATCGCCGAGAACGCCTCCGGATCCAGGCTTGCCCCGCCCACGAGCACCCCGTCGACGTTGTCGCACGACATGACCTCACCAGCATTGTCGGCGGTGACGGATCCGCCATACTGCACCCGGACGGCTCGCGCAGCCTCGGCGCCCACGAGGCGCCTGACTGTCCCTCTCACGCAGGCAGCCATGTCCTCCGCGTCGTCACTGCTCGCCACCTGCCCAGTCCCGATAGCCCAGATCGGCTCGTACGCGATCACCACTCGACCGACGACGGAGCCGTCTCGCCCGCCCAGGGCTGCCTCCAGCTGCCTCACGACCTTCGCGGTCGCGTCACCTGCTTCGCGCTCGGGAAGGGTTTCTCCGACACAGAGGATCGGCGTCATCTCGTGGCGCAGTATCGCGTCCACCTTGGCCCTGACAATCTCGTCGGTCTCTCCCGCGTATGCCCGTCGCTCGGAGTGCCCTGCGAGCACATAGCGGACACCAAGCTTCGCCAGCATCCCCGCGCTCACCTCACCGGTGAAGGCTCCGCGGTCCTCGAAGTGACACGTCTGCGCGCCGAGGGCCACTGGCACCCCGTCTGAGTCCACGGCCGTCTGGACGGAGCGCAAGGACGTCAAGCTCGGGTGCAGCGATACCGCCCGCCCTGGCGGGACCGGGGACGCGCGCAGCATCGCCGAGAGCTTCTGCACGAACTGGATCGCCTCATAGTGGTTGTGGTGCATCTTCCAGTTGCCACTGACGAGCTTCTCGCGAGCCGGGGGCGCCACGCCGTCACCCCGGTCCGGACGGGGACGCAGCCGACTGCCCGGCCCACGACTCCCGAAGCGCCACCAGTCCCGGGAGATCACCGTGTTCGAGAAGCTCGAGGGAGGCCCCGCCGCCAGTCGAGATGTGATCTATGCGACCGGCAAAGCCGTAGCGATGCACTGCCGCGACGCTGTCCCCTCCGCCTATCACGGTGTGACCAGGGCAGTCCGCGACTGCCGCTGCGACCACTCTCGTACCCTCCGCGAAGCGCCGGTCCTCGAAGACGCCCATCGGCCCGTTCCACAGCACCGTCGAGGCTTCGATGACGGCTTCACGAAACAGCTCCGATGTCGCAGGTCCGATGTCGTAGCCAGTCCAACCAGCCGGGATCGACCGCCCGACGATCTTGATCTGGTCTGGTCCCGTGAGCTCGATGCCCGACTCGGGCGCGTCGCGCGCCAGCCCCGACAGGTCATCCTTCTCGAGCTCGACCCCGGGCGCGGCGGCGACGAAGTCAACTGGAAGGAGGATGTTCTCGTTCCGCTGCAAGAGGCTCCTGCACGCCTCGAGCTTGGACGGGTCGACGAGAGACGCACCAGATGAGTCGCCGATCGCAGAGATGAAGGTGAATGCCATGGCTCCGCCGATGAGGAGCCGGTCGGCCCGCCTTGCCAGTGCGCTGAGCAAGCCGAGCTTGTCGGCGACCTTGGCTCCGCCGATGATCACCACGAAGGGGCGCTTCGGCGCGTCCAGCAAGCTCCCGAGTTGGGACACCTCCATCTCGACGAGACGGCCGGCAGCCGATGGCAGGAACCTCGGCGGACCCACTACGGAGGCGTCCTTGCGGTGACATACGCCGAACGCGTCATTGACATAGAGATCCTGGCCCTCGACCAGCTGAGCGACGAAGGCTGGGTCGTTGCCCTTCTCCCCGGGCGAGAAGCGCAGGTTCTCGAGCAGGGTCACCCCGGGGAGCATCTCGTCCAGCACCTCTCGCACCGGCTGGAGGTCATATCGCGGATCGGCAGCTCCGTCTGGTCGTCCGAGGTGGGAGCAAGCAGTGATCCTGGCTCCATGATCGGTCAGCCACCGCAGCGTCGGCAGGCAGGAGCGGATGCGGAAGTCGTCCGTCACCACCCGCCTCCCGGAGCTGTCGAGGCCTATCGGGACGTTGAGGTCGAGGCGGACAAGGACGCTCTTTCCCTCTATCTCGCCGAGATCCTCGAGGACCGGCAGTGATGTCCTCACCGCGCGCCTACGACACGGCACAGGTCGACGAGACGGTTCGCGTACCCCCACTCGTTGTCGTACCAGCCGAGGACCTTGACGAGGGTCGTGGAGTCGTCGAGGCCGATCACCATGGTCAAGGTGGAGTCGAAGGTGCAGGAGGCCGCCCGCCCCACGATGTCGCTCGACACGATCTGATCCTCGTTGTAGTCGAGCACGTTTGCGAGGCGACCGCTGGAGGCGGCCAAGCGGAACGCCCCGTTGACCTCGTCGACGGTGACTGCGGCTCCCACGACAGCTGTGAGGTCGGTGATCGACCCGTCGACGACCGGGACCCTCAGCGACTGGCCGTCGAGGCGGCCCTTCATCGCCTCTAGCACGAGGCTGGTGGCTCTCGCAGCCCCGGTCGTGGACGGGACTATGTTCACCGCCGCAGCTCTCGCTCGCCTCAGGTTGTCCCGGCCGAGGTCGAGCAGCTGCTGGTCGTTTGTGTACGCGTGGACTGTCGTCATCAGTCCCTGGCGGAGACCGAAAGCCTCGTCCAGGACCTTCACCATCGGCACGAGGCAGTTCGTCGTGCATGACGCGTTGGAGACGACGACGTGGGCCGCAGGGTCGAAGTCGGCGTCGTTGACACCGACGACAAAGGTCGCGTCGGCGTCACCTGACGGCGCCGAGATGATCACCCGGGACACGCCGGAGCGCAGGTGCGCCGCAGCAGCCGACCGGGTCGTGAAGCGGCCCGTCGACTCGACCACGACCTCCACTCCGAGATCACCCCAGGGGATCGCCTTTGGATCGGGCTCGCTCAGCAGCGCAACGTCTCGCGCGGCGACCCGGATGCCACTCGGGGTCTCCTCCACCTCATGGCCGAGCCGGCCATAGGTCGAGTCGTGCTCGAGCAAGTAGGCCAGCACGTCCTTCTTCACCATGTCGTTGACCGCGACGAGCTCGATGTCGGATCCATTGCCAAGGGAATCGAGCGCCAGTAGCGCGCGCAAGTAGTTCCTCCCGATCCTGCCGAAACCGTTGATACCGACCCTCACGGCCATCTCGTCTCCCCTTCGCGCCATATTGCGGCACCCAATTTGGGCGCGCGCCTTCGACCGAGGCGCTCAAGCGCGGCTCGGTCATGCTCGCAGAGCCTGCTCCGGCTCGCAAGCGTCTCGGCGGCCGAACAGTGCCTCGAGCTCGCAGGCAAGAAGGGCCGGATCATGAGCGGTGAAGCGCTCGGTTCCGAGCTCCGCGAGCACCAAGCGCGTACCTGCCGGCAGCGTCCCGATCGGGAGGGCACCCGGGTCGGCCAGGACCAGGTCGAACGCGATCCCGTGACGACCGAGGGCCGCCAGGTGCGTCGCGACGTCGTAGCCCGCCGTCTCCGGGTGCTGCTCTCGCAGGTTGGCGACATAGATGCGCTGGCCAGCGCTCGTGGCGATCGCGTCGCGAAGCGCCGGCACGCAGCAGGCCGCGAGAACGCTCGTGTACAGCGACCCGGGACCGATGACGATCTGGTCGGCCTCCCGCAGTGCCGACACGGCAGCAGCTGGGGCTGCTGCGTCCGAAGGTACGAGGGACAGCTGTAGCACGCCGGAGGTCGCCATGATCTGCACCTGGCCGTCAACCTCTCCGAACGCGCCGCTCGCTTTCAGGTCCACGGGAGCGACCGTCGCCGGCAGCACGGATCCGAGGGCGCCGAGCAGGCGCCCCGCCTCCGCCACTCCCTCGGCGAAGCCCCCGGTCGAAGCCGCAAGGGCCGCTATGAGCAGGTTGCCGAAAGCGTGCCCGGCAAGCGCGCCCGAATCGAAACGGTGCTCGAGCGCGGCCCCGAGCGGCGACACCGGTTCGCGCAACAGCGCTCCGAGGCATCGCCGTATGTCGCCCGGGGCTGGAATCCCGAGCTCGGCTCGCAACCGCCCGCTGGAGCCGCCGTCATCAGCGACCGAGACGATCGCTGTGACTCGTCTCGCGTAGCGCGTGGCCGCACGCAGCGTCTGGGACAGGCCATGACCACCTCCGATCGCGACTACGTCCGGCCCCGAGGCCCGAAGGGTCGTGGCGGCTGCTCCCCCGGCCGACGAGGCCTGAGGCCTTCCTCCACTCATCGTTCGATGTCCCGGTGGTGCACGGTCGGGTCGAAGCCCATGCTCCGGACCATCGCCCCGATCTCCTCGGCCATCACGACCGAGCGATGCTGGCCGCCAGTACACCCGACGGCGATGGAAAGATACGACTTCCCCTCCCTCGCGTAAGCGGGTAGGACCAGCTCGAGCAGGTCCCCAAGGCGCTCGAGAAGAGCTTTGGCGTCCGCGCTCGACAGCACGTACTCGCGCACGGCTTCGTCCCGGCCGGTAAGAGCCCGAAGCTCGGGCACCCAGTGCGGGTTCGGCAGGAAGCGGCAGTCAAAGACCAGGTCGGCATCCATGGGCAGGCCGTGCTTGAAGCCGAACGACACGACACTTGTATCCATGCCTCCTTCTGAGTCGGAACGCTCGAGGAGATCGACGAGGCGTTCCCGCAGGTCGTGCACGCTCAGCTCCCCGGTGTCGATGACGACGTCGGCGTCCTCGCGCAGCTCCTTCAACAGCTCGCGCTCCCGCCTTATCGCCTCGAGGACGCCACCTTCTATCTCGACTGGATGGCGCCTCCTGTTGCCCTCGAACCGCCTGACGAGGATGTCGTCGGGGGCCTCGAGGAACAGGAGGCGGACGCGTGCACCAGATGACTTCAGCAGCTCGATTGCCGGTCGCAGCTCCGGCAGCCCCTCGTAGCCGCCCCGGCCCGACACGAGGCAGAGACGCTCGTACTCGCCACCGGGCTGATTTGCCAGTTCCCCCACTCGCCCGAGGAGGGCCGGCGGGAGGTTGTCGATCACGAACCAGCCGCGATCTTCGAACACGGCCGCGGCGCTCGACCGCCCGGCTCCTGACATGCCGACGAGGAATAGGTACTCGGTCATCTCTCTCGCATTCTCTCACCAGGCAGTGCCCTGAGCGGTCAGCGATTCTCGAATCTGAGAAGGCACAGGCGCGGCATCGACCGCTCGAAGTCCGTGTCGAGCGAGCCGGCGAGAAACTCGGCTGGTGGCTCCGGCTCCTCCATGCGGGCGAGGAACAGGCCGCTGTCGGCGAGCGGGTTGATGTAGCGCGAGAGCGGGCGGTGCGCAAAGGCGACCTGGACACCGCTGTCTACCTGCTCGAGGTTGCGGGTTTCTTGCAGATAGGGACCGATCCTCCAGTACCGCTCCCCGAGTATGGTGTCGTCCACGAGCCCGCTGCCGGGTCCCTGCACGATCGGGTGGTTGATCAGCAGGAGAAAGAGCCCACCTCCGTCGAGAACCCTCGCCACCTCGCCGAGGACCGCGTCGGCGTCAGCGGCATGCTCGATAACGAGACAGCACACCACGGCGTCAAAGGATCCGTCGGCAAAGGGAAGCCGCTCCCCGGCTGCTCGCACCCAACTGGGGCCACCGCCCTCGGCCCGGGCGTTGGCCAGCTGTGCCGCGGACGAGTCGAGGCCCACGACCACCCTCCTGCTGTCACTCTCGACGAGACGCCGGGCAAGTTGACCCTCGCCTGTGCCGAGGTCGAGGATCCGCCTGCGTCCGGCAAGGTGCGACAGCGCAAGCGGGAGTATCTGCTGCTCGTACTCGAGGTCGGCACCGTGAGTGAAAGTCTCCCTCCACCAGGGAGCCAGCTCGTCCCAGCTCGGGGCCCCGGTCGCGCTGCCCATAAGCTGCCACACCCGACCCCGAGCCGGCCCACCCGAGTCGGTCATGACCCGCGTGGGCCTATGTGGTTGTGGTCGCCCGGATGGTCGCTCGAGCGCGCCCGCAGATGCCGATAGACCGCCTCCGCGACAGAATCAGGAAGCCAGCTCAGTTCCTGCAGCTGCGCGAGCGTCGCGGCTTGCACCGCCCGTACTCCCCCTAGCTCGCTTGTCAGTCGCTTGCGCCTGCTCGGCCCGAGGCCCGGGATGCCGTCGAGGGCACCTTTCACCATCCGTCTCTTGCGCAGCTCGCGGTGGAAGGAGACCGCGAACCGGTGGGCCTCGTCTCGTGCCTGCTGGAGGAGGTAGATCGCCTCGCTGTCACGCGCTATCACAACCGGCTCCGAGCGGCCGGGGACGAAGACCTCCTCCAACTGCTTCGCGAGCGAGGCAACCGCCACCTTGTCCGAGAGCCCGAGCTCTTCGAGGACCTTGACACCGACGCCGAGCTGACCCTTACCGCCATCAAGGAGCAGGAGCTGCGGCGGGTAGGCAAAGCGCGACGGCGGTGGCCGGCGCTTTCCGATCGCCTCGAGCGCGGGCTCAGGGTCGTTGCGCGGATCAGGCGCCGGTTTCGTGTCGGGAGCTCGTCCAGGTCCTTCGCGAGCGGGCCCGGGGCGATCCCGGAGGTCTGCCGACAGGTGGCGGAGCCGGCGGGTGAGCACCTCGTGCATCGCACCGTAGTCGTCGTTGCCCTGGACAGCGCTCACCTTGAAACGCCGGTAGTCACTGCGCTTTGCCAGCCCGTCTTCGAACACAACCATCGAGCCGACGTAATCGGTTCCCTGCAGATGGCTCATGTCGTAGCACTCGATACGGAGCGGTGCCTGGGCCAGGCCCAGCGCCGCCTGCAGCTGCTCGAGGGCAACCGCACGGCTCGTGAGGTCGGAGGATCGCCGCAGCCGATGGCGGTTCAGCTGCTCGGCGGCATTCTTGAACGTGGTGTCGAGCAGCTCCTTCTTGCGC
>JAKACA010000163.1 GCA_021796455.1 Actinomycetes bacterium
GCGAAGCGCCAGGTAGGCAACGCCCTCCCTCAGGTCTTCCACGAGCGGCCCGGATCGGCGGGTACCTTCAGGGAACATCACGAGCGGCTCGCCCCCGGCGAGCACCTCTTGGCATCTCTCGAGTGCCTCCCGATCGGTCCCGGCCCGATTGACCGGGAAGACTCCGAGCGCCTCGAGGATCCGCCCGAGAGGCTTGGACCGCCAGATCTCGGCTTTGGCGATGTAGCGGAGCCGGCGCCGGCCGGTGATACGAGCCACGATCAACCAGTCGACATAGGAGCGGTGCACGGGAGCAACCAGGTAGGCCCCTCTTTCGGGCAGGTTCTCGCGCCCGGTCACGCGCCCCGGCAGGTAGGCACGCGAGACGCCCACCGCTATGGCGCGCGCGACCATGTACCCCAGCAGAGCGCCGCGGCTCGGCCCAGCTGACGATCCTTCTCGGGTCACAAGTAGGAGAGCACCTCCTCCACCACATCTTCCACCGACCGCCCCGTCGAGTCCACGACCTTGGCTCCGTCTGGCACTACGAGAGGCGAGCTCGAGCGGGTCGCGTCCAAGTCGTCTCGGGCCGAAAGCAGCGCCGAGGCCTCCTCGACGGGCACCGACTCCCTGCCGGGGTCCCACTCACCTACCTGCTGGAGGCGCCTTCGCGCTCGCTCCCTCGGGTCCGCCGTGAGGTACACCTTCAGCGCGGCGTCGGGGAAGACGACGCTCCCGATATCGCGCCCCTCTACGACTGCCCCTCTCCCGCCGTCCAGCCAGGCCCGCTGCCTCGCAACGAGGTTGGCGCGTACGGCAGGGTTCGCGGCGACGGAGGAGACCGCCTCGTCCACCTCGAGAGCGCGGATCGCCGCTGTCACGTCCTCGCCGTTCAACAGGACCGAGCGGCCAAGCTCGAGCGTCATCGACTGCGCGAGCTGAGCGGCCTCGGCGCTGTCGCCGGCAACGCCGGCCCGCAGCACGAGCACCGTCACCGCGCGGTACATGGCGCCGGTGTCGAGGTGGCGGTAGCCAAGGCGAGCCGCGACCGCACGGGCCACGGTCGATTTGCCCGAACCCCCCGGACCGTCAATCGCTATGACCGGCACAGCTGTCACTTGGCCGTCGTCCATGCCACCCGGTAGCTGTGGGCGCGCAACGCGGCTACGACCGGCTCGGCCATTGCCGCGTCGACCACGAGGACCAGCACGCCGCTCGGCCCTTCGGCCGAGTGAGCGATCTCGAGGTCGAATATGTTCACGCCCAGCTCGCCGGCCAGAGTGGTCACCTCGGCAAGCACGCCGGGACGATCGGGCACGATCACCCGGAGCTCCGCGACAGCTGCTGGACGAGCTCCGCGCAGCGGGAGGTTCTGGCGCGCGGTGCGGGCGCCTTCGAGGCGCTCCGAAAGGGCCAGCCAGTCGCCCTCTGCGACGATGCGGCGAACAGCGCTCAGCTGTTCGATGAGACGATCGAGCACAGGCACGATCGCGCCGGCGTTGTCCCGGCAGATATCCGGCCATATCGCCGGCGACCCGGCTGCGATACGCGTCATGTCCCGAAACCCTCCGGCCGCCAGTCGCATGAGCGCGGCATGGTCGAGCGACGACTCCCCTGCCAGGCCCATGAGCGTGGCCGAGGTCAGGTGAGGCACATGGGAGATGACCGCCACCAGCTCGTCGTGGCGGTCCGGCGAGAGCGCGACGACGTCGGCACCGATCGCGGCGATGATCGATTGAAGTGTCGTGAAGGCTGCGGGATCGGTGATCTCGGTGGGCGTGAGCACCCAGGTGGCTCCGATGAACAGCTCGGCGTCGGCTCCATCGGGGCCCTCCTGCTCCGAGCCGGCCATGGGGTGACCAGCGACGAACCGTGGATAGGAAAGCTCGTTCACGATCGAGCCTTTGACCCCTGCGATGTCGGTCACGATGAGCCGCGAGGCTTGGCTGGTCGAGAATAGGTCGTGGACGACTGAGACGACAGCCGACGCTGGAGTTGCCACGAATGCGACGTCGGCGAAGCTGTCGCTGCCGAGCGAGTCGACCACGCCTATGCCGGCTGCCCGTGCGGCCCTGTCCGCGTCGACGTCTCGCCCGGTCACATGCCACCCGTTCGCCCTGAGGGCACCGGAGATCGACGAGCCCATCAGGCCCAGGCCGACGACCTGGGCGCGCCCCGTCACCACCATCGATCAGATCGACCGAAAAAGCCTGCAAGGTCACGCGCACTCGGCATGGGCGGGGAGCCTACAGGTTCGGCCTCGGGGCTCTCGAACCTCTCGTTGGGGTGGGCCCACCCGGCTTGGCTGGCCCACCCGGCTTGGCTGGCCCACCCGGCTTGGCTGGCCCACCCGGCTTGGCTGGCCCAGCAGCCTCGGCCAGCTGCCTCACCTCCCCGGGGCTGAGCTCACGCCACTGGCCCGGCCGCAGCCGGCGGTCCGTGAGCGGCCCGATCCGGGTGCGGACGAGGCGCACGACGGGGTGCCCGACAGCCTCGCACATGCGGCGCACCTGACGGTTACGGCCCTCATGGATGACGATGCGGAGCACGTTTGGGGCCGCAAGCGCCACCTTTGCGGGACCGGTCCTCCCATCCTCGAGCACTATCCCCTCCCGGAGCGCCCGCACCGCTCCGGGCTGCGGCAAGCCCTCGACCTCTGCCAGGTACTCCTTGTCGACTCCATGGCTCGGATGCGCGAGCAACTGCGCGAACACGCCGTCGTTCGTGAGCACGATGAGCCCTTCGGATCCCGCGTCGAGCCGCCCCACGGGAAAGACTCGCGGACTCTCGGGCACGAGCTCGACGACGACTGGCCGCCCCTGTGGGTCAAAAGCTGTGGTCACGACGCCCGCCGGCTTGTTGAGCAGGTAGTAGACGAGCCCGGGAAGGACCCCGACCGGGACATCATCGACCGCGATCGCGTCACCCATGACGTCCACCCGGCGACCGATCTCGGCCAGGACGCCGTTCACGGTCACCCGCCCGTCCTCGATGAGGATCTCGCAGGCTCGCCGGCTTCCGAAGCCTGCCCTGGCGAGAACCTTCTGCAGCCGCTCGCCTTCGGCTCCAGGCACCGGTGCCCGCCTATGTCCCTGTCTCGGGCCGCAGCGCCCTCTCGAGCATCTCGACCGTGTCGGCCGAAGGGACGAAGCCGGAGAGCGGAGGGAGGTCCGAAAGTGTGTCGAGACCCAACTTCTCCAAGAAACCCTGCGTCGTCCCGAACAGAACCGCCTGGCCTGGACCGCGGTCCCGCCCGACTTCTGCCACATAACCACGGGCGACGAGCAGGCGGAGCACCCCGTCTGCGTTGACACCTCGGATCGCCGAGAGCTGCGCGCGCGACACCGGCTGCTTATAGGCCACCACCGCCAGGGTCTCGAGAGCGGCAGCTGAGAGCTTGCTCGGAGCGCCATCGAGGACGAAACGCTCGACGTAACCGGCATATGCCCCGTGGCTCTGCAAGCGGTAGCCACCCGCGACGCGCGCCAGGCTGAACCCCCGTCCCTCTTCCTCGTAGCTCGCCGCGAGCTCGCGACACAGCGTCTCCACCCGCTCGACGCTCATCTCGAGCAGCTCCGCCAGCAACCTGGCCGAGACCGGCTCGCTGGCCACGGTAAGGACCGCCTCGACAGCCGCTTCGGCCACGCGCGCCCGCGTGGCGTGCTCACCCGATTGCGCCTCGGTCCCCGGACCAGGCTCGCTCGACTGACCGCAGTCGCTCACCCGCGGTATTCCATCCCGGCGAGACTCCCGCCCAACGAGGCAGTGCCTACGAGGTCCTGTCCTGCAGCGGAGTCACCGTCGGCGTGCCCCGACCCTCCTACCCAGGTAACCACGAGATCACCGAAGGTCACGGCCTGGTCCAGCTCCACGAGCCCCTGCTTGTAGAGCTCGAGGATGCCGAGGAAGTGGACCACAACCTCGTTCCGCGACCTCGCGTCGGCAGTGAGATCGCGAAATGTGATGGCCCGCAGCCGGCCCAGCACCTGCACGAGGCTGTGCAGGACCTCTGCGACCGTCACCTCGTCGACAAGGACATGCTCGATCTCGACCCTGGGCTTTGGCCGCTCCGCAAGGGCCCGCTCTGCCGCCTGGCGCAGGTCGTCCAGGCTCACACCTGCGAGCAGATCAGGTGCCAGACCCTCGAAACGCTCGTCTGGCCCTGCGATGCGGGGATAGGACTTCGAGGCTTGGCTCTCGAGCTCGAAGAGCCGGCGGCCCGCAGCGGAGAACGTCGTGCACTCGACGAGGCGAGAAAGCAGGTAGTCCCTCTCCTCGAGAAGGGCAAAGTCCTCCTCTCTCACCTCGCTCTCCAGATCCGGGAGGAGCCGTCGGCTCTTGAGCTCGACGAGGATGGCGGCTATGAGAAGGAACTCGGTGGCGCCCTCGAGGTCAAAGCGCTCGAGGCCGGCGATCTCGGCGAGGAAAGCGTCGACTATCTCCGACAGCCGGACGTCGTAGAGCTCAACCCGCTGCTCGTTGATCAGTCGGAGCAGCATGTCAAAGGGGCCCTCGTAGACTTGCGTCTTCACCTCGTAGGCCACGTCGGCGAGAATATCGCTGCCGGAGCCTGGTTTCGTGGATGCCCAGTGGCGCGCTCCTCCCTCCTATCATTGGCCGATGACACGAGTCTTCTCGGGAATTCAGCCCTCCGGTGCGCTGCATGTCGGCAACTATCTCGGAGCCCTCAGGCAGTGGGCGGTGGACCAACATGACGCAGACTGCTTCTACTGCGTCGTCGACCTGCACGGTCTCACGACGGACCACGAGCCCGCCGAGCTCAGGCGGCGAACCTTGGAGACCGCTATCGGACTGCTCGCGTCCGGTTTGGATCCAGACGTCTGCACCATCTTCGTGCAGAGCCACGTCCACGAGCACAGCGAGCTTGCCTGGCTCCTCGAGTGCACCGCGACCATCGGAGAGCTGCGCCGCATGACCCAGTTCAAGGACAAGAGCGCCGGTCTGGAGTCCGTGCGCGCCGGGCTCATGACCTATCCGGTGCTCATGGCAGCCGACATCGTCCTCTACGACACCGACCGGGTGCCCGTCGGAGACGACCAACGCCAGCACATCGAGCTGACAAGGGATCTGGCCGTCAGGTTCAACTCCAGGTACGGCGCTACCTTCGTCGTACCCGAGCCGTCCATCCCGACGGTGGGCGCGCGCGTCATGGATCTCCAGCACCCGGAGCGCAAGATGTCGAAGTCAGTCGATTCGCCGCTCGGCACGGTAAATGTCCTCGACTCGCCCGACGAGATCGCCCAGAAAGTGCGCAAGGCGGTGACCGATACCTCCGCCAAGATGGCCTATGACCCAGATGCCCAACCAGGGCTCGCCAACCTCATCGAGCTGCTGGCCGCGTCGACATCTCGCACGATCGACGACATCGTCGCGACCTATCCGAATTACGGCTCGCTGAAGGCCGATGTCGTCGAGGCGCTGACCGAGGTGCTGAGGCCGGTGAAGGCCCGTCACGAGGAGCTGCGGGGCGATCCGTCGGCCATCGCGCAGCTCCTCGAGAAAGGGGCGGCCAAGGCGTCGTCGGTCGCCTCGGTCACGCTTCGCCGCGCCCAGCAGGCAATCGGCCTTCTCCCACCGGGAGTCATCTGATCCAGGCTCGCAGCGGCCATGGGTCAGGCGAATATCTGCAGGTACCAGACCTCGAAGTGGTTGAGGATAGAGCCGACCGGCCCGCGCGCGTAGAGCACCACGATGAGCACCACGATCATGAAGGCGAACCGGAGCCGGTAGTACTGCGGCAGCACCTGTGCCGGCAACATCCGCTCGAGCAGGGCTGACCCGTCGAGCGGGGGGATGGGGATGAGGTTGAACACCGCCAGCAGGATGTTGACGACGCCGAAGTCGATGGCGAAATTGTCGCCCACGCCGAGAGGATGGGTCGAGTATGCGACGCCACCGATCACCTCGATCCCGGTGCTCAGAAAGTGGAGGACGACTCCACTAAGTGCCGCCAGGATCAGGTTCGTGGCCGGGCCGGCCAGGCCGACCAGCACCGCGTCGTCCCGCGGCCTTCGCAGCCGGCTCAAGTTGACCGGTACCGGCTTGGCATATCCGAAAGGAAACCCAGCCGTGATCGTCATCACGATAGGCAGGATGATCGAGCCGAACGGGTCGATATGACGGATCGGGTTGAGGGTGAGCCGGCCTGCGCGCTTTGCGGTGTCATCGCCACACCACAGGGCGACCACACCGTGACTGACCTCGTGGAGGATGACGGCCGGCACGAAGCAAGCGAGAAAGATCGCCGTGTTCTCCGTCAGGTACTGACGCTTGACCGCCAGGACTCCGGCGAAGATCACGATTCCGATGATCGCCACGGTGATGACGGCGTTCGGGAGCGAGAAGCTCGCCCGCACGCGGCGCCAGCGGCTCGACAGGCTCATCGGCTCGACAGGTTCAACGGGCCGGTGGGGCTGGACGGGCCGGCAGGGCTCAGCGACGTAGCGCCGAAGCGCAGTCGATGCAGAGGCGACTCGCCGGTTTGGCCTCCAGCCGGGCCGGTGCAATCGGCCGCCCGCAACGCTCACAGATCCCATAGACACCGTCATCGATCTTCTTCAGTGCCGCGACGACGTCGGCGAGCGCTTCCTGAAGCTGCACAGCCAGTGCCTCTGCCTCGCCCCGCTCGGCGGTCACTTGCGAGGAGTCTGCGAAATTCGAGTCGTAGGTGACTCTGCCGGCGTCACCGTAGCCGAGCTCCTGCAACTGCTCCTCGAGCGAGGTGCGCTCTTGCTCGAGCAAGGTGCGATAGTCGACAGCTGCATCGTTGGACACGCCGACACACTACTTGGCCGGAGGGCGACCACGTGCTCGTGGGTGCGCCGAGTAGTACTCCTGCCGCAGGAGCTCGTTGGAGACTCTCGTGTAGACCTGAGTCGTCGTGATGACCGCGTGACCGAGAAGCTCCTGCACCACACGGATGTCGGCGCCGTGCTCGAGCAGGTGAGTCGCGCACGAATGGCGCAGCACATGGGGAGTGACCCGTCCCTCGAGATGCACCTTGGCCGCCGCGGACCGCACCGCAGTCCAGATTGTCTGGCGCGACATTGATCGTCCTCGCGAGGAGATGAGAAGGGACTCCTCGTCAGAGCGCCGGGCCCACCGCGCGGGGGCCATGGCCGGCCGGCCGGCCGGAGCCAGCCATGTCGTGAGCGCGGCAAGGCAGTGACGGCCGAAGGGAACCAGCCGCTCCTTCGATCCCT
>JAKACA010000164.1 GCA_021796455.1 Actinomycetes bacterium
TCGTTACGTTCGTCGCGTTGTAGAAGGTGAACGAACTCCGATTGAAGAAGGTCGACTCGTCTAGAAGCTCGTTCAGGCGGGTGACGTACTTGGCCAGTTCGGACTGGACGCCAGGTGTGCGCAAGACGGCGTCGACCCTGTCGTTGAACAAGAGATCGTACGGAAGGTCGGCGAACCGGGTGTCTTCCAGCTGCTCGACCTCGTAGCTAATACGCACCAGCGCCTCGAAGAACTTGTCGTCCTCCTGGGTGAACACCCGAGAAAGGGTCGCCTTTACGTCGCTCTTCGTCCCGGACTGCTCCTTGAGCGCTGCCACCAGCTCATCCCGGGCGTCGACGAGATCCACCTGCAGGCCCTCGTACTCCTTCCGCAGCTCGGGGTTCACGAGGAGAGTCGACGTCGCCTCGGTAGGCCCCAGCTCTTCGTCGTAGGAGAGGACGACAACCACATCGCTCGGATCGAGGTCGCTACCGTTCTCATCGGTGACCCGCCGCTCGGTCTCGCGTGCCGGGAACATGTGATCAGACGTTTCCTGACCGTCGGCGATATCCTCTAACGTCCGAGCGAAAGACGTCTTCATCGTGCCGTTAGCTGCGTAGACCGCGACAGCGTTACCCGTCTCAAAGCTCAACGTCGCATCGAGCTCGCGGATGCCGTGGCAGTTCCTCAGCGCGACCTTCAATGCCTTCACGGTGTCCAACCTAGAGGGCGGCCGCGCCAGGACGCTTGGGGTGGGAGACATCG
Source organism: Actinomycetes bacterium (assembly GCA_021796455.1). Taxonomy (GTDB): domain Bacteria; phylum Actinomycetota; class Acidimicrobiia; order Acidimicrobiales; family Bog-793; genus JAKACA01. Next base: position 745 of record JAKACA010000164.1, read on the forward strand.
ACCGCCACGCGCCTGGTTGCCTACCCGTGGTGGCTGGGAGTCAATGAGCCACCTCACGTGGCCGGCTGCCTGGGTGAAAGGTTCAACTCGATGAACTTGTTCTGCTCCGGCACCCAGGAGTGCTCACCGTCGGCGTAGACGACCGCGTGGGCCAACATGGGGAGCGCATTGGGTGCCCACTTACTCGGATCTCCCGAGGCGGTCGGGATGAAGCTGACGGCCAGGCTGCCGGTGAGCCGCCCGCCGAGGTACTCGAACATCTCCCTGGGGATCGCCCACACGACACCCTGCATCACCCCGTGGCCCGCGGCAGCACCGAAGGTCACCTTCTCCACGTACCAGTCGAAGCCCTTCACGTCCTGCGGAACGCTGCCGAATTGCAGCTTCGACACCGCTGACAGGATCGGCGCCGCGCCGACGGCGACCGTGCCCACCCCGGGCACCACGCCGAGCGCCGAGGCCGCCTGACCAGCGCCGGCGACGATCGGCTGCATGCGTTGCCACTCCGCCGCCGCCTTCTCGGTCCAGTCGGACTGGTGAGCGACCGGCGCCAGGTACTTGGCGCTCGCCGCTAGTTCCTGGACTCGCCACCCGCCAGCGATCGGGAAGTAGAGGTACACCCGGGCGGCGATGTCCTCGAGGCGGTCCCACAGGTCGAGCTTCTTGCGGCTCTCCAAGAGGTGACGGTGCTCAGGCTTGGTGCCCCCGTGACCGATCGTCCACCAGTACTCGTAGACCGGCGTCGCCGCGGTCGTCTGCGCCGCGGATCCCCCCGGCGGGAGCACTTCGGCATGGGACATGTCCAGCACCGGCTCGGTCTCCCCGAACACCTCCAGGTAATACGGATCCTTCTCCTGGTCCCAGGTGGCGAGATCCGGTGGGTGGGTGGCGACGGTGATCACCCTTTCATCGTGTCCCACATTCGCCTACCTCGCCAGGATCAACGCCGGACCGTGTCGGGACCACTCTCCTGGCGGCATCGTTCACCGCAGATCACCTCCGTCAGGGGATCCGGGGGCCGACCGACGGTAGGCGTTGTAGGCAATGCCGGGCGCGCTTCCGACTGCTTGGAGGAGGCGGAGGAGGCGCATCACGAAATCGATCAGAGCGGCGCCCGGCTCGCTGTGCTCGATCGCTGGAGAAGTCTTCTCGGAACCTTGGTCCATACAGAAACCACCATGCTCGACCGCACACCCCAGATCGAGGGCGCAAGAGCGGTCTGATCCGCATCAGCCCGGCCCCGTAGCTGCCGGTCGACTCGACCCCAACTTGGTCGATCTGGCCGAAGCCCCGTAACCACTTCAGCAGACCGCCACAGCCGGCGGTGGTCGTGTGGAACGGGTCCGTCCCCAGGTCGCGGCCGGTGGCCGAGTCCAGGGCGCCGCCGTCACATGCACGTGGCCGTGGGTGTCCACCCCGCCGGTGACGTGACGCTCAGGGGATGTCATCATGATCGGGGTCCTCTCCGTTCATCGACAGGGACAGCAAGGGCCCACGGACGGAACGGACAAGACAGCTACGAGTCTGGGGCAACAAGCTCCTATGAGGTCGCGAAACAGGCCGACCACCCCGTCGAAGCGTGGTGGTCCCCGCGTGAAGGGCCGACGATTCGCTAGAAGGACACGTCGGTCACTCACACACACCAGGGTCAGACCCGACAGCGGGAACACCACCCCCGGAGTCACCTCCGACCGTCCGGAGCGGCGTGATCATCATGGCTGTCACACCCCTCCCGTATCATCGATCCATGGCAGCGGACCTCCAGCTCTACCTGGTACGACCTGGTGACCGATCGTTTTCATCGACGCCCGTCGGTCGCTTCACGATCCGGGGTATCGAATCGACGGGCCAGACGATCGGGTCGATGCGCTGCCTCAGCATCGAGGTCGAAGCCCACGGAGCGCAGCAGCCGCTCACCGTCGAAGACGGGAAGGGCAAGCACCCGCTCAGCGTGTCGTGGCTCGAGCTCGGCGTCTCGATCGCGACGAACACCACGCCTCGACGCAACGTCGGACGGGTCCACATCGATCAGGCGGGGATGCTGCCGCTCGTCCCCGGCGAGTCTTCGCAGGCGACCTGGAACTGGGAGTTGCGGCCGGAAGACGTCGAGACGGTTGAGATGGCCCGGTCAAACCAGGCGAGCGCCCCGATCTTCTTCGGCATCAACGTCGTCGGCATTACGAAGCTCGTCGACAACTCGGGGGGGATCCGCGATCTCGTTCCGGTGCGTTCTCCAGATTTCTCCCAGTACCAGGTCGAGCTGTCACACTGGGGGCGGCTCCTCCAGCAGCTTGGATACGGAGTGCCTCCCGGCCAGTCATCCCTCGTGGGAACGTCAACGCGAGACCATCCCTCGTGGTCGGATGCTGCGAAACGGCTCGACAATGCACGGTCGCACTTGCGCAACGGAGAGGATTACGACGCGCTTCGCGAGGCTCTGAGCGCGATGGAAGCGATCGCGTCTCCAACCTACTCGGCGGCCTCATGGAAAGCGCTCCTCACGTCGCTGCCGGACCAGAAGGCCGATGGACTCGCCGAACTGTTCTCCGGGTACGCGACGTTCTGCAACAAGATCGGACATCACCGTGGGCGCGCTGACCGCGACGGTTCTGGCGACTTCGCGGCGATGCCCCTCGACCACTGGGAAGCCGATATTGCGGTCGCGGTCGCCCAGTACCTCGTGACGTACGCATCCCGACTCCGCAGTGCCGGTCTCCTGGCGGAGAAGCCGTCCGGCACCCGTCCGGCAACGGAAGCGACTCCCTGACATCGGGTACAGCGGATGGGACCCTCTGTCACGCCAGCGCCATCCGGCACGAAGGGGTGCCTCACCTGGACGAATGGCAGTGGACGGTCCTCGGACCGATCACGACCTTCTCGTATCATCAGGTCATGGCAGCCGACCCGTTCGCCCGACCCCCCACAGCCACGAGGGAGGAAGGTGAACCTCCGGCGACCGGGAGGCGGCCAGACAAGTCGGCCAACGCTGGCCGCCATGAGTAATCCCTCGCATGGCGAGTTCCGTGCGCTCCCTGACGCAGCTCCCGAAGACCTCAAGCCGCTCACGCTCGACCTCTTGAAGGGGGCGGCTCGCGAGTTCGCCCGAGAGCTCACCACGAGGCCAGTTCCCGCCCTCTACGGCGTGACGGACGGCAAGGCGGTCGGCACGTTCGTCGAGGGCGCCTTCAATACCTACATCGCGCAGCGCTACCGGCACGACCAAGGAAACGCTGCGAAGGGCATCGACTTCCCTTCGCTCGATGTGGACCTCAAGGTGACCTCAATCCGACAGCCGCAATCGAGCTGTCCATTCCGCAGTGCGACCCAGAAGGTCTATGGGCTCGGATACCACTTGCTCGTGATGGTGTACGAGAAAGAGGACGATCAAGCGCACAGCTCGTCGCTGCTCCGGGTCTTGCACGTCATCTTCATTGATGAAGCCTTCACCGCCGACTTCCAGACGACGAAGGGCATCGCGGACATCCTCCGTCGAGGCGGAAACGCCGACGACATGGACGCCTTTCTTGAGGAGCGGAACCTGCCGCTCGATGAGATTGGCCGCAGGTCCCTGGCGGAGCGCATCCTCGTTGATCCGCCACGTCAAGGGTACCTCACGATCTCGAATGCGCTCCAGTGGCGGCTGCAATATGGCCGGGCAATCGCGTCGGCGAACTCGCCCGAAGCTGCGGGACTGGAGGACCTCGTTGCCCAACAATGAACTCGGAGATTTCCAAACCCCTCCTGCACTCGCCGATCAGATTGTGGAGCTGGTCGGCAAGCGTGCCTGGGACCGCGTGTTGGAACCTACGTGCGGTACGGGAAGCTTCCTCAGGGCAAGCGCCACGCTCCGCCCACGGGAGATGCTGGGTCTCGAGCTGCAAGCTGCGTACGCCGAACAAGCTCGGCACTTCGCCCCCGTGGTCGAAGGTGACATCTTCACGATGAACCTGGACCGCGACCTGCCCTGGTGTCACGCCTCCGGTTCGCTCCTCGTCGTTGGAAATCCGCCATGGGTGACGAACGCGCAGCTCGGAGTCCTGGGGTCCGACAATCTTCCAACGAAGCGAAACCTGCGCCGACTCCGAGGCATCGACGCAATGACGGGATCGTCGAACTTCGACATCGCGGAGTACATCTGGCTCAAGCTGATCGCCGACCTCCGCCAGGAGGAGCCGACCATTGCCCTACTCTGCAAGACGAGCGTCGCCCGGAACGTGTTGACCTACGCCGCCCAGCATACCTTGCCGATCAGAAGCGCTTCGCTGTACCGCATTGACGCGAAAGAGTGGTTCGGCGTCTCAGTCGATGCCTGTCTCTTCGTCGTCGAAGTGCTCGAGGGCAGCAATGACTACACCTGCCGGTCTTACCCGTCCCTCGAGGCTTGTGCCGAAGAGGGGCGCACGATGGGGGTCATCGACGGCCGCTTGGTCTCGGATGCTGCCGCCTACGGTGAGTCCAGACTCCTCGACGGCGTGAGTCCGGTGGAATGGCGCCAAGGCATCAAGCACGATGCGTCGAGCGTCATGGAGCTGGAGTCTGACGGAGCCAGCCTCTTCACGAAGAGCGGTGAACTGCTCGAACTCGAACCGGCGTATGTCTTCCCGATGCTGAAGGGCACGGACATCTTCCACGGTCGAACCGTCGCGAACCGGAAGCGCATGATCGTCACCCAGCGGAACCTGCAAGATGACCCCGGAATGCTGTCTCGTGTCGCGCCGCGCTTGTGGGCATACCTCATCGCGAACCGAGCGGTGCTCGATGGACGGAAGTCGTCTATCTATCGGAGCCGACCTAGCTTCTGCATCTTCGGCGTTGGCGACTACTCGTTCTCCCCCTTCAAAGTGGCTGTCTCCGGCCTTCACAAAGAGGCTCGGTTCCGAGCCATCGGTCCGGCGGACGACCGGCCGGTCATGCTGGACGACACCTGTTACTTCATTCCGGCAGCAACGGCCCTACGCGCTGCGGCCCTGAGCGCATTGCTCAACTCGTCCGGATGTCAAAAGGCAATCGAGTCCATTGCGTTCTGGGATGCCAAGCGCCCCATCACGAAGAAACTCCTTCAGCGCCTCGACCTTCGGCGCGTCGCAGAGACGGCAAGCCGGACGGAACTGCGATCCTTGTCAACGGAGGCATTGGGGCGTGATCTTCGCCTACCCGTTGGAGCGGATGTGCTCTCGGGACTCGACGAGCTGCTGGGAGATTGGAGCACCAATCACCAGGGGGCATTCGCCATCTGACGAGGGAGCGATCCGAGTGGGCGCTGCGGCGTGACGAGCGGCCAGCCGTGCTCGCCCTGCTCGACGTAGACGCCGGCGGGTAAGAAGACGAACTCGGCGCACTGGGCGCGGAGCCATTCGAGCAGGTCGAGTCCGGTTGCCACCGGTGGTCACCATAGGTGGCAGCGGCCCGGGCAGGGTGGAACCCAGGCATGCTGGTTGGCGACGGCCGCAGTTGGTGCCGGGCGGGACGCCTCACGGGCGGTCGATACCGGCGAGCCACGCCTGGAGGCTCCCGGCGGTGACCGTGCGACGCCGCGTACCTGGCATTTGCACCAGCACACCGGAGCGCACCAGGTCCATGATCGCCTGTTCGCTCGTGCCCGTGAAGCGCGCCACCTCGCCGGCCGCTACCCCGCCCGGGCCGCCCCGTGCGCTCGCTCGGCGGTGGTCGAGCCAGTAGGCCTCGACCGAGGTGCGGGTGACGAAGCGGGCCCCGGATGAGTCGGTCTCGGGGTCGACGTCGAGCTGGCCCGTGCGGGAGAGCAGGGCGGCGGTGCTGAGGGCGACCTTGAGCTGGCGGGCAGCGGCGGCGAGCTTCATGGAGCGGCGGTGCAGGTCTTGGATGCGTTGGTGCTCGGCTCGTAGGGCGTCGGCGGCGTCGTGGGTGAGGTGGTACTGGCGGCTGGTGGGGTGCTGCTCGGCGGCGAGCCCGAGCCGTCGGAGGGCGTGGTAGGCGTCGTGGTAGGTGATGCCGAGCTCTTCTGCCAGGTCGGGCAGGAGGATCCGCCCGGCGAGGCGGTCCCGGTGGGACCAGACGTCGGACAGCCGGGCGTAGCGGCGGGAGACCCCGGTGGCGTCGGGGAGGGTGACGGTGGGGAGGGTGCCGTCGGTCATCCAGCGTCGGGCGGTGGTCGGGTAGATCTCCAGCTCGGCAGCGACGCGCTTCGCGTCACAGAGGGGGTCGTCTTCGGTGCCGGGGTCGACGAGCCAGCCGGCCGCGGCCAGGGTGGCGTCGACGTGGTCGGCTCGGGCGAGGATCGGGTTGCCGCTCCCCCAGTTGACGCGCCGCAGCGTCGGGGTGAGGAGGGTGCCGATGGACATGGCGACGTGGTGGTCGAGGATCTCGGCGACCTTTCGCAGGGGGGCGACGTCGGGGTG
>JAKACA010000165.1 GCA_021796455.1 Actinomycetes bacterium
GGTACCGTGACGGTAACTTCTCAAGCGAGGGTCCGACAGGCTATTCGCAACCCACAGACCCTGCAGGCATGGCCCTATGGTCCCGTGTGCCGGCGACTCGGGACACTCGGTCGAGGAGGCTCCTCCAGATGACAACTGCTGAGCAGCGACCGCTGCTGGAGACCGACGGCACGGCGGCGGCACTGGTGCCCGCCGCCCGCCCCTGACCCTGCTGTGAGCCAGGTCGCGCCAACCAACCGGGTCGGTGACGGTGACGGTGATGATGGCGGCGCTCTCGGGCGGGACAGCAGCCGGAGCCAGATCACGAGCATCGAGGGCATCCCGGCACTTTCGCTCGACGCGATCAGCTCGGTCGCCTACGGCCCCGAGGCCATGCTCACGGTGCTGGCAGCCGCCGGTGCCGGGGCGCTGGCCCGGATCGAGCCGGTCACCATCGCGATTGTCGCCCTGCTGGCCATCCTCGTGCTCTCCTACCGCCAGGTCATCGAGGCCTACCCCGACGGCGGCGGCTCCTATGCAGTTGCCAAGGCGAACTTCGGTCCACGCACCAGCCGCCTGGCTGCAGCCTCGCTCTTCGTCGACTACGTCCTCACCGTTGCCGTATCTATCGCGGCCGGCGTAGCTGCGCTCGTCTCAGCCTTTCCCGCGCTGAGCCACGACAGTCTCGTGCTCGCCCTCGGCATTCTCGCGTTCTTGACCCTGCTCAACCTCCGCGGCATCGCCACGAGCGCGCGGGCCTTCCTCCTTCCCACCGCGGTGTTCATCGCCGGCACTTACGTGGTGATCGTGTCGGGGCTGCTGCGATCCCATGGCGCAACCAACGCCGGGTATCACGCGGTGGCTCTGCCCAAGGTTGCCGCGACTGTCGGGATCTTCCTACTCCTCAAGGCTTTTGCCAGCGGATGCAGCGCGCTCACGGGCATCGAGGCCATCGCCAACGACGTGCCGGCGTTTCGCGCGCCGAGCGCTCGCAGGGCCAAGCGGACCGAAGCACTGCTGGGCGTCATCCTCGGCACGATGCTCCTCGGCCTGGCCGTGCTCACCGTCCGGTTCCACATCGGACCCACCTCCAGCCAGACGGTGCTCAGCCAGATCACCCGGGCATCTGTGGGCTCAGGACCGATCTACTACGTCATCGACCTTGCCACTACCGTCATCCTCGCGTTGGCCGCCAACACCTCCTTCGGCGGCCTGCCGGTCCTCGCCAGCCTGCTGGCCCACGACGATCTCGTGCCCCACGTCTTCGGGCTCCGTGCCGACCGGCCCGTGTACCGCTACGGGGTCGTGGTCCTGGCACTCTTCGCAGCAGCGCTGATCGTCGCCGTCAACGCCAACACCAACGCCATGATCCCGCTCTATGCCATCGGCGTGTTCACCGGCTTCACCCTTGCCCAGTCCGGGCTCGTACGTCACTGGGTGCGCACGCGAGGAAAGCGGTGGTGGGCACGGGCGGGACTCAACGGTACCGGCGCGGTCATGACTGCCGTTGCCACCGTGATCTTCCTCGTGACGAAATTCACCTCGGGAGGCTGGGTCGTGGCGATAGCGATCCCCGGTCTCATGTACCTGTTCGCACGTATCGCGAGGTACTACCGCGTCGTCGGGAAAGAGCTCGGGCTCGGAACCGTGCCCCCCATGCCTGCCCCCGAGTCGAACCTCGTGGTGGTGACTGTCACCGCTGTCTCGCGCATGACGAGCGCCGCCCTCAGCACCGCTCTGTCTCTCGGTGACACGGTCGTCGCGCTAAGTGTCCAGTTCGACCCCGCGCGCGCCGATGCCCTGCGAGCCGAATGGGATCGCTGGGATCCCGGCGTCCGCCTCGACATCCTGCGCCCAGAGACACGGTCGATAGCCGCGCCGGTACTCGCCTACCTGCGCTCGCCGGAGATCCGGGCCCACCGTGAGGTGCTGGTGCTCATCTCCGAGGTCGAGCCACGCAAGATCCGCCATCAGCTGCTGCAGAACCAACGGGACATCATCCTCGCAAATGTGCTGCGCCGGCGCAGCGACGTGAACGTCGTGCGAGTGCCGTTTCGTCTGACGAACGACTAGGCGAGCTCGAAGGTCCCGGTGATAGCGGCGTCGAGCACCTCGGCCAGGTGCACCGCGACGATTGACCGGCCGCGGCGCTCGACCGCAGATCGGATCTGCATTATGCAACCGGGGTTGGTCGTGACGACCACTCCGGCGCCTGTGGCAAGCACGTTGCTGGCCTTGCGGTCACCGAGCTCGCGGGCCGCCCCCGCGTGCAGCAGGTTGTAGACCCCGGCAGAGCCGCAGCAGATCTCGCCGTGGGCGATCTCGCGCAGCTCGAGGCCCGGGATGGCCCCGAGAAGCGCTCGGGGCGCGGCCCGGATACCCTGCGCGTGGGCGAGGTGACAGGCGTCGTGGTACGCGACCGAGACGTGCAGCGGCCGTCGGGGTGCCCTCGGCCCGACCTCGACGAGGAACTCGGCAAGGTCGCGAGTCATCGCGGAAAAGACCGCGGCGCGCTGCGCGTAGGGCTTCTCGTCGCGCAGCAGGCGCCCATAGCTCTTCATCGCCGAGCCGCACCCTGCCGCGTTGACGACGACGGCATCGACGCCGGCCGTCTCGAACGCATCGATGGTCGCCTTCGCGAACCCGATGGCCTCCGGCTCGCGACCGGCATGCCCGGAGAGAGCGCCACAGCAGCCCTGCGCGGGAGGGATCACGACCTCGAACCCCTCCGCGGCCAGGACCCGGGCCGTCGCGGCGTTGACCGAGGAGAAGAAAACGCTTTGCACGCAGCCCGTCAGCATTCCCACAGTGCCACGCCGCTCGCCCGCGGCCGGGACGTGATCGGCGACCTTCACTCTCGGGGAGACCGCCGGTGCGATGGACTCCATCGCCCGGACGACCTCCGGCAGCCGGCTCGCGACGGCCTCGCGCCGCAGGAGCGACCGCAGCCCGGTGGCCTCGACGAGCGCGAGCGCGGCGCGAGCGAGACGCAACCGTCGCGGATGGGGGAAGAGCCCGAAGATCGCCGCCCGTAGGGCCCGCTCGCTAAGGGGACGGGGCACCTGACGCTCGACCTGGGCGCGGGTCGCCTCGATGAGCTCGTCGTAGTGGACGCCTGACGGGCAGGCCGTAAGGCACCCCATGCACGAGAGGCAGCTGTCGATGTGCGCCGAGACCGCGCCTTTGAGCGGGGCTCCCCCGAGCGCCTGCGCCATGAGATGGATCCTCCCCCGCGGCGAGTCCGCCTCGGTGCCCCACAGCGCGTAGGTCGGGCAAGCGGGCAGGCAGAAACCGCAGTGGACGCAGTCGTCGATCAGCTCGGCGAGCGGCGTGTGGTGGGTGTCGAAACCCATCAGATCCCGCCCGCGAAGCGCCCGGGAGCGAGCCGGCGCTCTGGGTCGAACTGTTGCTTCACCCGCCGCATGAGGTCGAGCGCGGGTACCGGCCCCCAGACATCGAGTGCCCCCTTGATCGCAACCGGCGCCCGCAGCACGATCGCGCTGCCACCGAACAGATGACAGCCGGCTCGGAGGTCGGCCAGGAACGCGCCGATGGCAGTTGGGTCGAGCGGCTCGCCGAGCCCGGCGAAGAGGACCCCGGTGCCGGCCGATCCCCGGAGGACCGGCGACAACCCGTGCTCGGTCGAGAGCTCCCGCACGAGTCCCAAGAGCGCCGGCACAAAAGAGAGCTCGGCGGTCATCTTCAAGGTCACCGGCCCGGGCAGGGATCCCCAGCCCTCGGGTGGACCGTCACAGGCGCTCGCGCCGCCGAGCACCTTGGCCGTCACCTCGGCGCGTCGTTCGAGCGGGCCCGCCTGCCCCTCGAGGAGCGCCGAGATCGAGATGGGCCCGAGCGGAGTGCGGCGGTCGACCTCGATGGCCGTGAGCGCCTGTTGGGAGTGGAGCAGCTCTGCGAGCACTGGGGCCATCGCCGCCTCGTCAGGAAAGCTGGCAGTGAGGAAGCACCGGCACGGCGGGCATGGGCGGAGCCGGAAAGTCGCCTCGGTGACGATCCCGAGCGTGCCGTAGGAGCCTGTGAAGAGCTTGGCGAGGTCGTAGCCGGCCACGTTCTTCGCGACCTTGCTCCCCGCGTGCGCCACGACGCCATCTGCCCGCACAACTGTGACACCGATCAACAGGTCACGGACGGCGCCCTGCAGGTAGCGCGAGGGTCCGGACAGCCCTGTCGCGACAACGCCGCCGATGCTCGAGCCCGGGACGACCTCGTCGATCGGAAGCTGCTGACGAGCCAAGCCCAGCACGCCGTTCACCTCGGCGAGCCTGGCTCCCGCCTCCGCGCGGGCGACAAGATCGCCACTTTCATGCTCGAGGAGCCTGCACATGAGGGAGAGGTCGACAAGCACCTGGGCTGAGGTGGGCTGGCTTGCGAAGTCGAGCTTGGTGCCCGAGCCTCGTACGGCGACGGTCCGACGCCCATGCGCGGCCACGCGGACGACGGCTGCAACGTCGCTTGTGCTGCGGGGAAACGCCACGACCTCAGGCATTACGTCGCCGAGCACCTCAGAGTCCCGCGCCTCTCGGGCCGCAGCCGCGGGACATCCACGACGCAGGTCGTCGAGGAGCTCGGACACGGCAACAGCCTGTCAGAAGAGCTCGGCGAGGCCGCTCTCGACGAGCGGGTGCGCGCCTTTTCTGCGGCCGGGTGACTCGCCACAAAGCCGCGGTGCCGGCAGGAGCTTGCCGGGGTTGCACAAGCCCTCGGGGTCAAAAGCGCGGCGCAGGTCGAGCATCGTCTCGACGTCGTCGTCGCTGAACATCTTCGACATTGCGTCCAACTTGTCGATGCCGACTCCGTGCTCGCCGGTGATCGAGCCACCGTGCGCGAGACACAGATCGAGAATCCTCGCCGATACCTCCTCGGCCCGTTCGAGCTGGCCGTCCACCTTGGCGTCGAAGAGGACGAGGGGATGGAGATTGCCGTCCCCGGCATGAAAGACGTTGGCCACCCGGATACCTGTCTCGGCCGAGAGCGTCGTGATGTCCCCGAGGACCTCTCCGAGCGCGGTCCGCGGCACGACGCCATCTTGGACGATGTAGTCCGGGCTGAGCCGGCCGACGGCGGCAAACGCGGACTTGCGCCCCACCCAGATGCGCGCTCTCTCGGAATCGTCGAGAGCGCGCCGGATCTCGAAGGCACCTGACTCGCTACAGTGCCTCTCGACCTCTGCCAGCCCTTCGGCCACTTCGGCTATCGGCCCGTCGAGCTCGACGATGAGCACTGCTCCTGCCCCTTCGGGGTAGTTGCAGCCCACCGCCAACTCAGCCGCTGTGATCGCAAGCGCGTCCATCATCTCGATAGCAGCCGGAACGAGGCCGGCCGCGATGATCTGCGACACCGCAGCGCCGGCGGTTTCGATGTCGCCGAACGCGGCAAGGATCGTCTGCACGACCTCCGGCGCGCGTACCAGCCGCACGGTGGCTTTCGTGACGATGCCGAGGGTGCCCTCAGAGCCGACCAGAGCGCCGAGCAGGTCGTAGCCGGGTGGATCGGCCGCTTTGCCCCCAATCTCTACCACTTCGCCATCGGGCGTGACGACTTCGAGCCCGGTCACGTGGTTGGTCGTGAAGCCGTGCTTGAAGCAGTGCGCACCGCCGGAGTTCTCGGCGACGTTGCCGCCGATCGAGCAGACCTGCTGGCTCGAAGGGTCAGGCGCGTAGTAGTAACCGTGGGGAGCCGCTGCCCGGGTGACGTCGAGGTTCGTCACCCCTGGCTGGAGGACGGCGCGCTGGTTGGCGGCGTCGAGCTCGAGGACGTCGCGCATCGTCGCGAGGACGACGAGGACGCCGGCGGCCGCCGGAACCGAGCCGCCGGAAAGTCCCGTGCCGGCGCCCCGGGCCACGAAGGGCACGCCCGCCGCGGCGCACTCGGCGACCACAGCCCGGACGTCTTCGCGGCTCCGGGCAAGAACCGCGAGCGGCGGCACGACGCGGTACTGGGCGAGGCCGTCGCACTCGTAGGTGGCGAGCTCGATCGGATCGGTGACGAGCTGATCACTGCCGACGCGCGACCGGAGTCGCGCCAAGAGCGGGGCGATCGGCTCTTGCGGCGTCATGTCACAGATCCTAAAGCTCGAGCACCAAAAGAGCACAGTGCTCGGCGGCACGGCACCCCAAGTGGCCTCCAGCGCACCTCATGGCGTCGAGCCGGCGCCCGCCGTTGCATTCGCGCCCACCAACCTCCAGATCTTCTCGGGCGTATAGGGCGGATCGACGTGGCTGATGCCGAGCGGGCTCAACGCGTCGGCGACCGCGTTGCCGATTGCCGCAGGGACCCCGATGGTGCCGGCTTCGCCGAGGCCCTTGGCGCCGAGCGGGTTGAGAGGGCTCGGAGTGCAGCGGAAAGCGGAGCGGAAATCGACCTCCACCTCCGCGGCGCTCGCCAAAGTGTAGCTCACGAAGCTCGTGGTCAGGGGCTGGCCGTCGCCGTCGTGGACAACCTCTTCGAAGAGCGCGGCGCCGATACCTTGGACCGAGGACCCGATGACCTGGCCCTCGGCGAGAAGCGGATTGACCAGCACTCCCGCGTCATCGACGGCCACGAGGCGGAGGACAGTCACCGCACCTGTGTCTCTGTCGATCTCGACTGCTGCCGCGTACGCGCCGAAGGAGAACACGGGCGACTCGATCGAAAAGCGCGCCTGTGAGCGAAGTGGTGTGCCCGCAGCCGCGGCCTGTTTGCCGACACCTGCGAGGTCAACGACATGGCTCTCGCACGCGGCGAGCGCGGGTGCCGACCACTGGCCATCGGAGTACGAGAGCGCTTGCGGCTCGGCGTCAAGCATCTCGGCCGCCGTCGTCCCCGCGCTTGCAAGCAGCTCCCGGCAGGCTACGTCGACGGCCGAGCCGCCGAGAGTGACCGAACGGCTGCCGAAGGTGCCGACCCCCGCCGGGCCGGCCGCGCTGTCGCCGTGAGAGACCTCGACCGTCTCGAGCGAGACGTCGAAGCGATCAGCGGCAATCTGCGCGAAGGTCGTCTCGTGGCCCTGGCCGTGCGGGCAGGACCCGACGCGGATCAAGAGCCGACCGGCCTCGGACAGGCT
>JAKACA010000166.1 GCA_021796455.1 Actinomycetes bacterium
CATGTGAGGATGGCTACTGAGTCCGATGTCGACATCGCCAGCGCCCATCCCTATTGGGCCTATCCCTTCGGCGACGTGGCTGTGGTGCACAACGGACAGCTGACCAACTACCACCAATGGCGCCGCCGGTTGGAGCAGCTCGGCCATCGCTTCCAGTCCGACTGCGACTCCGAGATCATCGCCGTCTACATTGCCGAGCAGCTCCACAACGGCGTACCGCTCGAGAGTGCCATCAAGGGCAGCCTGTCCGACTTCGACGGGGTGTTCACCTACGTAGTCGTGACGAAGGACGCTCTCGGGTTCGCGAAGGACGAGATGGCCGCCAAACCGCTCGTTCTTTTCGCATCGGACGACCTCGTCGCCCTCGGCTCGGAGGAAGTCGCTATCCGCGCCCTCATCGATCACGAGATCGACACATATGACCCATACGAAGGGGAGGTGAAGGTATGGACCAGGTAGTAGTAGGTGAGCGGGCGATACGCTACGACGCACGGGGTCTTGTCGAGCCCGATGCTGTCGCCCCAAAGACTTCGCAGATCGACGGAGAGCGTGCCACCTTCGACGCTGCCGGTCGCTCGACTCGGGAGATCAACCTCGAGATACGCCGGCTTCTCGTCGAGGAGCAGGTGAAGGACATCACCGTTCGTAACCCTGGTGCCAAGCACTCGATCGGGGTTGCGATCCTGGAGCGGTGCAAGCTCCGCTTCGAGGGCAGCCTCGGCTACTTCGGCGTCGGCCTCATCGACGGACCGGAGGTGCAGGTCACCGGCCGGGTCGGATGGTCCGTAGCCGAGAACATGATGTCCGGCGTGGTCGTGATCGAGAAGAACGCCGGCTCGCTGGCGGGAGCCGCTATTCGAGGGGGCGATCTCGTCATAAAGGGAGATGTGGGCGCGCGCACGGGCATCGATCAGAAGGGCGGCACCATCATCTCGGGGGGCAATGCCGGCCTGTTGACCGGCTTCATGATGCAGCGTGGGCGGCAGATCATCTGCGGCAACGCCGGCCACGGTCTCGGGGACTCGATGTACGACGGCGCCATCTATGTAGGTGGCAGGGTGGCTTCGCTCGGAGTCGACTGCGTCGAGGCTGAGCTGACAGGCGATGACAAGGAGATGCTCGAAGGCAAGCTCCATTACTACGGCATAGACAACCCGGGGACATTCCGCAAGTTCGTATGCGCGAAGAAGCTCTGGAACTATGACTCCCTCGAGCCCAACGAACGCAAGCTGGTGCTCTGACCAGCAGGAAGGTACGACATGGCTGACGAATTGTCGCAGAAGAGCGTGATCGGGCACTCGAAGATATTCACTCCCGAGGTCATAAACGACATCCACATAAAGTCCGAGCTCGGCCGGTACCGGATGAGGGGTTTCTCGTTGTTCAAGAAGCTCCCGAGCTGGGACGAGCTCATGTTCCTGCCGGGAACCCTCACCCGATTCGTGATCGAGGGTTACCGGGAGAAGTGCGAGACCAAGACCGTCCTCGGTGCGCGCTTCGCGAAGAAACCCATAGAGCTCGATATACCCATCTATATAACCGGTATGAGCTTCGGTGCCCTGTCGCTGGAGGCGAAGATCGCTCTCGCAAAGGGAGCCTCGATGGCTGGAACGGCGACCTGCTCGGGCGAGGGTGGAATGATACCTCCAGAGCGCGACCACTCGACGAAGTGGTACTACCAGTGCATCCAGAGCAGGTACGGCTTCAACCCGCACCACCTCATGTTGGCAGATGCCTGCGAGTTCTTCATAGGTCAGGGCTGCAAGGTCGGTCTTGGGGGCCACCTCATGGGGCAGAAGGTCACCGAACAGGTCGCCGAGATGCGTTCCCTGCCCGTTGGCATCGACCAGCGCAGCCCGGCACGCCACCCCGACTGGCTGGGTCCCGACGACCTGTCCCTCAAGATCCAGGAGATCCGCGAGGCGACCGACTACCAGATCCCGATCCAGCTCAAGCTCGGAGCCGCACGAGTCTACGACGACGTCCGGATGGCAGCCAAGTGCGGTCCCGACATCATCTACCTAGACGGTGCAGAAGGTGGCACGGGAGCGGGCCCGCACGTCGCCTCCGAGGAGACGGGCATCCCACTTATGGCGGCCATTCCCGAGGCGCGTCGCGCGCTCGAGGCAGTAGGTCTTGCAGATGAGATCGACCTCGTCGTGGCAGGCGGTATCCGCAATGGGGGCGATGTGGCGAAATGCCTCGCTCTCGGGGCGACTGCCGTTGCCATCGGGCATTCATCCCTCATGGCGCTCGGCTGCAACAAGGAGATCCCCGGGGTCACCGACTACGAAGGGACCGTCGGGGTGCCTGCAGGCTTCTGCTACCACTGCCACACGGGGCGGTGCCCGGTGGGGATCACTACCCAGGATGTGGAGCTGCGTAAGCGTCTGGTAGTCGACGAGGCCGCGGAGCGCGTCTACAACTTTCTCCACACCCTCACCCTCGAGCTGCAGATGCTCGCGCGTGCCTGTGGCAAGACGAACGTTCACAGTCTCGAGCCCGAGGACCTGTGCGCGCTCACGGTCGAATCCGCCGCGATGGCCAAGGTCCCGCTTGCCGGCACCACCTATGTGCCTGGCGCGACCGAGGAGAGGATTCTCTCTGAGATAAAGCAGCTGTTCGACAAGCGCGTGACGGACGCAGGGAGCTGAGCAAGGTGACATTTGACGGTGGCGGGCGTAAAGCCCGTTTGATGAAGGAGGTGATGCTCTGATGGCCGAGACGAGGCACGTGACGATCGACGCGGAGCAGCTGGCAGGGAGGTCGTATCCCTACCAGCACGACATGGCTCTCGTGGAGCGCATCGACTTGGTCGCGGCAACACCGGGACCGGATCTCAACTGGCTCGAGGACATCCACCTGCTTGTCGAGGAGGGGATGCCGGCGGTGTTCGACCGCTACTCGAACTCGTTCCTAAAGATCTACTTCGACATACCGCCGGGCCGAGAGGACGAGTTTGCCCGCAAGGTGCTGATGGCTCACCTACAGTCCGGCAACTCCTACGGGATAGCGCTCAAGGCGAAGCACTGCAAGTTCCCCCAGCACATGCTCGGCCCCTGGGACGAGAGCTCCGAGATCGTCGGCAGGGACTGGAAGCCCCCGACGATGGCGGGGTGGGAGAAGCCCTCGGGACATTGAGCCCCTCTCAGGCAAGGGTGGTCGCGACCTGTCAGCACTGCGGCACCAAGTGATCAAGCCTCCAAGGAGAAGTGACTAGCGATGGCACTACCGAATTCTGCCCGGTTCGTCGTTATCGGCGCCGGTGTGCACGGGCTCTCGACCGCCTGGCATCTCGGTGTCGGACTCGAAGCCGACGGTACGTTCAAGCCAGGGGACGTCGTCGTCCTCGACAAGAACGGTATCGGCGCCGGCGCATCGGGGATCGCGTGCGGTGTCGTGCGCAACAATTACTTCCAGCCTGCGATGCGGGAGTTGATGGCACACTCGGTCTCGGTGTGGGAATCAGATCCGGAGGCTTTCTCCTACCATGGCGTCGGCTACATGCAGATCGCCCCGGAGGTGATGCACTCCGACGTCGCGCAGATCTACGAGGAGCAAAAGAGCATCGGGTACTCCTCGACCCTTGTGGAGGGAGCCGAGGAATGCTCCGCCTATATGCAGGCCATGTTCTCTGACTGGCAAGCCAAGAACATCTCAGTCGTCCTGCATGAGCACCGCGGAGGCTATGCCAACAACATGGCCTCGCTTCGGGGGCTCGAATCCAAGGCTCGATCGGCGGGGGCGCAGATATATACGGGAACAAAGGTGATGGGCTTCCGTACGGACGGGGGCTCTGTCACAGCGGTCGAGACTGATCAAGGTGTCATAGAGTGTGAGCAGGTGGTGGTTGCCGCCGGTCCGTGGGTCAGGTCGTTCTGGAAGATGCTCGACCTCCCGGACACGATCGAGGTTCTCGGGCGCGATGGTCAGGTCTACGAGCGCCCGATGTGGACCTACTGGTGCTTGCAGGAGGGGACCTTGCGTGTCTCACCTGAGTTCCTTCTCACGGACGCGGGGGAGATGCCGCCGGTTCTCCACGTGGACACCGATGCCCCTCTCTACGACGACGGCGATGGCTCGCTGATCTCCGATGAGCTGTGGGGCATCTACTACAAGCCCGACTTCTCCTTCGGCGGGGTGCAGGGTGGAGCTATGCCCTATGTCGTGGAACGCCCGGTCGATCAGCTGAGCGTGGATCCGTACGGCCCCGCGAGCGCGGACTTCGTCGTCGGCAACGAGTTCGCCCGTATGTGGACATCGGCGCTCGCGCACTGTCACAAGCGCTTCGAAGGCAAGGGAGATCTCTTCTCCAAGGAGCCGTCGGGGGGGCTTGGATGCTTCACGCCTGACAGCTTTCCGGTCTTCGACCGCTTCGCCGGCAACGCCTACTTCATCGCGGACTCCAACCATGGCTACAAGATGATCGGCGTTGGCGAGCTCGTCTCACGTGAGTTGCGGGGTCGGACCGAGCCGCTGTTGGAGCCGTTCCGTTTCTCCCGCTATGGTGCTGGCCGGCTCCACCCCGTCAGCCACTCGCCTTACCCCTGGAGCTGAGCTTGTTGCCGATTTGCTCGACATCCCCGCTTGCGCGGGTATCTACGTAGGAGGCTGTGGGCAGTGACGCTTCGCCAGACCGGTTTTCACAGCCGCACGGCTGCCCTCGGTGCACGTTTCGATGAGTACGCCGGCTACGACTTCCCCTCGCAGTATGCGGCGGATCTTCTCGACGAGTACTGGGCGTGCCGGCAGCGCGCGGTTGTCATTGACCTCTCTCCACTGCGCAAGATAGAGGTGACAGGGCCCGGTGCAGCCAGGCTGCTCCAGGGGACGGTCACGAGAGATCTCGATCGCCTCGCCGATGGCGGAATTGTCTACACGGCACTTTGCGACGAGAGCGGCAACACGATCGACGACGGCACGGTGTTCCGATTCGGGCCGGCCCGCTTCAGGTGGGTGGGCTACACCGATGACGATGAGACGTGGTTCGCTGATAAGGCAGCCCGGCTCGGCCTCGAGGTGTCCCTTGAGAACTCCACCGACCGTCTGCACAACCTCGCAGTGCAGGGACCCGCGAGCCGGGAGATCCTTGCCGGGCTCCTGCACACACCGCCTGGGCGCCCGAGCCTGGCAGATCTCGGCTGGTTCCGCTTCACCGAGGGCCGCCTTTCTCCTGACGGCCCGGACGTTCTCGTCTCCCGCACCGGTTACTCGGGCGAGCTCGGCTACGAGATCTGGTGCCATCCAGATGACGGCCCACAGGTCTGGGACCTCGTCTGGGCTTCCGGCAAGGACAAGGGCATCGCAGCTCTTGGACTCGACGCCCTCGACCTTGTCCGTGTCGAGGCTGGCCTGATCTTCAAGGGATATGAGTACGAGGGCTCCGAGGATCCCTTCGAAGCAGGTATCGGCTTCACGGTCCCCCGGAACAAAGAGGCCGACTACGTTGGCAAAGCGGCACTGGAGGCCCGGAGGGCAAACCCCACCCGCAAGCTCGTGGGGTTGGAGAGCGATGCTGCTGAACCCTTCGGCCACGGCGACGCGGTCGTTTCGGGCAGCGAAGCGGTCGGAGTCGTCACGAGCGGCGTACGCTCGCCACTTCTCGACAAGAGCATCGCGCTTGCACGCGTTGCCGCCGGGAGCGCCGCGCTGGGCAAGACCCTCGAAATCCTGCGCGCGGGCACCGAGGAGAGCGCCTCGGCGCAGGTCGTGAGGTTTCCCTTCTACGATCCGGACAAGTCGCGACCTCGCTCGTAGAAAGGCCCTTCTCGCCGTGAGCGGTTACTGGCCCACCTCGGTTCCGCGAGACGCCGGAGACACCTTCATGATTGTTGCCCGGCGGTCCGTCGGGATCGCTGTCATTGGCGCCGGCAGACTTGCGTGGTGGTGGCCCGGGGTCGTGGTGGCCGTCGCCGCGTACGTGGCGGTCGCGGTCTCTTTGTATGACCTGTCTTACCCGAACCTGTGGGGCGCTCTGGCGGCGGCCGTCGTAGGGACTGCCTGGTATGTCTCACCGCTGCGGCGGATGGAAGCCCGCCGGCGCGATCGCCTCGCGACTACTCGTCAGAGTTGAGGGGGCCATTGGTGCCGTGGTTGTGTCCCCCGATGGCGTCACCCACCCGGCCTTGGCTCGCGGATTGAGATAGCGTGCCTTGCTTCTTGCGCTGTCTCAGTGACCGGCCGTAGGTCGGCGCTGGCTGGCAGCCCCAGTCCTTGTCGCACCGGTCGAGAACCGTGTTACGCCTAGCCCTTCTCCTTGGCTCTCTTGCGCTCCGGGTCGTAGACGGGGTGGCGTACGATACGCCCAGGTACAGCCGCGCCGTCGATGTCGGCAACTATCTCGGTGCCGCTCGTGTTGTGGGGACGGCGGACCTTCGCGAGGCCGAGTGTCTTGCCGTCAAGATACGGCGATGTGATCGCCTGAGTGACAAAGCCGATGTCCTCGTCGTCGTGTGACAGCCGGGCGCCAGATGCGCCGGCACCGCCGGAGTCGAGGACGACGCTTGCGAGACGCAGCTCTGTCCTCTCCTTCGCCTCCGAAAGGGCCTCCCGCCCGAGGAAGGAACCCTTGCCGAGATCCACCGCCCACCCGAGACCGCACTCATAGGGCGAGACAGTCGAGTCGTACTCGATGCCGCCGATGATGAAACCCCCTTCGATCCGCAAGAGGTCTAGCGCGTCCATCCCGATCAGGCGCATGCCAGACGAGCTTCCTGCCTCAAGGAGCGCATCGAACAGCTCGAGGGCACGCTCCCGCTCCACCCACAGCTCGAAGCCGAGCTCGGCCGTGTAGCCGAGGCGGGTCATGAAGACCGAGATGCCGGCCACCTCTATGTCTCGGCGGAAGGTGTAGTACGGGAACGAGGCGTTGGACAGGTCAGCCCCACAGAGGCCCTGAAGGATCGAACGGCTCTTCGGGCCCTGCAGACACAGATGAGGCATGTCGTCGGTGAGATGCGTCACCTCGACGGCAGTCCCGGCGGCTTTGGCGGTGAACATCTCGAGATCGCGGTCATTTGC
>JAKACA010000167.1 GCA_021796455.1 Actinomycetes bacterium
CGCCGCCTGCGGAGCCCTCAAGAGAACTATCTGCACCTCGCGCTCGAAGCTCGGGTGCTCTATCCAGTGGTACAGGCACCGGCGCTTCAGGGCATCGTGGACGTCACGGGTGCGGTTGGAGGTGAGCACGACTACCGGGGGAGACTCGGCTCGAACCGTGCCGAGCTCGGGTACCGTGACGGCATACTCCGACAGGATCTCGAGCAGGAATGCCTCAAACTCGTCGTCGGCACGGTCGATCTCGTCCACGAGCAGCACAGGTACCGGCCCGCTCGAGGGCTCGAGCGCCCGGAGCAGGGGCCGGCGCACCAGGAACCGCTCGTCGTAGAGCTCGTCCTCTGCCAAGCGCGCCGACTCGCCCGAGGCTTCGACTGCTCGCAGATGGAGGAGCTGGCGGGCATAGTCCCACTCGTAGGCAGCCTGGGACAGGTCGATGCCTTCGTAGCACTGGAGCCGCAGGAGCTCCCCGCCACGCCATCGCGCCAGGACCTTGGCAACCTCGGTCTTGCCGACGCCGGCTTCACCTTCGAGCAGGAGCGGACGACGAAGCACGAGGGCGAGGAAGATCGCCGTCGCGAGCCCGTCGTCGGCAAGGTAGTCATGAGCAGCCAGCGCCGCGGCTACCTCGCCGACATTCGCCGGGACCGCTTCGGTTGAGCTCACCACTTGGACGCTACCGTGTGCCGGTCGGGCTACGCGGCGGAACCACCGCCTGGCTCCTCTCCGCAACGTTGATCTCGGCAATCGTCGAAGCCACGGCCGCCGCCGCCTCGGCAAGCAGCATCGCGCCGAGGGCGTCCCCGAGCAGGTTCGGGTTGCCGTCGGAGGCAACTTTGCTGGCCAACAGACCGATCTCGGCCCCGATCTCAGCTATCTCGAGGGGAATGGCCACCACTTGCGCAGCCGCCGCCGCCATGGCCTCCTCACGCTCGTCGGGCACCGTGTCCTTGGGCAGACGCCGCGCCTCCAGGAGCGCCGTGTAGGCCACCGAATCCGCCTCGGCCAGCTGAAGAGCGCGAAGCCGCAGGCGGTCGGCCTTCGCCGCGATCTCACCAGCGGAGTCGAGCGAGCCGTTCGAGAAGCGCGCAGCCATCCCGCACAGCGCCGCCGCCAGTGCCGCGCTCACCCCGGCAGCGGATCCGCTCGCGGGTACCGAGCTGCGGGCGGAGAGCAACTCGAGATAGCCCTCCAGCGTCAGCATCGCCAACGGTTCGCTTCGCAGCGCTCGACCGGGCGCGCTCACGCCAATGCGCCAATCGCTCGACTAGTCGCAAGCGGCATGTGATGATCTCCTTTAGAGGCTATGGCACGATGTTCGTCGATAGGTCTAGCGTCTCTCAGCTCTTAGGTCAGATCGTCGCAGCGCCTCGTCCTGCACGAGGCGCTACCATCCGGCTGCGCGACACGAGCCGCTCTGGGTGACATCGACGTGCAGGGAGCAGGGAGACGGTAATGGCTAGCGGTTATTACGACTTCATCGTCGTCGGAGGCGGATCTGCCGGCAGCGCGCTCGCGAACCGGCTGAGCGCGAGCGGATCCAACCGTGTTCTCGTGCTCGAAGCCGGACGCCCCGACTACCCCTTCGACGTCTTCATCCATATGCCTGCGGCGTTGACCTTCCCGATCGGCAGCCGTTTCTACGACTGGAAATACGAGTCCGAGCCCGAGCCGCACATGAACGGCAGGCGTATCTACCACGCCCGCGGCAAGGTGCTTGGAGGCTCGAGCAGCATCAACGGCATGATCTTCCAGCGCGGCAACCCGCTCGACTACGAGAGATGGGCCGCCGACCCTGGGATGAAGGATTGGGACTACGCCCACTGCCTTCCTTACTTCAAGCGCATGGAGACGTGCCTGGCTGGCGCGGACGAGTTCCGCGGCGGGGGTGGCCCTTTGGTGCTGGAGCGTGGTCCAGCGACGAACCCGCTCTTCGCGGCATTCTTCCAAGCCGTTCAGGAGGCGGGCTACCCCCTCACCTCAGATGTGAACGGCTACCGCCAGGAGGGTTTCGCTCCCTTCGACCGCAACATAAGTCGAGGGCGCCGTCTCTCGGCCGCGAGGGCCTACCTCCACCCGGTCATGAGGCGCACCAACCTCGAGGTCGAGTGCCGGACGCTCGTCTCCCGGGTCATCTTCGACGGCAAGCGGGCCGTAGGGATCGAGTACCGCAAGGGGCACGGCCCTCTGCAGCAGGCGAGGGGAGCAGAGATCATCGTCTGCGGCGGGGCCTTCAACTCACCCCAGCTCCTCCAGCTATCGGGTGTCGGGCCGGCCGCGGATCTCGAGAAGCTAGGGATCGACGTCGTCGCAGACCTCCCCGGAGTCGGTGAGAACCTGCAGGACCACCTCGAGGTGTACATCCAGTATGCGTGCAAGCAGCCCGTGTCGATGGCCCCCGCGCTGAAGATGTGGAGAAGGCCGTTGATCGGGCTCGAATGGTGGCTGCTCCGCCGGGGACCGGGCGCGACGAACCACTTCGAGGGCTGGGGTTTCGTTCGGAGCAACGAGGACGTCGCTTACCCGAACCTCATGTTCCACTTCCTCCCGATCGCCATCCGCTATGATGGATCGGCACCTTCAGCCGGGCACGGGTACCAGGTCCACATCGGCCCGATGTACTCCGACTCGCGCGGAACAGTGAAGATTGTGTCGCGCGACCCCGCGGTGCACCCGGCCCTGCGCTTCAACTACCTGTCGACTGAGAAGGACCGAAGAGAGTGGGTGGAGGCGATAGGAGTCGCGAGGCACATCTTGAACCAGCCGGCAATGGACGACTTCAACGCAGGCGAGCTCTCTCCTGGTTCGGGCGTGTCGAGCGACACCGAGATCCTCGAGTGGGTTGCTCGCGACGGCGAGACAGCCCTGCACCCCTCGTGCACCTGCCGGCTGGGCGTCGACGACCTCTCGGTCGTCGACCCCTCGTCGATGAGGGTGCACGGGCTCGAGGGGCTGCGTGTGGTGGATGCATCTGTCATGCGGTACGTCACGAACGGCAATATCTACGCCCCGGTGATGATGATCGCCGAAAAGTCGGCTGATCTCATCCTCGGCAACACACCTCTTGCACCCGAGCCTGTCGAGTTCTACCGCCATCGTGCCGCTTCGTCGGGCATGGCCGCTCCCCAGCCGGGAGGTGACCTCGATGCCTGAGGGCTCGTACGGCCTCTACATAGCCGGCAAGTGGGTCAAGGGTGTCGCCCCGGAGCTTGCGGCGGTGAGCCCGTCGAGTGGGAGGACCTTTGCCGCGACCTCGGTCGCCGACGCGGCTCAGGCGGGCCTCGCGGTGGAGGCGGCAGCTTCGGCATGGCCGGCATGGGCGTCTGCCTCGGCGTTCGAAAGGGCCGACACCTGCTCTGCTCTCGCCGCGGCAATCCTCTCGCGGCGAGAGGATCTGGCCCGGGCACTCACAGAGGATCAGGGAAAGCCCCTCTTGACCGAAGCCTACGACGAGGTGGATGAGCTCGCCGTCTATTTCGCCATGGCCGCCGAGGACGCGAAGAGATCGCAGGGGACCATACCGTCCTCCGTCTCATCCGCGCGGCGCGTGCTCACCATGCGTGTGCCGCTCGGCGTGATTGCCGTCGTGTCGCCATGGAACTGGCCCTACACGATGGGCGCGGAGGTCCTGGCGCCCGCCCTTGCGGCCGGCAACGCCGTGGTCTGGGTGCCGGCTCCGACCACGACAGCTTGTTCCGCTCTCCTTGTCGAGGTGCTCGCAGAGGCTCTCTCGGCCTCTGGGGCGCCTGCGGGGATCCTCAACTTCGTCTCGGGCCCAGGAGCCGTCGTGGGCGACGCGGTTGTCTCGCACCCCCTCGTGGCCGGAGTGGGTTTCGTAGGATCTGTCGCGACGGGCTCCCTTGTCGCGTCGCGGGCATCGGGCAAGACGCAGATCCTCGAGCTCGGAGGCAACGGGCCGATGGTCGTGATGGACGACGCCGACCTCGCTCTTGCGACCGATGCCGCGCTCGAAGCCGCCTACCTCTGCGCCGGGCAGAGCTGCACTGCAGGCGAGAGGTTCCTCGTCCACTCGGCGGTTCGAGCCGAGTTCGTGGAACGAGTCGTCGAGGCGACAGCCGCGCGAGTACGGCTCGGCGATCCCTTTGACCCGGAAACGACAATGGGCCCGCTCAACAACGAAGCCACCGCGGCAAAGTTCGACCAACATGTCGGAGATGCCGTGTCACGCGGGGCAAAGCTTTGTATCGGCGGATCCCGCGAGAGTGGCCGGCCGACGACGCTCTACGCCGAGGCGACCGTGATCGACGGCGTTACTCGCGAGATGGTGATCGCCCGGGAGGAGACTTTCGGCCCAGTCGTGCCTGTGCTCGAGGTCGCATCGATGGAAGAGGCGATCGCGTTGACCAACTCGACGCCGTTCGGCCTCACCGCAGCCGTGTTCACCGCGGACCTCGAGCGTGGCCTTGCCTTCGCCGAGGCCGTTCGGGCAGGCTGGGTGAACATCAACGCGTCCACGAACCTCTGGGAGTCTCACCTGCCCTTCGGCGGCCGGTCGGGCTCGGTTAGCGGGCGCGGTCGAGTCGGAGGGCGCAGCGTGATGGACACCTTCACCGAGCCCAAGACCGTGGTGTTCCCCGCCCCTCGGTCCTAGGGCGCGGCCGGCGGTGCGGCCGCCGTAGTTCTCAGCCCCTTGCGAGGCGGCGGGAGATCACGAGTCGCTGGATGTCCGATGTCCCCTCCTCTATCTCCTCGAGCTTCGCGTCCCGCATCCACTTCTCCACCGGAAACTCCCGTGAGTAGCCCCAGCCACCGAGTGTCTGAACCGCTGCCCACGTGCACCACATCGCCGTCTCGGAGGCTGAGAGCTTGGCCATGGCCGCTTCCTTGGCCACAGGCACTCCCGCGTCGTAGAGCTTGGCGGCGCGCCAGGTGAGCAGCCGGGCGGCGTCGATCCGCGTAGCCATGTCCGCCAGGCGAAACCCGACCGCCTGGTGCTGCACGATCGTCTTGCCGAAGCTGGAACGCTCGCCTGCGTATTGCAGTGCGTAGTCGAGAGCCGCTCGCGCGATCCCGGTGGCGGCGGCGGCGAGCACGATGCGCGAGTGGTCGAAGGTCCTCATGAGCGATGCGAAAGCCTTGCCCTCCTCGCCCAGGAGTCGCTCCCTTGGCAGCTCCACGTTGTCTAGGAATATCTCGCGGCTCTGGATGGCCCGTTGCCCCATCCTGCGCATCAGCTGGCCGAACCGCA
Organism: Actinomycetes bacterium; assembly: GCA_021796455.1. GTDB lineage: Bacteria > Actinomycetota > Acidimicrobiia > Acidimicrobiales > Bog-793 > JAKACA01. The sequence goes on from JAKACA010000167.1 coordinate 5,207, forward strand.
CTCCGGGGTCGTCCTTTCGCACGAGGAAAGCCGTAACTCCGCGTGCTCCGGCACCCGGGTTGATGGTCGCGTAGACGACATAGAGCTCGGCGAGACCGGCGTTGGACGCCCATGTCTTCTGCCCGGAAAGGCGGTAGGTGTCTCCGGAGCCCACAGCTCGCGTGACGATCGCGGCAGCATCGGAGCCCGCCCCTGGCTCGGTCAGGGCAAGCGTGGTGAGCACGGGCCTTTCGCCACCTATAGGCGTGAGCCACTCTGACCGCTGCCGCCCAGTACCCACTTCCAGGATAGGTGCGGCATAGAAACCGCCTGAGGTGATGAGATTGCCTAGACCGGCGCAGCCATGGCACAGCTCCTCCTGGACGATGCACTGGGTCACGGTGTCGGTAAGACCCCCTCCGCCGTACTCCTCCGGGAGCATGAAGGAGGTGAGCCCGAGCTTGCCTGCCTTCCACCAAAGCTCCCAGGGCATCTCGCCGTCGGCCTCGTCCACCTCCGCGGCGATCGGCCTGATCTCGTTCTTGGCGAAATCCCGGCACAGCTGCTGGATGTCCCGCTGCTCCTCCGAGAGGCCGACGACATCCCACTCTGCCCCTGTCATGTCCCACCTTATCTCAGCAAACACGGCGATCACTTCTGTCCACTCACGCTCTCACAGCGCGCTGGCTGCGACCAAACCCTCGAGGACGGCTTCCTCGACCGTTCTCGGAGCCAGGCAGTCGCCGATCCCGACTGGGTGCAGCCCGTCACCTGTGAGCTCGCGCAACAGCGCGTCGTCGGACACATGGCCCTGGGCAAGAACGAGCCCAGCCGTCTCCTCTACGATCACCGGCTCCTTGGTGAGGACGTGTTGGAAGTAGACAGCGCTTTCGTCGACGCCGAAGAGCCGGACGAGCGGCATCACGACGACATTTGCCCGCGCAAGGGCTGCCAGGTGTGCGTCTCGTACATACTGCTGGAGGCTCTCGACAGCTGCATAGCCGTTCACGCACAGCACCACCTTGTGCCCCCTTGACGCCAGCAGCTGGGCGATGCCCGCCCCGACCCAATCAGCCTTCCAGTCGGCGACCACGACTCGTCCTCCCGGGAGCTCGGCACCGCCGATCACCTGCCAGGCATCGAGCACCGCTGGATCGCCCATCACCTCGATTGGCGGTCGGCGCGGCGAGGCACCCGTTGCCACGATCACGACTTCCGCGCCCTGCTCACGCACGAACGCGGCGTCGACGCGGGCTCGGGTGACGATACGTGCTCCGGCACGCTCGGCTTCGCCGAGCAGGTTCGTAACAGCGCCACCGAACTCTTCGCGGCCTGGTAGCCGCTCCGCCAAGAGGATCTGGCCACCCACGCGCGCGGCTGCTTCGAAGAGGGTCACCTCATGTCCAGCCTCTCCGGCGACGGCTGCGGCCTTGAGGCCTGCCGGACCTCCACCGGCTATGAGCACTCTGCGGGGGCGGCTCGTGCGGGATCGCCGGCCGTAGACGAGCTCGCGACCTGTCTCCGGGTGCTGGATGCACGAGATCGGGTACCCCGCGTGGAAGTGTCCGATACAGGCCTGGTTACAGGCGATACAGGCGCGTATCTCCTCGCTGCGTCCCGCGGCCGCGAGCGCGGGCATCGTCGGATCACAGATGAGCGCTCTGTTCATGATCACCACGTCCGCGTGACCCTCGGCAAGCACACGCTCCGCGTCCTGGGGTTGGTTGATCCGCCCGGCGGCGAACACGGGGACGTGGACTTCCTGCTTCACGCGCGAGATCCTCG
>JAKACA010000168.1 GCA_021796455.1 Actinomycetes bacterium
CCATCTCGCGCTGGGAGCAAGAGGTCCTCAGCTTCCATGTGACCGGCATCTCGACGGGACCTGTCGAAGCCCAGAACCTCGTGACCGAGAAGATCCGGCGCATCGCCCACGGCATGCGCAACTTCGAGAACTACCGCCTGCGTCTCTTGCTCCACTCGGGCGTCCAATGGGACACTCGTCCAACTGCACGAATCAGAGCGCGTCACCCACGCCTCGTCGCGTAGAGCCAGATAACTCGGGAGATGCGCGCCATCGAAGCTGCCCTGGTGAGTGCTCGCGACCCAGCGCTTGGCGAGGGAGGCGACTCGGTGCACGCCTGGGAGCAGGACGTGCGCGGGCTGGCCACTCCGCTTCACGTTGATCGGCCTGTGGACGTAGCGATCCCGGACGGCGGGCGGGTAGCTCGGCCACGCGTCGGTGACGAGGGTGGACCCCTCTTCGACGTTCTCGGTCACGAATCGCTCGAGGGAGGCCGCCGAGGCGTCGGTGAGCACGGCCATGCGGCATCGACCGAAGCCCCGTGGCTCCCGAAGCTCGACTGCCACTCCGACCAGGACCTTCTTGCCCTTCTGGCGGCCACCACGAAGGCCCGGTTCCTCGCCTCCGAAGTAGGTCTCATCGACTTCGACGGTGCCGGTGAGCCGGTCGCGGCCGGGCACCACCAGCACGGATCGGAGTCGGTGGAGCATCGCCCAGGCGGTCTGGTAGGAGCCGACCTCGAGGCTGCGTTGGAGAGCGAGTGCCGAGACCCCGTCCTTCGCGGTCGCAAACTGCCAGCACGCGGCGAACCAGACGGTGAGCGGCGTGCGCGTCCTGTCGAAGATCGTTCCAGCGATGACAGAAGTTTTGTGATGGCAAGCCGCGCACTCGAGGCGCCCGTCGCTCAGGTGCCAACCACCCACGTTCGTGCACCGATCGCACACGAAGCCCTCTGGCCATCGCAGCCACTCCAGGTAGTCCCGACACGCCGCATCCGTCCCGAACCATGACCGGAAGTCACCTGTCGAGCGTGGGTAGTGCGTGCCACCCTGGAGTCGCCGACGCACCCCACGAGCTTACCCCGGTTAAATGGAGACCCCATAGAGCTCAAAGCCCGCCCCGCGGGAATGCCCGAACAGGTGGGTCGGATCGTCGTTGACCTCCAGCAGGACCGCGACGGCGCGGTGCACGACCTCGAGGACCACCCAGTCGGCCCCCTCGCCGGCAAGACGACGGTCCTTGAAGACGCGCCCTACCAGCTTGTGCCGTACCCGACCCTCGGCACCGACGTCTTCGACAGCGCAGTCCCGGCCGAGCTCGCGGACCTCGGCGTCGCGCATCCCCGACAGGTAGGCGATCACGATCCAGCAGGCGGTCCGCAGCTGGGTGAGCTCGGTGCGAAGCGACCACGGGTCGAGGCGCGTCCGCCACGGCCTTCCCGTCGAGGCGAAGCGCGAGATCGCGGTGTCGAGCCCGCCTTCCTCGTAGCCGAGCCCGGCTCCTGCTGCGGCGAGCAGGCCTCGGTGGTAGGAGGTGCCGTGCACTCCGGCGAGCATGCCGACGAGCTCGCCGTTCGGCGCCTGGACGACCCCGTCGTCGACGATCGCCCCCGGCTCCTTGTGGGCTGCCTGACGAGGCAGCGCAGGGATTCCTCTCCCGGATCGTCGCCGCTCCTCGATCAAGGCCTCCAGGGCGACGCGGGCCTCGCCGGGCCCGAGCCGGCGCCCAGCCCGGGCTTTCTCCAGGCGGGCGATCTCCTCTCGAGCGCCGAGCAGGTCGGCCGATGCGGTCTCGACGTAGAACACGGCGGCGAGAAGGAGCGGGGCCATGATGTGCTCGGGGATGCGCTCGGTGAGGTTGTCCCTCGGCGGCCTGCGGCCGGCGACGAGGTTCGCCGGACGGCCCGGCCAGGGCGTGATGACCAGTGAGTCGGTGAGGAACGGCCCGTGCGCGCCGAGGTGCTTGAGCGTCCCGACGAGCTCGGCGGCCCTGTCTGGGTGGCGCTTCCAGCCGACGAGCACCTCGTCGAGATGCGCTCTCCTCACCTCGCACAGCCGTCCCGCCCCCACCCGGTCGAGGTCCAAAAGGACCGTGCGGACCTTGCAGAGCTCGTGGTACAAGGCGGTGATCTTCATCGGACGGGCGGTGCCGGAGAGCTGGTTGGCCGCAACGGCGCGGTTGATCCGTGAGTACAGGTACTCCTTGGCGGTGCGACGCTTCTCCGGATCGGCGAGCGTGGTGAAGTCGGCCCGAGGGACAGCGGTGGTGCGGGGCACGAAGCCAGAGACGTCCCACACCTCCTCGCCGAAGAGGGGCCCCGCCTCGGCGTGGCCGGCGGTGATCGAGGCGGGCAGCACCGGGGCGTCGGCGGCGACGGTTGCCGGGGCAGCGAGCTCGCGGGCACGAGCGTGCGCGGAGCCAGCTGCGCTCATCGGAGTGCCTCGGCCAGCTCGATCGCGATGAGGTCCCCAGGCGCCTCCAAGGCCCCGGCGCGGGCTTCGCTCAGCGCCCCGGCTCCGAAGGCGGGAAGGATGTCGGAGGTGAGCCGCCGGTGCGCGACGCCGTAGCGGGCCTGCCAGTCGTCGGCTTGCAGCTCCTCGCGCTGGGCCTCGAGGAATGCCGCGAAACCCGCGAGGCTTTTCAGGTGGCGCTCGGTGAACACCGCGTTCGGGCAGGACAGGCAGCCCCAGAGCGCGCTCGGGCAGGCCTCGCCTTTTCGGTGGGCGAACGGCGAGTCATGAAAGTCGCTGCAAGCAGCGAGGAACACGTCCTGGTCCCCTGCGCAGGCGGCCTGGAGCTGGGCGGGGGTGAGGGGCTCGTTGCCCCGACCCGGGGCTGCCAGCGGCACACCATCGGGCGTGGCGATGACCGGCGGCTCGAGCGCGGCGGAGAGCGCTTGGCCCAGCCCGTTCTCCACGGCCTGCTCGTGCAGTTCTTTGTGGGCGTCGATGCTGGCGTAGCGGGTGGCGGCGACCTGCTTGGTGTGCCCGGTTGCGAAGTCGTCGAGAATGCCTCCCGAGGCCAGGTAGGCCTTGGACTTGACCGACTTGCGCAGCCGGCGCAGGTCGAGGCGCACCGCCTCTGCGCCGCGGTCGACCAGCTCGCCGAGGTGATGGCGGGCGGCAAAGGAGCGCAGCTGGAAGCTGAGCTCGTAGTCGCGCTCGAAGAAGGCGCACGACCCCTTGAGGCCGGCCCCGACCCACAGCGCATCGGTGTCGACCAGGGCGCGCGCCGGCTCGCTGAGGCGAGCCGCGAGGCGGATCAGCCCGCCGGCGGTTCCGACACCGCCGCCGTCACGCACCCGAAGCGTCTTGGTGGTCCCGGTGTGCGCCCGCTTCTTGGTGTAGGTGAGGGTGACAAAGCCACGCGACGGGCTCGACAGACAGTCGGCCCGAAGCGCTTTCGCGCACTCCGGCTCGAGCCCGGTGTGACAGATGAGGGCGACAAGCAGCGGGACCAGGTCGGCGGGGGTGAGGAACAGCTGCGCGTTGAAGCCGGCGATCCCGCCGGGTGCGCAGCGGACAACATGCAGCTTGCGCAACCTCGCCGCGACCAACGGACCGTGGCCGACGCAGTGAAGGAGCACGTTCTCCCGGCGCGACCACCCGTTGCTCTGCGGGTCGGCGCCGGTGGCAGCGAGCAAACGGCCAGCCTCGATGCGCTCGGCGATCGCCACCACGTCGCCAAGCGCGGCCCGCCGGATCGCCTCGAGCACCGGCATCGGATAGGCGTCGAGCGGTGCGCCGACGTAGTGCGGCAGGTGGCTCGCGTAGCCGAGCCGGGCCTGCATCTCGGGGGAGAGCGTCCCGGGGTGCTCCTCGCTGACCAGGCGAAGCAGCCGGACCACGGTGGACATGAACGCCTGGACCCGTTTGCCGCTCGGCCCGAAGCGAGCGAGGAGGTCGGCCTCGAATGCTTCGAGCATGTGCGGTTTCAGCCCAGCGGTGCCCGCGCGCTCGAGCACATCGGCGTCGGGACCGCTCCCGGCGACGAAGCTGACGAAGGCCCGCAGATGGCGGGTCATCTGCTGGAAGTCGGGAGCAAAGGTGCGCACCGTGCCGTTGTCGCCGCCGATCGAAGCGAGCGCAGCTGCGAGGGACCGGACGAGGCGCGCGCAGGCCAAGTCGGAGAGATCGATGGTGCGCTCGATGCCGGAGAAGCGCAGGCTGAAGACGACCGGGCCGATCGTCGGGACGGCCTCGGGCGCCGCGGGTAGCTCGCTCGCCGCGGGGAACCGGACGGCCCGCCCGCGGCTCACTCTTGCGCCCCAGGGCCCGCCGTCTCCTCGCGGTGTGAAGCTGCAGCGAGCACCACCTCGTCGTCGAAGTGCTCGAGCGCGGCGGCGACGATCTCTTGGGCCTCGTCGAGCACGTCGAGGTAGGTATAGACGGTGGCCTCGTTGGCGTGGCCGAGCAGCAGCTGCAGCCTGCGCAGCGGGTTGCCGATGAGCAGTCGCTTCAGCTGGGCAGAGGTGAACGTCCCGCCAGGCTTCTCTCCGAGCGCGGCGACGCTTTGACGCAGCAGCAGGCCGAGCATGTGCACCGCGAAGACGTGTCGAAGGACATGCGGCGAGACGGTGAGGTCCTGCCCTGCCAGGGCACAGCGGGCATTGGCCCGTCGGAACACCGACTGCCAGCCTGCGGGGCTGACCGGTTGCCCGTTCCCGTCCAGCCACAGCGCGAGCGGGCCGGCGACCTCCCCGCCGGGGCCGACCAGCACCAGTCGCGCCCTGCTTGGTGCGTCGAGGCTGGCATAGCTCGCCGACGAGCCGTCTGAGAAGGTCAGCGAACGCGGGCCGGCCTGGTGCACGACGATGTCCTCGGCACCAACCCGGTAGCCGCCTGCGGCGCAGTTGGCCGTGACGAGCGCGTCACGCTCGATCGAGACGTAGCGCCGAAGCGCCGCCGTCACCCGCGGCGGGGGGAACACCGTGCGCGGGTGGCCCCGCTTGGTCACCGCCGACGCAAGGTGGATGCCCTCCAGCACCCCGCCGTGGCTGTGGCCTCGGTTGGGCAGCTCGGGGACGAGCAGCGACGCCGCCTCGCCAAGGCGCATGCCGGTCGAGACGAGCAGGTCGGCGAAGGCGCGGTCGCGCGCCCCGTGCTGGCCGCGCCAGTGCGGGTCTGCCCGCCCGTCCGGGCACCGACCGCCAAGCCCGATGTCGCGCCAGGTGAGGTAGTCGGAGTAGGCGAGGAAACGGATCGGGGCCGGCCCAGGAGCCGGCTCGGAGGCGGCGTTGATCCGCACCCGGCGCGCCCCGACCGGGGTCCACACCGACTTGTCGCGATAGGAGAAGGGTTCGCGCTGGAGTAGTCCCTCGCTCAGCGCCCAAGCGACCCACTTGTCGAGCGCGGCGATGAAGCGCCGCCAGGTCGCCACCGAGACCCGCAGGTGCGTCGGGCCGTTCAGCCGGAGCTGCTTGTACGCGCGGAGGTCCGCCTCCTCGCAGTCCCAGATCGCCTTCCCGCCCCGGCTCTCGTGCAAGAAGCGGCAGAAGAGCATCACGTCGCGGGCGTATGCAGCCACGCTGTTGGCCGCACGCACGCCCCAGCTGTCGAGCTCGCGGAAGAACCGGTTCAGCGCCGGGTCGTAGCTCCCGTCGGCACCGAGCACGAACGGCTGACCGTCGCGCACTCCCGCCCGGGCGAGCACCACTGCCGCCCTTGGCTCGCCGCACTCGCCGAGGCCCGGCGCGCCAGCGGCGCGCGTCGTCTCGCTTCGATACAGGTTCACCAGCGCCCCGGCCGAGCTGCTCGCCGCAGTGTCCATCGCCCCCCAACCAGCGCCGAGTGTCAGTAAGCAGACTGACAGTCTGGATCGCGAAGAGTAGCGTCTCGGGGTCCTCGGAGGATGGATCGCCCGTGAGAGAGTCGGACGCGATGAGCACCTTGTGCGAAGAGCTGCAGCTCGCCGACTGTGAGCGCCGCTACCGAGCGCTCGTCGCCGAGATCGCCGAGATCGGGTTCATCCACCGCGGCAGCCTCGTCCGTCGCTACACCCGCTGTGGCAATCCGCGCTGCCGCTGCCGAGCCGAGCCGCCGAAGCTACACGGCCCATACTGGCAGTGGAGCGGCAAGCTCGCTGGCAAGACCGTGAGCCGCCGGCTCAGCTCGGCTGAGGCCGAGCGCTACTCGGAGTGGATCGCCAACAATCGTCGGCTAAGCGAGCTTGTCGCCGCGATGCGTCTCGTCGCCGATCAGGCCATCGCACTCATCCTGCGCGGGGAAGAGCCGCCATCTGCCGAGATGCCATCGAGCCATCGAGCCGGCTCGATGAGACAACCAGCGCGACCGCATAACGGAACTGCCGATGAGACAACCGAAGTGACGACATAAAGGAGGAGAACGCCTTCGACGAACTGAAGACCCACCAGCGGGGCGCAGGCCGGATACTGCGCTCCAAGTCACCGGAGATGGTGGTCCAGGAGATCTACGCCCACCTGCTCGTCTACTTCGCGATCAGGTCCCTCATCAACCGAGCTGCCGAGCAAGAGGGGCTCGACCCGGACCGGGTCTCCTTCGTCGCCTCGCTCCGAGTCGTCCGCCGCCAGGTCACCGACCAGGTGGCCTTTTCCCTCTGACCGCCTGGCGACCGCCATCACCGAGGCGACGGCCGAGATGCTGCGCCGGCTCAACAAGCGCCGATTGCGGGTCAGCCCGCGGGTCATCAAGCGCAAGATGTCCAACTGGGCGGTGAAGCGTGCCCACCACCGCAACCCCGCCCGGCCGAAGGCACCACCCCGCGACACGATCGTCATCACCGGGCCCTCTCGGACGGCCCCCCAGAAGCGCCGGCCACGGGTGCCAGCGAGTCCGGGACTCTAACTAACGCCGATTTCGTGTGCCCAGGAGGCGTGGGCCACGGTCACTGACGAAAGGAGGTGATGCACTTGAGATGACCCACGTCGACAAGCTCGTGTCTGCTTGCCGGTGCAAGTCCGGTCCGGGTAGCTGCCAGGAGGC
>JAKACA010000169.1 GCA_021796455.1 Actinomycetes bacterium
GATTCTCCGTCATCGGGCCGTCGGAGCACTTCCTACGTGCGGGGATTCGAGGTCGCCTCCAAGGGGGACACGTCTTCTGCCCTGCAAGGGGTCCCTTCGGGCGCAACCCCTCTCAGGCTGGTGCTGGGAAGCAGCGGGGGCTTCTTTGCCCAAAGCACGGGACGGTTCGGCTCCAAGGAGCAACACGTCGCGGTGGACACCGTCGTCGTCTGCTGCCACGGCGGGCCAGGAGAGGACGGCTCCCTGCAGGGCGTCTTCGACCTGATCGGGCTGCGCTACACCGGTCCGAGCCTAGCCGGGGCTCTCATCGGCATGGACAAGCTCGCCTTCAGCGCGCTGGCGGCGTCGGCATGGATGCAGATGCTCCCAAGGGTTCTCGTGGCCGACTCGGTCCCGGCGCCAAGCTTCCCTGGGCCATATATCGTGAAACCTCGCTTTGGAGGTTCCTCGATCGGTATCGAGGTCGTGGCCGACTACGCGACCGCGCTCGCGCGTCTGCGTGCCAACCCTCATCTCAAGCGAGGGGCCGTGCTCGAGCCCTACCACCCGGACCTGTTCGACCTGCAGATCGGCGTCCGCCTGTGGCCCGACCCGCAGCTGTCGGCAATCGAAAGGCCGCTGCGGACCCAGGTCGGTGGTGAGATTCTCGGCTACTTGGACAAGTACGTCGGTCCCGAGGGCATGACGACAGCGCCGCGGGAGCTGCCTGCACGCATCAGTCCAGAGCTGGAGGGAGAGCTTCGGCGCGTGGCGCTCGAGGTCGCTCAGCTGGCGGGCGTCCGGGGTGTGGCTCGGATCGACTTCCTGTCCGACGGCGATGCGCTCTATGTGAACGAGATCAACACGATCCCTGGATCTCTCGGTCGCCACCTGTGGATCGACCCCCCGCTCACCTTCGCGAAGCTGCTTTTGGACCTCATCGCGGAGGCGACTGCCAGACCGTCGATCAGCTTCTCGGTTGCCGGAGCCGACGGCGCAGTCCTGCGGGGCGCCGGGTCGATCAGCGGGAAGCTCGGCTGACAGCCGGCGCGTGAATCGTGGCTTTCTCTCGGCGGCTCCTTGCTCCGGGAGAGGAGATAGTTCTCGAGGCTCACCCCAACTGGTCGATCCTTGCTCCTCGGGCCGCCGCTCTCGTAGTCTGCGTGGCCGCGTCACTGGCAATCGCAAGACAGTGGACGGGAGCACCACTGTGGTTCGGTTTCGTGCTCCTCGGTATCGTCGGCCTCGTCCTCCTGTTCGCCGTCGCCAAGGTCATAAGCTGGCGATCCACCTCTCTCGTGCTCACCAACATGCGCGTCGTATACCGCACCGGCGTCCTGCGCCGTCTCGGTCGTGAGATCCCGCTCGGGCGTGTCCAGAATGTCACCTACACCCAGAGTATCTTCGAGCGTCTCGTGGGGGCCGGATCGTTGACGATCGAATCAGCGGGGACAGGCGGGCAGGAGCCCTTCCCAGACATCGCGAGACCCGCCGTCGTCCAGTCCATGATCAACCGGTTGATCGCCGGCGCACCGCTGCGCTACGACGCGGCGGGGACCGGAAGGGTCCCTCCGGAGCCGCCACCACCGCCACCGCGCCCTGTCTCACGGCGCGGAGGCCAGTCGCCACCGTCGCCGCGCCCGATCTCACGGCGCGCAGCCCAGTCGTCACCGTCGCCAGAGGTGCCTCCGCCTACACCGCTCTCGTCCAGCGAGGAGTTGAGGCGGCTGCGCGAGCTTCTCGCTCTCGGCGTGATCACCGAAGCCGAGTACCAGGCAAAGCGGTCAGAATTCCTGGAGGGAGGTCGATGGCCGTCATGAGAGGACCCCTTGCCGGCCTGCGCGTCATCGAGCTCGGAGGCATCGGGCCGTGTCCCTTCGGGGCCATGGTGCTGGGCGACCTTGGAGCTGACGTCCTACGCATAGAGAAGACAACCGCCATTCGATCGAGTATCCCCGCGGGCACCTCGCACGATCTCTTGCAGCGCAACAAGCGCTCGGTCGGAGTGGATTTGAAACACGACCAGGGCATCGAGCTGCTGCTGTGGCTCGTGGAGCGAGCTGATGCCCTCATAGAGGGATTCCGACCCGGGGTGACAGAGAGGCTCGGCCTCGGCCCCGAGATCTGCCTCGAGCGCAACCCTCGCCTCGTGTACGGTCGTATGACGGGCTGGGGTCAAGACGGGCCGCTCGCTCATCGGCCTGGCCACGACATCGACTTCATAGCACTGAGCGGTGCTCTCGGCGCGATTGGCCGCGCGGGTGAGCGGCCGGTACCGCCCTTGAACCTCGTCGGCGACTTCGGGGGCGGTGGGATGCTGCTCGCCATCGGCGTGCTGGCCGCACTGTGGTCCGCGCAACGCAGCGGTGAGGGCGAGGTCGTCGACGTGTCAATGGTCGACGGATCTGCGCTGCTCATGACGATGACATGGGCGCTTCGCGCCGCGGGAGTGTGGAGCGAGGAACGGGGCACCAATCTCTTGGACTCCGGAGCACCCTTCTACGAGACTTACGAGTGCTCTGACGGCAAGATGATCGCGGTCGGTGCCCTCGAGCCGGAGTTCTATGCCCAGCTTCTGGAAGTGATGGGTCTCCCCCCGCGGGCCGAGCCGCCCCAGATGGACAGATCCCGATGGGAAGACACCAAGCGTCGCTATGGCGAAGTGTTCAAGCGGCGCACACGCGACGAGTGGATGAGCCTCGCGCTAGAGACGGACTCGTGCCTACAGCCCGTCCTTTCGATGTCCGAGGCGGCGGAGAACGACCACAACCGCGCCCGCGGCACCTTCATCGAGGTCGACGGCGACCTGCAGCCGGCACCTGCGCCGCGGTTTGCCCGGCATAGCACGGCGCAACCCACAAGGCCCCGGTGGCCCGGTGAGGGAGGGAGGGAAGCTCTTCGTGACTGGGGCGTGCCGGAGGAGCGCGTTGCCGATCTGTTGAGGATGGGTGTCGTCAGCTCCTGCGATCCGGGCTGCTGAGGGCTTGAACCTGGCGAGTTCGGTCGCCGGGAGGCGCTGCGCCGGAGGTAGCCTCGTGCCGTGGCAGGAAGCTTTTTCATCGCGACCTTGGGTTGCCCGAAGAACGAGGTCGACTCGGAGAAGCTTGGCGGCCTCCTCCGGTCAGCGGGGTATCTCGAGACGAGTGAGCCGGGCCACGCCGACCTTCTCGTCGTGAACACTTGCGCGTTCATCGAGCCCGCGCGCGAGGAGTCGATCGATGTGATCCTCGAGCTGGGTGCGCTGCGACGGGAAGGCTCGCGCCTCGCGGTGACCGGATGCCTGGCCGAGCGCAGCGGTCGCGAGCTGGCTGAGGCGCTGCCGGAGGTCGACGTAGTAGCTGGGTTCGGCGTTGACTTCCTCGGCGAGGTTGCTGCGACGCCGCGGGCAGGCGGCTCGTCCTCGCAGCTCGGTGTGCCGAGCAGTCCGGTCCGGCTGCTCGGGCGAGGCGAGGTTCCGTCCTTCGACCTTCTCGAGCTGCCGCGCCCTGCGGCGAGCGCGCCGTGGGCCTACGTAAAGGTCGCCGAAGGCTGCGACCGTCGGTGCGGCTTCTGCGCGATCCCGTCTTTTCGCGGTAGACAGCGATCGCGGACGATGGCTTCCATCCTCTCCGAGGTCGAGTCCCTCAACGTAAGTGAGGTCATCCTGGTCGCTCAGGACCTCGCTTCTTTCGGCAGGGACAGGTCGGGCGATCGGCCGCGGCCGGATGCAGCGGACCGGCGAGACGGCCCCTCGGCTGTTGGAGGCATCTCGAGCCTCGTGAAGGCGGTGTCGGAACGGGCCGAGCGAGTGAGGCTCCTCTATCTCTACCCGTCGTCGCTCACCGACGACCTGATCGAGACGATCGCCGGCACTGGCGTTCCGTACTTCGATCTCTCACTGCAGCACGTCTCCGGCCGACTCCTCCGCAAGATGCGCCGATGGGGGAGTGGCGGGAGGTTTCTCGAGCGCATCGAACATATACGCTCTGTCGCGCCGGGCGCCGCACTGCGTTCCTCCTTCATCCTCGGCTACCCCGGCGAGACCGAAGAGGATCAAGACGCGCTCTTGGACTTCCTCAGCGAGGCCCAGCTGGACTGGGTGGGTTTCTTCACTTTTTCACGCGAAGCCGGCACCTATGCTGCCTCTCTTGATTGCCAAGTTGAACCTGAGCTCGCTCTCGAGCGGCTGCGCGAGTGCTCAGAGCTGCAGGAGCAGATCACGGCGCGCAGGCGGCGACAGCTCGTGGGCACGTCGGTGTCGGTGCTGGTGGATCGAACCGGAGTTGGACGTAGCTTCCGGGAGGCACCCGAGATCGACGGGATAGTGAGGGTACCGACCCAGCTGGAGCCCGGAACCTTCGCCAAAGTTCTCGTTACAGGCGCTGCGGGGCCAGATCTTGTCGCGAGACCTGTCTCGCTCACGCCCGCTGACCTGAACGACGTGGGAGCAGGCGCCTCGTGACCACAGCCGAGAAACCGCCAGCGGTCTTCGGGCCGTCTGCGCTTGTGACGCCGGCAAATGTTCTTACCCTCGCCCGTCTTTTCATGACGCCCGTGCTCGCCGCGATGATCGTGCTGACTGGTCCTTCGAGCTGGACTCTGTTTGGACTCTGGTTCGTGTGCGCCGGTTCGGACGGGCTCGACGGCTACGTGGCGCGTAGGCAGGGCACGACTCGTTCAGGCGCATTCCTGGACCCGCTTGCGGACAAGTTTCTCGTGCTGGGGGCACTCGCTTCGCTCGCCTCGATGCACGATGTCTCCTGGACGCCTGTAGTGCTCATCGGAATTCGAGAGGTCGCCATGAGCGGCTTTCGGATCTACGCGTCGCGCCGGGGCGTCTCGATCCCGGCTCGACCGACGGCGAAGCTGAAGACGCTCCTGCAGGACATCGTCGTGAGCCTGGCCCTGTTGCCACTGATTGGCCAACGCCATGGCTCCCTTGTCAGGGACCTGTTGTGGATGGCTGTCGCGCTCACTCTCTACACCGGAGTGGAGTACTTGCGCGACGGCAGGCGATTGCTCGGCGGGGCCACGGGTGCTGCCGGGGCGGCTTGAGCCGAGAAGCTGACCGCCCGTGAGAACAGAGACACTCGCCGTCGGCACAGAGCTCCTGCTCGGCCAGATCGTGGACACCAACTCTGCCTATATCGGCGAGCAGCTGGCGGCCGCAGGCCTGGACTGCCACTTCCACACTTGCGTCGGCGACAACCTCGACCGCATAGTTCTGGCCCTCCGCACAGCGCTCGCGCGAAGTGATGCAGTGGTCGTTTGCGGGGGGCTTGGTCCAACTCAGGATGACATCACTCGCGAAGCAATCGCAGCTGTGATGGAGGTTCCCCTCAGACGGGACCCGCAAGTCTTGGCCCGCATAGCCCAGATGTTCGCTGACCGGAACCGTGAGATGCCGCCGAACAACGGTCGCCAGGCTGATGTGCCTGAAGGGGCGACGCTCATCGGCCAGACTCTCGGAACGGCACCAGGTCTCATCTGTCCGATAGGACGCAAGGTCGTCTACGCGCTGCCGGGGGTCCCCTACGAGATGCGGGAGATGCTCGCACGGGCTGTCCTTCCCGATCTGCAGGAACGATCAGGCGAAAAGGCGCTCATCGCCAGCCGAACACTACGTACGTGGGGCATCTCGGAGTCGAAGCTTGCCGAGCTTCTGGCGGATCGGATCGAAGCTCTCGGAGCCGGAGCTGTAGGGGTGCCGACGATTGCGTTTCTCGCGAGCGGCATAGAGGGGATCAAGGTCCGCATAACCGTGAAGGCGACAGATCCCGCGAATGCATCCGCGCTGCTCGACGCCGAGACCGCCGAGATCAGTCGCATCCTTGGGCAGTCGATCTTCGGCATCGACGGCGAGACAATGGAGTCGGCAGTCGGCCGACTTCTCTCCGATCGTGGCTGGACACTGGCCCTTGCCGAATCCCTCACGGGTGGGTTGATCTCTTCCCGTGTCGTCTCGGTGCCAGGCGCTTCGCAGTGGTTCCGGGGCTGTGTCGTCTCCTACGACAGCGAGGTGAAGAGATCACTTCTGGGAATCAGCGACGGCCCTGTCGTCTCTGAGACCGCTGCAGGCGAGATGGCCCTCGCCGCCTGTCGTGTGCTCGGGGCAAAGGTTGGCCTCGCGGTGACGGGGGTGGCCGGACCGGCTTCGCAAGAAGGTCAGCCGCCCGGGACGGTGTATGCCGGCGTCGCCCTTCCAGGTCGCGAGCCGGAAGCCGTGCTGCTGCGGCTGGTGGGCGATAGGAGCCGGATCCGGCAGATGGCGACGATCTCATCGCTGGACGTCTTGCGCCACAGACTACTCGACCTCGGTTAGGCCACCACGGGTGACCCTGGCTGGTTGCCCCTGCTGTCCATGGCTTGCGTGCCGGCCGGCGGCGGGCGGCACCGGCACCATGCCTGCCCTGGGTGGTTCTACGGGACATATGTAGCCTGTATGCCCACCCGCGGCACCGGCACGAGCTCCCCACGGCACGCACCCGGGATCCACCACCGAACAGGTGTACGGAACTACACTGCTGTGAGTGCGCAGACCCGGGCTGGTGATCATCGAGAGCGGCGTGGAGTACCAGCGAGTGCTAGCAACTCCAGAGGGACAGGCAGACAGCAGTGACACACCCCATAGGTATGGTGCCGGATGACAGATTGCCCGGAGCCACGCGGTGTCGCTGGAGCAAGATCACCGGACCGAGATAGGACCCAAGTGCAGAATCACAGAGGAGAACAGACAACGATGGAGCGAGACAAGGCACTCGATATGGCACTTGGTCAGATCGAGAAGCAGTTCGGCAAGGGGTCGATCATGCGAATGGGTGAGCAGGTCGGGGTCGGAGTGGCAGCCATCTCCACAGGAGCGATGGCCTTGGACATAGCTCTCGGCATCGGTGGCTTGCCGCGTGGCCGAGTCGTCGAGATCTTCGGACCGGAGTCGTCTGGCAAATCGACGCTCGCCCTGCATGTCGTAGC
>JAKACA010000170.1 GCA_021796455.1 Actinomycetes bacterium
GGGAGCGCCGCGACGACGCGGGCCGGGAGGCTCCGCCTCCGCGTCCCGAGGCCGGCGCGCCGCGCGGCGCGTGCGGCACGCTCCGCGGAGCGGTCGAGGTGCGCGAGCGCGAACCCGGCCGCGGCTGCCGCAGCAAAGAGCGCGGGGACGACGTGGGAGAGCGCTGTCAGCGCGAAGAGCAGCGCCGCGAGGAACCGCAGCCGGCCGGTGCGCAGGGCCACGCAGAACACCCCGAGGAAGAACAGCGAGAGCGTGAGGGCGAGGCTGAAGGAGAACTCCCCGGCCATCGTCGAGACGATGTTCCCGCCGTCGATCGTGTAGGAGGTGTTGAAGAGGTAGGCGAGCATGGAGACGCTCATGAGCGCGGGAATGGGCCGCCGGAACCCCGCCATGCGCCCGAACGCCCACGCGGCGAGGGGCATGAGCACGGTTCCGAGGACGGTGACCAGCTTGAACGCGACGGCGTAGGAGACGAAGAGGTTGAAGAGCGCCGCGAGAAGCGGCGGGAGGGGGAAGTAGAAGACGTAGAGCGGGAAGCCGCCGAACCACTGCGGGTCCCACCCGGAGAGCTGGCCGTGAGGCAGCAGGTGGTGGATGAAGTAGTCGACGGCGACGACGTGCGCCGCGTTGTCGCCGCCGACGTCCATGGCCGGAGAAAAGATCAGCGCGGGATGCAGCTCTGCCACCACGAACGCGGTGACCGCGGCGACGGTCAGGAAGCTCGACGCCGCCCCGCTCGACACCCAGTGCCGAACGCGCTCCCACGCCCCTCCGGGCGCGGCCGCGGCATCATCAGGCCGGGAGGGGGCACCCGGCTCGGGCTGCCCCGAGCGGGGGAGCGTCAACACCGGCAAATCCTAGGGCCAGGCGGCCAGCGTGCGGGCGCGCCACGGGGCGGGCACGCACCAGCCTGGCCGACACGCGCAAGGGCCCCGGCTGCTAACCTTGGCCCCTCACGGGCCGTTGGCGCAGTTGGTAGCGCACTTGCATGACGCGCAAGGGGTCGGGGGTTCGAGTCCCTCACGGCCCACCCGAAAAGTCCTGGTGAGGGATCCGGCTGCGTCGGTAGCAGTGCCCCCGAAAGGTCCCGATGCTACCGAGATGCCCCCGAGCACTTCGGAGGCCGCACGGTGGACCTGATCGAAGCACAGGCGAGAGAGGCCATCGGCCAGCTACGCGAGGTGGGCAATCCGGTGGCCACCGATACTGCGCACCTGCTCGCCACGGCGTTTCATCTCGAGCAGCAGTGCCGTCATGACAGCGGCCCAGGGCTCTTGGGAGGCGACCACGGCCACCGGGGCCAGGTCGCGGATCGAATGCGCGGTGCGTATCGGTGTCGTCCGCGAGGAGCGGCGCCCGTGGTGCGAGAGACCCCGACTAGAGCACGGCCGCGGCCTGTGGCTCGTTCACCCGCTCGCCTGCGGTCTCCCGGTCCTTCCGTCCTCGTGGCGTCATCGTGCGCACGACGGGCTGCGGTTCCCGCTCCAATTCGAACAGGTACTGGTAGGCGAACAGGCTCGGATAAACCGTCGCCGCGGCACGGTCGAAACGGGCGATCCACGACAGCGCCGAGGACGTCGAGTTGGTGAGCCGCTCGACGGGAATCCCGATCGCCTCGACGCGATTCACGCGCAGGCCCGACTGGCGAACCATGCGCTCGAAGCTGCGACGAGTGAAGAAGCGGACATGCCCGCGATCGAGGATCCCCTGGTCGTCGTAGTCGAAGCGACCGAGGGCGACCCGCAGCCGGGGGTACCAGTGCGAGAAGCTCGGAATCGACACGAGAGCCAGGCCCCCTTCCGCGAGGAGGTCGCGCACCTGCGAGAGGACCAGCTCGGGATCGCGCACGTGCTCGATGACGTCGCCGGCGACCACCACATCGAACTCCTCGCCGACCTCAGCGGGAAGGCCGTCGTCGAGGTCGGCTTGGATGAAACGGTGCATCCGGGAGGGTGCGTCGGGAAAGGCCGCGACGTCGACGCCGGTCACCTCGTGACCGAGCAGCTCCATTTGCTGTGCAAGCAGGCCGCTCGAGCAGCCGATGTCGAGCACGCGACGTGGCGACCGGCTGGCCAGCCACGAGAGGATGCGACCGTGCGAGCTCGAAGGAGAGTGCTTGAGCGTGTACTCGTGCTGCACCTCCCCGATGGCGGCGGGCTGGTGCGCCCCTCCGGCACTCGGACCGACCTTGCTCATCCGGTAGCGGAGGACGTCGGCGAGGATGTCACGAGCGTATGCGATCCCGTTGACGTAGCAGATCTCGTCACCGTAGTAGGTGGGGACCGGGATCTCGGTGATCCGCATTCGCCGGTCGTGCAGCAGGATGATGATCTCGGTGTCGAAGTCGAACCCGTCCGAGGTTGACGAGAGGTCGAGCTCCGCGAGCGCGCGCACGGAGTAGGCGCGGTATCCGGAGTGGAACTCGCTGAGTTCGGTGCCGAGCATCGCGTTCTCGACCCGCGTGAGGATCTTGTTGCCGACGTACTTGTAGAGGGGCATTCCGCCGCGCCGCGCCGCGCCGGGCACGAGCATCCGTGACCCGAACACCGCGTCGCACTCACCTCGTTCGAGAGGCGCGACCATGTCCGGCAGGTACTCGGGTGCGTACTGACCGTCGCCGTGAAGCAGCACGACGATATCCAGGCCGTGCTCCATGGCCATGCGATACGCAGCTTTCTGGTTGCCGCCGTATCCCAGGTTGCGGTCGTTGCGGATCACGGTGAGTGGCAGGTCGGGACACTGTTGCTTGTAGCCGAGACCGACGAGATAGGTCGCGTCGCTGCTGGAGTCGTCGGCGACGATGACCTCGGTGATCCTCGGGCGCATCGAATCGGGAATGCGGTCGAGAACACTTGCGAGGGTCGAGGCGGCGTTGTACGCGACGACGATGACGCCGATCTTCGGCGCCTTTGTGGCGCTCAAGGGCATGTCTCCTCCATGAGCAGAGAGTCAACCGGTGACGGGGGAATGTCGAACGGCGGTAGAGATGCGTCGCGGCCGACGAGTCGCGTCGCGTGAGGGATGTTGAGGTGCTCCCCCGTCGCGAGAGCCGCGGCGGCGGCGGCGAGTCCGGCAGCAAGTTCCCACTCGTTGAAGAACGACTGCTTGTTGGTGAGATTGAAGACAGCTTCGACGACCGCCGCCCCGAAGAGGAATCCCGTCGAATTACGGGGTAAGCGCCAGATGGTGAGAAGGAACGCGCAAACTGTCGCGACCACGAGCCATGCGAGCACAGGGTGACCGCCGTACGCGAGTGCGAGCGGGTAGAGCGAGAGCGAGTCGAGACGGGCGGGCAGGCGAAGCTGGTACTGGAACACGTCATAGAAGAAGGCGTGGAAATCCGTCAGCGCCCAGGGCAGCGTGAATCCCACGGCAAGCAAAGCGGCTGTCAGGGCGCGACGCCACCCGAACTCACGCCAGGCGACCGCCAGCGGAAGCACGAGCCATGCCTGCTGCTTGCAGGAGAGCGCAAAAGCGAGGCTCACGACCGCCCAGCCGCAATGTCCACTTCTCACGGCCGCCGCTGCAGCACAGATCCCTAAGAGCACGAGTGGGTCGATCCAGGAGCTGTCAACCCCGTTGAGGACCTGGGGGAACAGTAGTGGCAGGCACCCGAGCAGCGCGGCTGGCGAACGCTTGTTTGTCCAGACCAGCAGCGCGCAGACGACGACGAGCCCCGCCAGGATTCCGTAGCGAACATCTCCGAAGAGAGGGCGGAAAGGCCAGAGGAACACCGCGGAGCCCGGGAGGTAGGCGAACATGTTGCTGGCCTCGTGGGGCGGGCCGATCCACCGCACCGTGTACAGGTTCCGTCCCGTCGTCATCGCCCGCGTGACAGCCTGGAACATGACCCAGTCGTCGATCGGGGGCCGGGGACTCGACCGAATCATCCCGATTCCTGCGAGGGCCTGCAGCGCAATCACGACTGTGGCCCCGAGCCATGCACGCGAAAGGCGCGCGATGAGCCATCCAGCTGCGAGGGCCGTCGCGGCGATGGTCAGAACGTGACTCGGGGCCACCCAGGCCCCAGTGTTCCAGGCTCCTGCGGGAGAGGACACTGCTTCCCACAGAACTCCCAGAAGCGCTGCAACTGCCGTGAGGCGTGCCGCAAGGTCTGCGACAGCGGGACGGACCACGGGCCTAAGCGCGCCCACGGCGAGCAGGCAGACACCGACACTGACGAGTTCGATCGCGCGGGTCGCGTACGAGCCGCTGTTCACCGCCGCGCCCGCTCCGATCGCCGCCCAGGCAGCGATGGCGAAGGTCGGGAGTGTCACATCGGCTGTGCGCGCCCGCATCGCTTGCCTCGTTCTGACGAAAGGACCCCGTGCGATTGTCGGTCGGAGCGGCGCCGTCGGCAATAGGACCCGCGCCTCATTTTCCGCGGCGGCGCGGCGTGAGTCCCAGGAGCAGGAGGCCGTGCGAACCGTTGGCTTCCGCTGGCGACGCTGGGGGCTCTGAGCGCGTCGGGAGTTGCAAAGGCGAGTGAGTCGGAGAAATCGGGAAGGGCCCCGTATGCGCTCGAGTCCCACGCGGTGAGTGGACGCGGACGAGCTGGGGGGTTGGCAGGTGCGAACTGGGCACCCCTCTACGGGGCTGTGCGGCGGCCCGCGACCTGGCGGGGCGTTCTGGTCACGGCGGGCAGGTCTCGGGTACTTCTGGCGACCGCGGCCTCCGCATCTTGCCTCCCTGTCGGTGGTAGGCGTGCCGAGTCCCTCGCTCGGTCGGCGACGGCGACGGCTTCAACGCCGCCTTCGCCCACCTTGCCCGAGACGCTGGCCTTCCCGCTGGGCTCAGCCCCCACTGCCTGCGGCACTCCTACGTCACCCACCTCGTCGAAGACGGAGTCGATGCATTATTCGTGCAACAGCAAGTCGGCCACGAGCACGCCTCGACGACGTCGATCTACACCTCGGTGTCCTCGGACTACAAGACAAGGATGCTGCGCGCCGCGCTCGACCGGACCCTCCCGGATAAGGCGAAGGACGAGCCTCGGTGAGCACGCGTCCCGGCTACCGCTGGCATCTGCGAGAGCGCCTCGCCGCGCGGGGGGTCTGGAAGACGACCGAGCTCGTGCCGCTCCTCGCCGAACGCGGCATCGAGCTGTCTCCCGCACAGGTCTACCGCCTCGTCGCCAAGGTCCCCGAGCGCCTCAGCCTGCATGTGCTCGCCGCGCTCTGCGACATCTGCTCATGCGGGCCGAGCGAGCTGATCGAGATCGGCGTGGAGCACGAGCCGCCCGGGCCGAAGCGACCGAGCACGGTCGTCGAGCTCCCCGCCGGCCGCCCACGCCGGGCTCGCGTCGACACCGGCCGGCGGCGATGACGAGGGACGCCGCAGAGCTCGCCGAGCTCCTCGCTGGTGCAGGAGCGAAGCCCGCCTGGCTGAAAAAGGCCGGGGTGGTCGCCATGATCGGCGCACTCTGTGGGCACGACGGCCCGCTCGGCCACGAGATGCTCGACGCTCTCGCCGAGGGGGGTCGCCGGGAGCACCTCCGGGCGCTCCTCGTCGCTGCCGGTGAGCTCCCTCCGCGCGACCCCGACCTCGAGCGCTTCGACCGGTGGAGCAGGCGCCGTCTCGAGGACATCGAGGCCAGCGAGGATCGCCAGGTGATCAGCGCGTACGTGCGCTGGCACCTGAGGCCCCGCCGTGCGACGCTTGCGGAGCGGCATCAGCTGAATGGCGTGCACGTCGCTCACGACCGCCAGCAGCTGAACGCTGCCATTGCCTGCCTTGCCGAGCTGCGTGCGGCCGGGCGACAGCTCGCCGAGCTCACCCAAGGAGAGGTCGACGCCCTGTTCGCCGAACGAGCCACGTATGCCGTGTCGCTCCGCAACTTCCTCTCCTTTGCCGTCTCTTCCCGGCGCTGTGGCCCGCTTCGGCTGCCCTGCTACCGCTCCCGTCGCCGTGATCTCATGGCAGAGGAGCGCCGTCTCGAGCTCATCGAGCAGCTCCTCTGCGACGAGCGCCTCGCCCTCGGTGACCGGGTCGCGGGCCTCCTCGTGCTCGCGCTCGCCCAACCGGTGGCGCGGATTGTCGCCCTCCGCACCGATGCGGTCGTCGTGGACGGCGACGAGGTGACGATCCGCCTCGCGAAGACGCCCGCACCCGTGCCGAAGCCGATGGGCGCGCTCATCCTCGCCCTCCTCGAGCGTGGCGCCCGAGGCCGTCCCGGACCTGAGCGATGGCTCTTCCCGGGGCGTCGGGCCGGAGAGCCGCTCCGTGAGACGACGCTGTCACAACGCCTGCGCCAGATTGGCGTCACCTGTGCCGGCCGCCGGGCCGCGCTCATGGCGCTCGCCCGACAGCTCCCCGCACCGGTGCTCGTCGACGTGCTCGGCTACAGCCGCAACTTCGCCGCCCAGGTCTTGGGCGAGCTGCGCGTCGACTGGAACGCCTACGCCGCGCTCAAGGCGAAGGAGCGCCGCGCCGGCTGAATACGCGTCGTTCGCGGGGACCATACGCGTTGTTCGCGAATACGCGTGGTTACCGGGATCACCGCAGTGACCTGCCACAAGTGGTGATCGCCATGGCCGTGACGGCAGAGGGGATACCGATCCGCTGCTGGACCTTCCCGGGACGGACCTCGGACCAGCTCGTCATCGGCAAGATCAAGGACGACCTCGGGAGCTGGATGCTGAACCGCCTTCTCTGGGTGACCGACTCGGACTTCAACTCGGCCACCAACCGCGCCTACCTCCAGCGCGGTGGGGATCACTACATCGTGTGCGAGAAGCTCAGGTCCGCGAGCAGCGACGCGAAGGCTGCCCTCGCCCGCCCCGGTCGCTACCACGTCGTCCAGGGAAACCTCTCGGTGAAGGAGGTCCGCGTCGGCGAGGGCGCACGCGCTGAGCGCTTCTGCGTCTGTGTGAACCCCGAGGCGAAGGCACGCGATGAGATCGTGCACAAGAACCTCGTCGCCTAC
>JAKACA010000171.1 GCA_021796455.1 Actinomycetes bacterium
ATCCGCCAGAAGACGATCGCTGTTCGCGCGGCGGGAGCGAGCATCTTTCTCGTACCTCGTGCCAACTATGCAGTCGCAAGGCAGAATGCCGGTCCGAAGTTGAAGGTCTATGCAGTTTCGACCATCGCGCAGGCGCTCAGGGTCCTCGAGAGGCTCGGCGGTCGGCTCGTCAAGGTCGGCCGAGGGTGAGGTCGTAGGACAGTGGGAAGCCGCTGCCAGCCAATGCGGGCGGCCAGGCTGGCCTCGGAAGCAGCGGGACAGCAGTTTTGTCCCCGAAGAGCCTGGGAACCGTCCTAGTCTGTCCGCCATGGTGCCGGAAGAAACGCCTGTCGTCTCGATCTCGTCTAGCACGTCGCTGAATCCCGAGGAGATTCCGAGGCGCAGCTTTCCGACGGCTCGCAAAGGCGTCGATGGCGATGCAGTGCGTCGGTACCTCGAATCCCTTGCCGACGATGTCCGTGGGCTGCTCGAGCGAGAGTCTCAGCTTCGCCGACGCCTCATGGAGGCCGAGCGTAAAGCCAGCGAGCCTCCCGTGCTCGACGAGGCCACGCTCAACCGTGCAGTGGGCGTCGAGACCGCACGCGTCCTGCAAAGCGCCCATGATGCTGCTCGGGAGGTGATAGCCCGGGCCGAGCTGACCGCGCGCGAGATGCTTGCCGAGACCGAGACCAGGGCTGCCGAGATGATAGCCGGGGCCAGGCAGGAGGCGACGGACCTTCTCGAAGGGGCCCGGGTGGAAGCCGACGCCCTGACGGCCAGAACGCTCACCGAGATGACGGCATTGAAAGAGGGGGCACGCTTTGAAGCCGAGTCGCTGCTCGAGGCGGCCCACGACGACGCGGTCGCGCTCCTCGACACGACGAAGCAGAGATGTCGTCAGACCGTTCGAGACGCCCGCAAGTTGCGAGCATCGGTGCTCTCCGATCTTGTTGATCGGCGCAGGGCGCTCTTTGTCCAGCTCGAGCAGTTGAGGTCGGGGCGGGACTCTCTAGTCGAGGTGGTGTCGGCCGTCGAAACGACGGTCGAGGAGTTGAAAGGCCGCCTCGAGGGAGCCGAGCACGGAGCGCGGGTCGCGGCAGCAGAGGCAGGCGAACGTGCCGAGATGTTTGTTGACGACGAGGTCGTTGACCTGCTCGAGCCAGACCTCGCGCTCGATCTCCACAGTGAGCTACTCGGAGCGGACGCGGAGGGTGAGCTCGATGACGAAGCTGGCGACGCGCCAGAGGGAAGCGGCGGACCGGGTGGCGATGACAACAGCGAAGCGGCGGCTGTTGAGATCGACCTGGTCGCGCTCGGCGGGTCCGACGACGACGAAATGGCAGTTGACAAAGACGACGAGCTCCACCGCGACAAAGTGCGGGCAGAAGACGCTGCTGCATCTCGGCGCAGCGTGGGTGAGCTGTTTGCGAGGATCCGCGCCGCGCGAGCAGCGGACGTCGAGGCCCGCGACCGGGACATCGAGGACGCTCCAGGTCCGGCGCTGGCGGGTGAGGACACTCCAGCTCCGGCCCTGGCGGGTGAGGACACTCCAGCTCCGGCCCTGGCGGGTGAGGACACTGAGCCCTATGGGGAGGCTGATGAGGGAAGCCAGCAACAGTGCTCCGAAGACGAAGGCGAGAACCAGACGAGCAGCGAGCCAGAGTCTGAACCGCTACCGGCCGTGCTTGATCCGTCTCCCGACGAACCACCCTCGGTTGATGTGTGGGGCGCGGCGGCACGCGCTCGACGCGATGAGCTAGTGAAGCCCTCTCTGACAAAGCTCTCGCGCGCCCTCAAGCGGGCTCTGCAGGATGATCAGAACGAGTTGCTGAACGCCATTCGTCACGCAGCGGGCGCAGCGGACCTCGAGGTTCTCCTTCCGGAGGAGGTTCAGAAGGAGAGGTACATTGTTGCCTCGTCGTCTGCTCTGGCCGCTCTCTGGCTCGTTGGTCGACACTGGCTGGCTCCAGGGAGCGGAAGAGACCTGCCCGGAGATGGTGCGAACCTGGCGGAGGCGTCAGCCGAAGCCGGGAGGCGTCTTGGGTTCGAGCTTGCCGGAGAGCTGTCATCCCTGCTTCGGCACCGCCTAGCTGAGTCCTTTCGCGTGCAGGGCGACATAGGAGACGGTGCACAGGATTCAGCCGGAGCGGCGTACCGCGAGTGGAAGGGTCCCCGTATCGAGGGAATCGCTGGTGACTTCGCGACCCGGGCATTTACCGTAGGTGCTCTTGCTGGAGCCGAAGGCACGAGCGTACGGTGGGTTGTCGGCGATGTCGAGCCGTGCCCCGACTGCGACGACAACGCCCTGGCCGGGGATCAGCCAGCAGGTGCCACATGGCCCACTGGCCAAGTCGGGCCACCCGTTCACCCAGGGTGCAGGTGTTTGCTCGTGGCGACGACTCCGACCGCATGAGTGGTGAGACACTCGACTGACGGCTAGAGCGATCTTGGCACGGGTGAACGAGGTGATGGAGTGAGGGTCCCGAGTGACGCGGTACTGGCGCCGAGTACCCATCCGGTCAGGCGATATCAAGTTTGGTTGCTGCTAGCGATCATCGCCGTCATCGTCCTGCTGGTAGTTCTCCAGGGTGCTGCCGACCTCTTCACGAACTACCTCTGGTACCGAGCCGTCGGGTTCGACGACGTCTGGCGGATGATGACTGCAACTCGGATCGAGCTGTCGGTGTTCTTCACCGGGGTGTTCTTCGCCGCGTGTTGGGTGAGTCTCCTCGTTGTCGACCGGATCGCACCGCGGGCGCTCTTCATGGCTCCTGAGCAGGACCTGGTTCGGCATTACCAGGCAGTCGTAGGACGCCACCGCTTCGCGGTACGCACGGCGGTATCGATAGTCATCGCGCTGATCGTTGGTGGTGGGACAGGCTCGCAGTGGCAGAACTGGATGCTTTTCCTCCACGGAGGACATTTTGGGATAAAAGACCCCCAATTCCACAAGGACATCGGCTACTTCGTCTTCAGGTTGCCGTTCTTGTCGTTTCTCGTCGGTTGGACCCAAGTATCTCTGGTCGTCCTGGCTCTCGTCTGCGCGGCGGCCTACTACATGAATGGTGGGCTTCGCTTCTCAGGCCCATCTCCCCGAGTCGATCCCCGGGCGACGTCACACTTCTCGCTGATTTTTGCCGCATTTGCCCTAGTGCGCGCTGCCGGTTACTTCTATGTAGACAGGTATGCGCTGGACGTCTCACCGAACGGGCTGTTTCAAGGCGCAGGCTACACAGCAGTACACGTCAGACTCCCGGCCCTCAACCTTCTCGTCGTAGTCGCTCTCGTCACATTCGTCATGTTCATCTACAACGTCTACTCACGCGGCTGGATATTGCCGGTCGTCGCGGGCGGCCTCTGGTTGCTCGTCGCCGTCGCGGTCGGTGTCGTGTTTCCGTGGGCTGTTCAGGCTCTGAAAGTCGGTCCCTCTCAGAGCACGCTCGAGCTACCGTATCTCTCGCGCAATATCGCCGCCACGCGCAGCGCGTACGGCCTGAACGGCGTTAGCCAGATTCCATACCAGGGGGCCCATGACGCCACAGCGGGGATCGTAAGCAATGACGCGTCGTCCCTGAAGAATGTCGATCTGTGGGACCCGTCGGTGTCGTCGGAGACGTTCCAGGTCCTTCAGCGCAAGGCCGGGTTTTACTCGATCAACGGCCTCTCGCTCGATCGCTACGAGCTCAGCTCCGGCCCGAGCAAGCCCGCGAAGCTGACGCCTGTCGTAGTCGGGGTCCGGGAGATCTCGGCATCCAATCTGAACAGGACAACCTGGGTCAACACGCACTTGGTGTACACGCACGGATACGGCGTCGTCATGGCACCGGCGAACACGACGGGAAGCAATCCAGAATTCGTACTGAGTGGCGTACCGCAGCAGAGGTCATCTAGCGCGCCGATAGTCACCAATCCCGCCATCTACTACGGGCTGGGAGAGTCGGGTTACGTGGTGGTCGACTCCGCCCAAGACGAATTCGACTACCAGTCATCGTCAGGTCCGGTGATGAGCAGGTACGCGGGCTCTGGCGGAATCAAGATCGGCAGTATCTGGGAGAAAGCGGCCTTCGCACTGCGCTTTCACGACTTCAACCTTTTCGTATCACGTCTCGTCACGCCGACATCGCGGATAATGTTCAACCAGGACGTCCGCACTCGCGTGCACAACGTCGCACCGTTCCTCCAGGTGGACGCGAACCCGTACCCTGTCGTGGCCGATGGGCAGATCGACTGGATAGTGGACGCTTATACGACGACGAGTTACTACCCGTACTCCCAGGATGCGTCGACCCCTGGTCTGTCAGCAGCCAGTGGGCTTTCCGGCACTTTCAATTATGTCCGGAACTCCGTCATTGCTGTAGTCAACGCGTACTCCGGCAAGGTCACTCTCTATAGCGTCGACCAGAGCGACCCTATATTACGGGCCTGGGAGAGAACGTTCCCGGGGATGTTTCACCCGCTGTCGCAGATGAGCCGGACCTTGCAGCAGCATCTGAAATACCCGCAGAACCTTCTTTCCATCGAAGCGACAATGTTCGGCAAGTACCACTTGCCACCGAGTGAAGCTTCGAACTTCTACAACAACTCTGCAGCCTGGCAGGTTGCTCTTACAGGGACCGGGAGTGCGGCAACTGTGGTACAGCCCGTCTACCAGCTTCTGGAGCTGCCCGGGCAGTCGTCGCCGACTTTCAATGCATTCCTTCCGCTCGTTCCAATAGGGGGTGGCAGGGCCCAGAACCTCAGCGCATTCGTCGTAGCCAACTGCACCGCGGCGGATTACGGCAAGCTGACGGCGTTCGAGGTGCCCCAGGGGAGCAACGTGGTTGCCGGACCAGCGATTGTGAACTCGAGCATTGCAGCACAGGCACTCGTGTCGGAGAAGACGACCCTGCTCGATCAACAGGGATCGCGGGCAATCTTCGGGCCTACCTTGATGATCCCCATCGACGATTCGCTTCTCTACGTGCGGGCACTATTCGTATCGTCTTCCAGCAATGCGATACCACAGTTCCAGTATGTAGTGGCGGTGTGGGGGAACCAAATCGCGATAGCTCGAACCTTGCTCGGGAGCGGCGGAGCACTGGCCCAGGTGATAGGTCCTGCCGTAGCAGCTGTGGGCGTGAGCGCTCCGATCGACATCTCTGCCAGTATCTCGGCCGAAGTGCAGGAAGCGGCGAGCCTGCAGGCTCAGGCGCTGAGCGCCCTGAAACGTGGCGACTTCGCGGTATTCGGGAAAGATGTGGCAGGAGTAGGGAGTCTTCTTGGCGACGTGAAGACGCAGCTAGCCAAGTTGGCGGCGGAGAAACCGAAGTCGACGAGCTCCGTTCGTGGGCATGCGGGTGCAGTGAGGGTGCATGCCGTCTCGCCAGCATCTCCGACCGCGACGAACCGAGGAGCGGGCGACTTGGTGGGCGGTGCCTGACGACTGCGCGACAAGCAGTCGACGGGCGTGGCGAGAGAAAGCCCTTGGGGTGCACCCGGTAGCCGCGTGGACCGTCTGAGCGCGCGTTGGTCGCCTTCGGAACACGTGTTTGCGGCGCGCTGTCCCGCTCGGATTGGCTGCCATCAGGTGTCCGAGCCCGCCGGTGGCCGCGCCTGCCGGTGGCCGCTATGATGTCGGAGACACCGCGGGGTGGAGCAGTCAGGTAGCTCGTCGGGCTCATAACCCGAAGGTCGTAGGTTCAAATCCTACCCCCGCCACCACGACCGCTGGTCAGGCGCGCACCTCGTGCAGGGATGCAGGCTCCTGACCAGCGGTTTCTCATTCCGGCGCTCGTCGGAGATGCGGGTTTCTCGGGTGTTTTTCTCGGGGCCTTATCAACGCTGCATAGGGCACGCGTGTGCAGGGTGGCGCGGCGCGTGCGGCCGCTGAGCAGCGATTCCGCGGCGCGTCTCTCGTCGGAGCTGCTGGTGCATAGGGCTGCACAGGGCATGCGTATGCAGTGCACTGATCAATCTGGTACTGCTCAATCTCGCGCTGCCTCCGTTCTCGCCTTCTCTAGGGGGCGGACTGCCTTACCGCCGACGCGGGAGTTGTCGCCCACAAGCACGACGGCTCCCCCGGACAAGGTGCCCGCGAGCCACCTGATCATCCGCGCCGGTGGACCAAGTCGCGCAAGGTGCGCGTGTGGCCGGGCAGATGGAGGCTGGCTCGCTGGTCGATCAGCTCGGCCCAGGTCGTGGTCCCCTGGTGGGCAAGGTTGGCGTTGCGGTCGTAGAGCACGAGCGTGACGTGGGTGTCGCCAGCTTCGTTGGGGATCGCGCCGGGGACTTCGATGAGGCGTCGGGCGTTGTCGCGGATGGCTTCGACCCGCTGGTCGTACAAGCAACCGGTGGTGAGCGCGTGGATAGCCGATCGCTCGACGGCTGGGTGGTTGTCCACGGTGGGGCTGGTGCCGTCAAGCACCTGTTGGCCGGCAGCGATGAGGATCGGGTCGCTCAAGACGAGATGGGCGACGAGCCAGTCGACCGCCGCTCGGGTGTCGTTGCCGAGCGTGCCGTAGTCGAGGCGCCCGGCAACCTCGAGGAGGTCGTCGTAGGCGACGGCGAGCGCGTGGGTGTTCATCGTGGGCGAGCCCCGTGGCGGCGCCTCTGGCGGGTGGGGCCCTGGGACGCCGTTGGCTCTGTGCGGCGGGCGAGGCGAGCGCGAGGCACAGCGATGGCTGAGAGTCGGGCAGTGAGGACGAGGAACAGAACGGCGGCGGCGACGCTGGCGCCCGCGGAGAAGACCTCGACGGCGCGAAGCAGGCCGAGAGCACCGGCGAGGAACCCGACGCCGATGACGGGAATGCCGGTGCCGAGGTAGGTGACGACGTAGAAGCCCGAGAGGATCTCGGCGTGGCGGTCGGGCGGGGCGGCGCCGTTGATCTCGGTCATCGCCCCGAGGAAGGCGAGGCCCTGGCCGACCCCGGCGACGACGCTGGCGGCGAG
>JAKACA010000172.1 GCA_021796455.1 Actinomycetes bacterium
CGACGAGGCGGGGGCGGTGGAGACCGTGAACCGTTCCCGCTACGGGCTCGCCAACAGCGTGTGGAGCAGCGACCTCGCCCGTGCGGGGCGGGTGGCCGAGCGGCTGGTCGCCGGTACGACCTGGGTCAACGCCCACAACCTGTTCGCCTACGGCCTCCCCTACGGTGGGGTCAACCTGAGCGGGTGGGGAGGCGGCGTCAACGCGGCTGACACGTACTACGACTACCTCCGCAAGCAGGTTGTCGCCCGGCCGTCCTGAGCGGTATGAGAGGTGGCCGGCACGCGATCTGGAAAAGGCCTGCGCAGGCGTGCGGTGTCGCGATGGTGGAGCTGAGGGGCTCGAGGGTGTCGTCCACGGTGCCGTCGAGGCCGGCCACGACCGTCCCCTGGCCACCGTGTTCGGCGGGGTCGAAGTGAGCCGCCTCGCCTACCGGCACCGGGGCGAGAAGAACCTCTACCCTGCCGACGCGGTGCTCAACTTGCCCACAGAGCTGTACTCCCACGGGCTCAGGCGCATGGCCGCGGTGGAGTCCACCCGGGGCTCGTTCGACGAGGCCGTGGCGGCGGTAGAGCGCGCCACGGGCCAGCACGTCCCCAAACGCCAGGTGGAGGGACTGGCCCAGCGTGCCGCCGTTGACTTCGAGGCCTTCTACGAGCAAGCCGAACGTGCCCGGGCCGGCCCCGACGACGTGCTCGTCATCTCCGCCGACGGCAAGGGCATCGTCATGAGGCCCGAGGCCCTGCGCCCCGGCACGGCAAAAGCGGCTGCCGAGAGCGCGAACAAACTGGCCGCCCGCCTGTCCAAGGGCGAGAAGCGCAACCGTAAACGGATGGCGGAGGTGGGGGCCGTGTACGACGTTTCACCCGTGCCACGGCGCCCCGAGGACATCATGGGGGAGAAGAAGGTGCCCACCCCGGTGGCCAAGGCCAAGTGGCTCACCGCGAGCGTCGTGGACGACGCGAAAGAGGTGATCTCTGCGGTCTTCGACGAGGCGGAACGGCGCGACCCGGCTCACGAGCGCACCTGGGTCGCCCTGGTCGACGGGGCCAGGCACCAGATCGACGTCATGAAGAAGCAGGCGAAGAAGCGCGGCGTGGAGCTCACCGTCCTCTGCGATTTTGTTCATGTGCTGGAGTACATCTGGAAAGCCGCCTGGAGCTTCTTCGACGAGGGCGACCCCACCGCCGAGGCCTGGGTGAAGGAGAAGGCCACCGAGGTACTCCGCTCCAGGGCTTCGGTCGTGGCCGGGTCTATCCGGCGCAAGGCGACCTGCCTCGGGCTCTCGCCCTCCCGCCGGGCCAACGCCGACGCCTGTGCCGGTTACCTGATAGCCAAGGCCAAGTACCTCGACTATGCCGGCGCGCTGGCCAAAGGGTGGCCTATCGCCACCGGGATCATCGAAGGAGCCGCTCGGTACTTGGTCGCGGACCGGCTCGACGTAACCGGGGCTCGCTGGGGGCTGGAGGGTGCAGAGGCTGTCTTGAAGCTCCGCTCAATTCGATCGAACGATGATTTCCCCAGCTACTGGGCTTATCACCTGGCACAAGAACGGCGTCGCGTGCACGAGTCACGCTACGCCGAAGGCATCATCCCGCGAGCGGCCTGAGGTCCCTCCAGCGGATCTACACCCAAACCTATATTCCCCGTGCTGCCTGAGGGCCGGCGGGGCGTCCCAAGGATCTGGCGAGCGTGACGTGACTGGGCGACCAGGTCAGATCGCTTTCAGGTGGCGGTTCGTGCCGTGGTGACCACTGTCGTGGTGTAGCGCATCGTGAAGGTGCCGCGCACGGCGTCGATCCGGCCCCGTATCCGCCAGCAGTTGGTGCAGCTTGTCCCCCTGTGAAAGACGGGTATAGAAGCCCGCACTGAGTGGGGTAGCCCGTCCAGCCACGCGTCGCGGGTGTAGGACCGCTCCCACTCGAATCGCCACTCCTCAGAATCGCCGAACGCGCCCGCTTGGCGCATCCCGTCGTCGGCCTTGGTGGACAGCATCGAGGAGCCCTCCGCTCGCGGCTCAGCTTCCAGGCGAGCGGCGAGGGCGTCAGGCAGGACCCAGCGGGACGCTGCGGCGACGGCGTCCGCCAGCTCAGGCGGAGAGCCGGGATCGTTGCGGAACACGGCCAGGCGGCCAGCGAGCCGCAACACCGCCGCGGCCTTGGCCGCGCCCGCGATCGGCTCCACCCATCTCTGCCCTGCGATGACGGCATCGAACGCTCGACCCGCGGCGTCCCAGTCCTCGAAGGTCGCCACCCCGACCGCGAGACCGCCCTGCCGCGCCCATTCGGCCATTCGGCCATTCGGGCGTCGGGCTCCATGCCGAGCACCCGGCAACCAGCCGCCCCGAACTAGCGGGCGGCG
This sequence comes from Actinomycetes bacterium, assembly GCA_021796455.1. Classification (GTDB taxonomy): domain Bacteria; phylum Actinomycetota; class Acidimicrobiia; order Acidimicrobiales; family Bog-793; genus JAKACA01. The sequence goes on from JAKACA010000172.1 coordinate 2,360, forward strand.
ATCCGGGTGCCACAGCCCACGTCGAGCACGTCAAGGCCGGGGCTCGCCGCCACGGTCCGCTCCACCATGGCATCGGGGTAGCGGGACCTGGACCGGTCGTAGCGTTCGGGGTCCGCGCCGAACGATTCGGCCATCTGCCGGTGCTGATGAAGCTCGGGCGACATAGGACTCCCCATCCTTCCACTCCACCCGATGACACTGCGCCTGACGCGCCCGCAAGCCGAACCCTCTGTGGTGATGGGGCAGGCCAGCACCGCGCCGGGGCCGGCGCCGTCCCGCAAGACCCGCCCGGTGATCTTTCCCGCTGGGGTCCCCTATCCGGGGCGGGGCTGGCCGGTCGGTTCCGAAGGCAACCTGGCGAAGCTCTGTGCTACCGGTTGATCAGTGCAATGCATACGCAAGCTCTATGCAGCCCTACGCACCACCGGCCACGTCCGGAAGCCCGCCGCGAACCCGCTGCTCCCCGGCCGCACACGTCGCGCCACCCTGCATACGCGTGCCTATGCAGTATTGATAGGGCCCCGAGAAAAACACCCGAGAAACTCGCATCTCCGCCGAACTCCCGAACGAGAAACCGCAGGTCAGGCGCCTGCACCCCTGCACGAGGCGCGCCCCTGACCAGCGGTTGTAGTGGCGGGGGTTCACGACCATCGAGCGACCATCGGGTTCCAGACCCGACGAAGGCGCTGGTAGCGGTCCCTGCCCTATGCAGCCGCCCGGGCGGTTGCCCTACTCAATGTTGTCTGCAGCGTGCTCGGTCCCGAGAAACTCGACTGTACGAGTCCTTTTGGTGTCCGTGGCCTCTTCTTACCGTGCCCGGGTCGGCTCCGCGCGGCTGAAGCGCTGCCGAGCCGCTTGGCGGGAGACCCCGAGAGCGACAGCGATGTGGTTCCATGATCTCCCGTGCGCTCGTGCCACTTCGACCGCTTCGCGCAGTCGGGCCTCGTCTTGGCGAGTGGTCTCGGCCGCCGTTGCGACCGCCTGAAGGTCGCTCAAGTCGTCCGCCTGGGTGACCTCGGAGTCCAGAGCGTCGGTCAGCAGGCGGTATCGCTCGGCAGCTCGCTCGATTTCTTCGTCGGTGTGCTTCATCTCTATCACCTTGTCATCGGAGGAATGGATAGAACCTTCTGCTCAGCTCCATGGCGTGGATGACGACGGGGTCCTCGCCCTCGAGCCCCAAGACCCCGATCTCCAGCAACGTCCCATCAGCTGCCGGTCCGATCAGCATGGTGAGATCCTCATCGAGGTCGATCCGCCGCATGGCGTTGCGGACGGCATGACGAATGTCCTCCTCGCTGACACCATGCTTCCAAGCCGGCGGCCCGATCCGCATCGCGACAACATACCTTGTCTAGGCTATCGCGGTCCTGCCAAGATCCAACGTCGAGCAGATCGCCGAGTTCCGGGTGCGGGTGGGAGGAGCCTTCGGCCTACGGTCAACGTCTGCACTGACGCTTCGGTGACCGACGGGCGTCGCCGATGCCAGCCCCCGCCCCGACGGTTACAGTACCAACCGCCGTCGCAGCGCCCCAGGCGCTCCTGCGGGCCCACCCGGTGACGAGCTGCGCATCGAGGTCGCCAACGCCCTGCCCACCTCGCCGACGCGTCTTCCCATCCGTCGCCATACCGCTCGGCCCGCCGGGCCAAGCCCTGGCAGTCATGCAAACAGCCAGCGGGACTGCGCCGCTCCCGGCCACCAGCCCGCCCGGCTGTCCGGGGCGTATGCTGGCCGTCGAGCTCACCGAACCTGGCCGCGAACCGCAAGTTCGCCTCCCGGACCTGGTGCCATTTCCCGAGGCTGTCGCGGCGGACCACCTGGGAAGCGTCGCCTTGCAGTAGCGCTTACCGACCACGTGTCAAGCTGTGATCCCGGGTGGCTGCGAGGCGCAGCGGCGAGGCGGCTTCACGCGCCGCTCGGCCGCCTCACTGACGCCCGGACCTGGTGTCCGAGCGCGGTCGAGGAGGTGCCCCGTTCCGCGCGGACGGCGGCGAGGTATCCCGGGTAGCCCACCAAAGAACTGGAGGCTCATGACATCAGCGTGGATCACCGCTCGATCGTAGGTGTCGACAGTCGCATCGGCGGGGCTCAGGCGGCATGTCGGTGGTACTCGTGGACAGGCCCGAGGCGATCGGCCCGTCGGAACCGACCGATGTCAAGTGCTCCCATGTCAAAGCGAAGCCTGCCTCTCCCGTGTGTTCGGAAAGAGTGAGACCGATGTGAGCGATGAAGCTCGACACCTCGTCCACGTGACGACGCGGCTGTCAATGGTCAACGGGCTTTGCCCATTGACGGTCAGTCTGAGCCTTGGCCCCGTTCTCTGCGGAGACGAACGGTCTCGATCCAATGCTTGGGCCGACCTCGCCCTGGCACAGGCGCTCCAGGGATGCATCGCCGGTAATGGGAACGCGTCTGCTGGCCGGACCTCCGTCCTCGGTCGGAGCACCAAGAGGGCGTTCTCGTCCACCCGTCCCGCCACCGTCTCGCTGGGCGCGCAAACGTCTCGCCGTCGGCGACGATCACCGGGTCGGCCACCGGGAGCTTGTGTGTGTCAATAACGTCGTCCTTGCCGCTGAGCTGGGACGGCGGGCAGCAAATCCCGACCGCAGTCCCACTACGGTTCGACTGCTGCAGAACCGGTGATACCAACAGTGGGATCCTCGTATTCGCCAGCAGATCGTCGGGTCGAGGTTCCAGCAGCCCCAAGACGTTCATCCAGGTCAACGGCGACGGATGAGGTTCTCGGCACGCACAGGTCCTCCGATCCACCGCGCTCCGGCGCGTCGCCTTCCCCCATGCCGTCCACCACCACCAACGACAGCGGAGCGAGGTAGCAGCCCCAAACCAAAACACAGCCGACGGCCAAACGAATGCCCATGCCGGAAAGAGCAACTGATACCTCGCGCTCACAGACCGAGGGGAACCGGGGCTTAACAAGCCGTTCCACAGCATTCGCCGGCCGAGGGGCGCAGCCTCATTCACTGTTTCAGACATACATGAGAAGTTGTCCAAAGGGCGATCCGTCGAAATGCGCGTGCGCTGGTCGTGCCAACGGCGAGGTCATGTGGCGGACCAGACGGGTTGATCAGGACCACCGGAGGTGAGGTCGCAGCGGTACCAGCGACCTCGCTTGCCACCGATGTCGGCTGGGTCGGCGGGCTCGGCTGGGATGAACCCGGCCTTGATCAGCACCCGCTGGGAAGCAAGGTTCTGGTCACTAGTCGCCGCCTTGAGCGTGTCCAGGCCGTACCGGGACGCTGCGAGCTTGCACAGTTTCCGGAGCGCAGCGGTCGCTACCCCGCGGCCGGCTATCCGCTGCGCGATCCGGTAGCCGACCTCAGCCGTGCCTTCCCCTATGCGGTACAGGTTAAAACGGCCCAAGATCGAGCCGTCCTGATCGACGAGCACGTAGCTTGCGCCGAAGCCGGCCTCCTGCTCGGCCAGTAACTCGTTGTGCCGCTCATTGAACTTGCGGAAGTACTCGTCGCCCCGGTCGGAGATCGACTCAGCGAAGTAGCCGCGGTTCTCCAGTTCGAAGGCCAAGATGGCAGGGCCATGATCAGCTCGTACCAGTTGCAAGTCGGGCACCTGCGGACTCTAAGGGAGCGTCCACCCGGGACGCGACGTAGAAGTCGGTGGCTGATCCCCGGAGGCACGCCCGTCGGATCCTCATGCGTTCGCCGTCGGGACCAAGTCGGTCGCGAATGCCCCAGAACATTCACCCATATCCCCGACCCGGGCGTGCCCCGTATCGCTCGTGGACTCCGCGGCCGCTCTTGGAGCTGGATCTCGCGGAAACGGCCGATGTTCGGTTGATCAGGGCACTGCGTACGCATGCCCTGTGCAGCCCTACGCCCCACCGGCCACGTCTGGAGCCCGCCGCGAACCGGCTGCACCGGCCGCACGCGCCGCGCCACCGTGCCATGGCATGCCCTATGCAGCCGCTTGGGCGCCTGCCCTACTCAATGTTGCCGAACCTAGACCCGAGAAACTCGCCGCTGTGTCAGCGCTTCGTCTTCCGTTCACCGTCCCGTGGCCTCACCCATCGAGACACTGGTTCCGCGTTCGTACGGGAGCTCGCTACGAGCTACCGGTCGGAGACTCGCCGAGCGTCGACGAGGTCATGGATGATCTGGAAGTCGCCAACGTTCTCGGTGAGGAGGGGCACTCCTTCCACGTGGGCGGTAGCCGCGATGGCGAGGTCGATCTGGCGGCGTCTCGGGTTGCCACCACGACGGGCCACCGCGGCGGCGAGCTGACCCCAGACACGGGCGACCTCGACGCTCACGGGCAGGGGGTCGAACGTCGCCTCGACCGCTGATAGTCGAGCAATGCGGCGCGCCCGCTCGTCATCGTCCACGGCGACGAGGACACCGAAGTGCAGCTCGGTGATCGAGACGACGCTGATGGCAGCTTCGACTTCGCGAGGCGGGGGCAGCTCCCCGATGAGCACCGACGTGTCGAGCAGGGCCCTCACGAAGCGAAGGGGTTCACGACGCCTGCCGGCAGTCGCTCGAGGTCGGCATCCAGCCC
>JAKACA010000173.1 GCA_021796455.1 Actinomycetes bacterium
ACCGTGAGCGCGAGGTCGCCGAGATCTCCGAGGTCGCCGAGATCGACGACGCGAGGCGCCCCGGCCTTGTAATAGGAGAGGCCGAGGAGGAGAAAGACCCAAAGCGACGCGTCCTTGGCTCCTGGGAGATCCCAGGCGAGCGGGTCGACACCTGCCATCGTGACGGTTTCGCAGAACTCCTCCCCGTCGAGGCTGTAGTGACAGCGGAGCTGCGACCGCCCCGGGTCGATCTCGAACCCTTCGTAGGTGAAGCGCTCAGAGCGGCGCGAGGAGCCAGCCGGTCTCGCGGGGCTTGTTGTCACGGCCGGGGGCGGAGCTTGACGAGGATGGCGTTCCGCCCGCAGGGCTGCTCGCTTCGGTGGCTGAAGAACGGACCGTCCCCACCGGTCGGGAAGCCGGCCGAGGCGATGCGATCCGCACGTAGCCCGGCTTCGACGAGGATGCGACGGTTCGCCTCCCACAGGTCGAAGAGGTAGGTGCCCTGCCCGCCGCCGCCGCTGCCCCCGCCGCCCCCGCCGCCGCTGCCCGAGATCGGACGTATCACGTCGCTTATGTCCCCGGCGAAACACTTAGATACCGCCTCCATCACCTCCGGGCCCACGCGGTACTGCTCGGGATCGACGGCGGGTCCGATGACCGCGACCAGGTCGTCCGGCGAGGCTCCGAGGTCGGCCATCGAACGAACTGCCGCCTCGGCGACCCGTACGACCGTTCCTCGCCAGCCCGAGTGCACGACGGCGGCGATGTGGCCGTGCGGGTCATAGAGGGCGATAGGCGCGCAGTCGGCCACCATCATCGCGATGGCCAGTCCGGGTACAGCTGTGACCATGGCGTCGATACCCTCCGGAGCCGTCTCGGTCGACCTCGCGCCCCGCCCCCGGTCTTTTTCGGTGACGACGAGCACACCTCGTCCATGGGCCTGATTGCAAAAGACCATGTCGTCGAGGCGAGCGCCGATGAGCCCGGCGGCGAGATCCCGATTGTGCAGGACCAGGTCGTGGTCGTCGCCGACGTGTAGACCGAGATTGAGGCTTCGGTAAGGGCCCTGCGAAACGCCACCGAAGCGGGTAGTCATGACGGCGTCAACCGGGAGGTCGTCAAGTAGCGGCCAGGTCATGTAGTCGATGCCCGAGGTGGCGCGCCAGGCCACTGTGTCGAGGGGCGCGTCAATCATGGACTGAGGCTACCGGTACCGCTCACGGGCCTAGTCTCCGGATGCCACCCAGGAAGCGGTGATGTCGTCGGGGTCGTCGCAGAAAGCCCTTTTCTCGTCGACGAGCTTGCGGAGGTGTGCCCATACCGAGAGTCGCGCGATCGGGTGCAGAGCCTCCGGGACGTCGTCGTAGACGGCCGGGACGATCTCGGAGATGACGCCAGACCCGAGAACGCGGAGCGCGCCCACGATCGCGGCCTCGCGGGCGAGCCTGTGAGACAGGTAACCCGAGATCACCTCCGGGGCGCGTGGCAGCATCGGACCGTGGCCGGGTGCGATGAGGGTGATCTTCGGTTCCATCTCGAGCAGTCTCCTGAGAGAGCCGACGTAGGCTGCCATGTCACCATCGGGTGGAGCGATGACAACGGTCGATCCGCCCATGATGTGGTCTCCGGAGAACAGGACGTGGCTCACATGGCCCCCTTTGCCTTCCAAAGCGGTCAGATAGCAAAGGTGGTTCGATGCGTGCCCGGGCGTGTGGAGAGCACGCAGGACCAGATCCCCAGCTTCGATAGTGCTCCCCTCCCCGACGAGTCCGTCTGGCTCGAACCCGTCTCGAGCATCGAAACCCAAGACTCGTGCTCCGGTGAGCTCGGCGAGCGCGGCCGCCCCCGGAGCATGGTCAGGGTGTGTGTGGGTCACGAGGATCGCCCGCAGGCGACCGTCGGCGACGGCCGCGACAGAGCGCAGATGTCCGGCTTCCTCGGGGCCGGGATCTATGGCGACGAGCTCTCGCCTGCCGACGAGGTAGGTATTCGTTCCCGGTCCGGTCATGACCGACGGGTTCGGCGCCGTCAGGCGCGCTATCCCGGGTAGCAGCTCCACCGCCTTTCCGGCGGCCGGTGGAGTGAGAAGCGGATCTCGCTCAGCTTCAGTCACTTCCGGGACCTCGAGAGTGATGGAGCGATTCGGCTCGAGCTCCTCCTCTGGGCGAGCCGGCCTCGGTTTGCAGGCCGAGAGCTTCTTCGTAGCCTTCGTCGGTGGGCAAGAGAATCCGAGCGCCTTCGCCCTCGGCGGCCAGCCGCAGCGGTAGTCGTGGGTCCTCCGCGACCGATACGGCGGCCAAGAGCTCGGCGGTGCCGGGAAACGTCGCGATGGCTTCGAGGTTCCTAAGGGTGGGGAGCCAGAGCTCGATTTCGCCCGCACGGTGTCTCTCAATCGCGCGGGCAGGCTCGATCCACATGCTTGCGACGACCTCGGCATCGTCGTGAAGCGCTTCTTGCTCCTCGGGAACCCGTGCCACGAAAAAGCGGGTGTCATAGCGTCGCGGCGAGCCCTCAGGAGTGATCCAGTGGCTGAAGTAACCGACGCCGCGCAGGTCCAGCGCCAGGGACTCAGCGGCACAGATCTCATGGAGCTGCACCTCTCCGTTGTTCAACCGACGGCGGTAGCCGCCGAATCGGCGGGCGACTTCCGGATCGCGCAGCGAGAGGGCCTTGCCGTTGCCGGCCAGAGCGAGCAGGATGCCCGCCTCCTCGAAGCACTCACGCACGGCCGCGACGAAGAATTTTCTACCGCCGGCCGGAACGCCGAGGATCCTGCTTGCTTCAGCGTCGCTCCGTCCAGCGCAAAAACGGGCGATCTCGTCGCTAGCGTCTTCGTCGTCAACTGCCCCACCCGGGAATAGGTGGACGCCAGCCACCCAGGTCGATCTGTCGTTGCGACGGAGTAGCAGGACCTGCATGACGGTACTGCAAGCTTGCGCACTGCCAGCGGTGGCGTCGCGCACGAGCATCACCGTAGATGCGTCACGGGGCACGACGACGCTCATGGGGTCAGGGTAACGTCGCCGCGACCCCCGCTGCCTCGCCGTGGTTGCAGCTAAGTTCGCTCTTGGTGCTAGCCCCCTCCAGCTCGGCTCGATGGAGGGCGGGGCCCTCTCATGAGAGTTGGCGGATCGACGATGAGCGCTCCAGCAGCTGCTTGCGCTCGGCTTCGTTCAGGCCACCCCAGATGCCGTGTGGTTCGCGGATTCTCACGGCGTACTGAAGGCAGTCGGATCGGACACCGCAACATCGGCATATCGCCTTGGCAGAACGTTCGCGGGTCAGTCGCTCCTCCTTGCGTTCGATACGTGACGGCGGAAAGAAGACGACTGCTTGAGGGCCGCGACAAGCGGCCCGCGACTGCCAAAGCTCTTCACCCCGGTTGGCGACCACCCTGGCCTCCTAGATATTCGGCACGCGATAGTGAGAAAATGCCCGGCGGCCTGCCCCTGGGAGCCGGACTCGCGTCGACATGCAGTTCAGCTCTTCCTGGCCGCCGGAAACTACGTCCGCAGACTTGCTTCCAGGCCCACTGACGGCACCCTACCCGGCGAAATCTCGGGAAACAAGAGGTGAACTCGGGGAGATCGCCGTTAGTGTGCCGCCCAATGGAGCGGGCACGGTTCTGCCGCCAGAGCAAGGTTCTTGTTGTAGGTGGCAAAGGGGGCGTCGGCAAGACGACTGCTACCGCCGCGCTCGCTCAGATGGCTGCAGACGCGGGGCTAGACGTCCTTGTTCTCGGTCTCGATGACGCCGGCGCACTGCCGGCGCTCTTTGGCGCCGATGTCTCGTTCGGCTATGACGAGGCTCTCCTCTATTCGGGGAGTGCCGGCCAGGTCCGGGGCCGGGTGATCACGCCCGATGACGCCTTGCTCGAGTACCTGATAGATCACGGTATGCGGCGGGTTGCAAAGAGGCTCGTCTCGACAGGGGTCCTTGACGTGGTCTCGACTGCCATACCGGGCATCCGCGAGATACTCGTTCTCGGGAAGGTCAAGCAGCTGGAGAGGTCGCAGGCCGCTGACCTGGTGCTTCTCGACGCACCTGCCACCGGCCACGCCGTCCGTTTCCTCACGAGCGCGAACGGGCTGATGGATGCCGCTAGGGGTGGCCCGCTGCGGACCCAGGCGAACGAGGTAGTTGAGATGCTGCATGACCCAGGGCGTCTCCAGGTCCTCCTCGTGACCCTGGCGGAGGAGACGCCGGTGAACGAGCTCATCGAGACAGCCTTCCGCCTCGAAGACGAGGTTGGTGTGACGCTCGGACCTGTGCTCGTGAACGCATGTTACGTTCCGGTGTCTGGAGTAGGACGGAACTGGATCGGTGACCCCGAGATGCTGTCGGAAGTCGCGACCGGGCAAAGTCTGGCTGTTGGTGAGGCCGGTGCTCTGAGGAGGGCGGCAAGCTTTCGGGCGGGACGGGAAGCGCTTCAGTCCGAGCAGGTTGACAGGTTGAGCACGTCTCTTCCGCTTCCCCAGCTGCGACTTCCGTATCTTTTCAGCGACGGTATAGGACCGAGACAGGTGGCCGAGCTCGCCGAGGCCATCGGGCGGGCGGTCGAGGCCCTCGATGAGCAACAGCCGCCGGCTAATTTGAGGCCTTCGCCGCCGGACAGCCACGCACGGGCCTCTGATGACGAGGCACGGCGTGGGACCCCTCCACCGGCCGAGGCGATGCTTCCGTGAGCGAGCCACCCGCGCCCGACGCTGCTGGGCCCGGGCCTGAGCGGACCGACGCTGCTGGGCCCGACTCGGATGGGCCCGCCTCTGCTGGGCCCGACTCGGGCGGTCTCTCCGCCTTGCTCAGGGACAGGTCCATCGTCATCTGCTGTGGATCCGGGGGCGCAGGCAAGACGACGACCTCGGCTGCGATCGCTCTTGCCGGCGCCATCGCCGGCCTCAGGACCTGTGTCGTTACGATCGATCCAGCGCGCCGGCTGGCGGACGCCCTTGGTGTCGGAAGGCTCACTAACGAGCCGAAGCGGATAGAAGGCTCTTGGTCCGGTGAGCTCTACGCGGTGATGCTCGATGCCAAGCGAACCTTCGACGACCTGGTCGAGCGCTACTCGGCCGATCCCGAGCAAGCGGAGCGCATCTTGGGCAACCGTCTCTACCGGAACCTCACGTCGGCGCTCTCGGGGACACAGGAGTACATGGCGGCGGAGAAGCTCTACGAGCTGAACGCTTCCGGTGCCTTCGACCTCGTGGTGGTCGACACACCTCCGACTCGTAACGCGCTTGACTTTCTTGATGCGCCCGGGCGATTGACCCGGTTCTTGGAGAACCGCGTGTTCCGTCTCCTGCTGATGCCGACGCGCATGTCGCTGAAGGCGTTGACCGTGGCGACCCAGGCCCTTCTGCGGACCATATCGAAGGTGGCCGGCTCCGAGATAGTCGAGGATGCGATGGCTTTCTTCCGAGCCTTCGAAGGAATGGAGGAGGGTTTTCGCGAGCGGGCCCGTGGAGTCGAGGCCTTGCTGAGCGACCCAGGCACGGCGTTCCTGCTCGTGGCCGTGCCACGGAGAGATTCGGTCGTGGAGGCTCGTTTCTTTGCCGACCGCCTGGCCGAAGCGCATCAGCCCGTAGCGGCCCTCGTCGTCAACCGGCTCCATCCCGACTTTGGGAGCGGCGAAGTCGCGTTGTCGGTGCCCGGCACCGACCCGCCCATCCGGGACCTGCCCGGCACCGACCCGCCCGCGTCATCTGGTGAAGTCGCCTCTACTAGACCGGCGAACTTGGCGAGCCGCCCCGAGCTCAGTCCCGAGGACGCCGCACGGGCCCTGGCCGGGATGCGAAAGAATCTCGCTGACTTCCAGGCCCTGGCCGACGAGGAGCGAGCCTACCTAGCCGCTCTCGAGTCGAAGGTCGGTGGCACTGTGGTCAGGGTTCCCTACCTTTCGAGAGACGTCCACGACCTGGCCGGCCTGCTCCTCGTGGCCGGTTGCCTTGTCGGCAATGTACGCTCCGAAGGTGACTGACATCCTCGTTGTCGCCGACGCTCCGACGGTTCTGGCCGAGGTCCGTTCGGCTCTCGAGTCCGACGACATCGAGATCCGTGAGCTGCGTTCGGGCGCCGATGTCCGTGACGAGGTGGAAGCCGAGCCTCCCGACCTGGTAGTGACGGATCTGCAGGTCGGAAGCATGGGGGGAGTGGCGATATGTCACGATCTGAGACTGGAGGAATCGGGCCGGCGACAAGTCCACGTGCCGGTGCTGCTCCTTCTCGATCGCAGAGCCGACGTGTTCATCGCCCGCCACTCCGGTGCGGACGGCTGGCTTGTCAAGCCGCTCGATCCATTACGCTTGCGAAAGGCAGCGAAAGCGCTGTTGGACGGTGGCTCTTACTTCGACGAGTCCTATAAGCCGGTGCTGCTCGCGTCGGAGAAGTAGGGGAGCGAAGCCGAGAGCCTGCGCCAAAGCCCTCCTCGATGAGTGCCGCCGAGCGCCAGGGCACTCCCGGGCCGAACCTTGCGCGCGAAGTGACTGGACAAGGGTCCGTGGGGTGACTCTGGGCACAAGGTTCGCAGGAATGATGTTCGCTCGGGCCGACCCACGCGCCCTAGGTCTCCGCCCGGGTGCCGACCTCGCGTGCGCTGACTACGATGTGAGCTGTCGGGGTTGACCACCCGGCGCCGGGAAGTAGCGCAGCTTGGTTAGCGCGCAGCGTTCGGGACGCTGAGGTCGCGGGTTCGAATCCCGCCTTCCCGACCACAATAATCCCTGACCAGAGCCTATGTACCACCCTGAGCGACATCCTCGGTGCCTACGTCGTGCGATATACGTGCAACAGGTAGATCGGCCAGGTACCGGTCGAGCTTTGCTGCGGACTCGCGCTCGGACTGAGGGAACAGGTGCCCGTAGCGGTCGAGAGTGAAGCTGGTCGAGGTGTGTCCGGCGAGTC
>JAKACA010000174.1 GCA_021796455.1 Actinomycetes bacterium
CGCCGAACAAGGAGCGTTCCCATGCCAGAGCTCAACCGTCGCCTCGTTCTTGCTCGCCGACCGCACGGCATGGTCGACCACGAGATCGTGCGGCTCGAGAGTTCAGAGCGCCCCGAGCCGGAGCTCGGAGAGGCGCTCGTCAAGGTGACCCATCTCTCGATCGACCCGACAATCCGGACCTGGATGAACGATGCCGTGAGCTACCTACCGCCGATAGCCATCGGAGCTGTCATCCGCAGCGGCGGGATAGGCGAGGTGGTCGAGTCACGCAGCAGCCGCTACCAGGTGGGTGACGTCGTGTTCGGGATGCCCGGCTGGCAAGAGTGCGCCATCGCCGACGAGAGCGACCGACCGATGAGGAAGCTTCCCGAAGCGCTCGACCCGCCCACCGCCCTCAACGTGTTCGGTATCAACGGCATGACCGCGTATTTCGGGCTTCTGGACGTCGGACGCCTGCAGGAGGGCGACTGTGTCGTCGTGTCCGGCGCGGCTGGGGCCACCGGCTCGACGGCCGGTCAACTTGCAAGGTTGAAGGGAGCTTCCCAGGTCGTAGGCATCGCAGGCGGTCCAGAGAAGTGCGCTTATGTCGTAGGCGAGCTGGGTTTCGATGCTGCCGTCGACTACAAGGGACCGGGGCTCGCCGCCAGGTTGCACGAGCTGTGCCCGTCGGGCATCGACCTGTACTTCGACAACGTCGGCGGCATTATCCTCGACACCGCCCTGGCGCAGCTGGCGATGCGGGGGCGGGTCGTTCTCTGTGGAGCCATCTCGGCCTACAACGCCACCGAGATCCCACCGGGTCCCTCCAACTACGTCAACTTGATCGCGCGCCGGGGACGCATGGAAGGCTTCATAGTCAGCGACTACGCCCGCCGCTTCCCCGAGGCGCAGGCGGAGGTTCTCTCTTTCCTCCAAGATGGCAGGCTGAAGCACGCCGAGCACGTCGTCGAGGGCCTCGAGCAGGCGCCCGATGCCCTCAACCTGCTGTTCACCGGTGGGAACACTGGCAAGGTCGTCGTGAGGCTGTGAGCACGGCGAGGTCCGCGCCTCTAGGCTGCCGGCAAGAGCGATCGTGCACAGAGCCGAAAGGACAGACCGTTGACAATCAAAGTCGGTGACCGACTCCCCGATGTCGAAGTGCAGACCATGACCGAGAACGGCCCGAAGCCGGTGCGCACGGGAGAGGTTCTCGCCAAGGGCAGGACGGTTCTCTTCGCGGTGCCGGGTGCCTTCACGCCCACGTGCTCTGACCACCACCTGCCGGGTTTCGTAATGCGCGCCGAGGATCTGAGGGCCAAAGGTGTCGGCACGATCGCGTGCATCGCAGTGAACGACGCCTTCGTGATGGGAGCCTGGGGTCGGGACCAGAATGTCGGATCGAGCGTCCTCATGCTCGCCGATGGCAACGGTGCCTTTACGAGGGCAGTCGGCTTGGAGCTGGACGGCAGTCCCTTCGGCCTCGGCCAGCGGTCGCAGCGCTACGCCCTCATCTGCGACGACGGCGTTGTCACCCACGTACTGGTCGAGCCTGCAGGTGGGCTGGACGTCAGCTCGGCCGAATCCGTGCTGGCCGCCCTTTGAGTCAGGCTGGCGAAGGGTCGCTGCTCGATGTGGCGGGTGGGCCCTTCTCGACGGTGCTGGCCGATCCGCCGTGGCGGTTCCAGAACCGAACCGGCAAGGTCGCTCCCGAGCACCGCCGGCTTGCCCGCTACGACACGATGGCGGCGACGGAGATCGCGGCCCTGCCGGTGGCAGAGGTCGTCGCGGCGCAAAGCCACCTCTACCTTTGGGTTCCAAATGCCCTGTTGGCCGAGGGCCTCATGGTGCTCGAGCGGTGGGGCTACACCTACAAGGCCAACCTCGTCTGGCACAAGGTCCGGAGGGACGGCGGGTCGGACGGGAGGGGGGTGGGTTTCTATTTCCGCAACGTCACCGAGCTCGTGCTCTTCGGCGTCCGGGGCTCGATGCGTACGCTGCCGCCGGGCCGGAGACAGGTCAATCTGATAGCCACGCGGAAACGGGAGCACTCCCGCAAGCCGGACGAGCAGTACGACCTGATCGAAAGCTGCTCGCCGGGCCCCTATCTAGAGCTATTTGCCCGCTACCCACAACCCGGCTGGTCGGTATGGGGCAACGAAGCCACTGCCGAGACCGCTCCGCGCGGGCGGGTGCACAGAGGCTACGGCGGCAGTTAGGCCGTGGGCCGGCCGCCCAGAGCGGGTCGGACGGACTTCGAGGCACAACCTCGTGCCCAAAGTGACCGGACACCACCCTCCCCGGTCACTTTCGGCACAAGGTTCAGGCCTAACGCTGCCCAAGTCGACCTTCAGGAAGGCCGATGCCTACTGGCTCAAGCGGTCTGGGCTCGGATAAGCCCACGGCCTCCTGCGTCAGCGAAAGTCCCGCGAAGGCGCGACTGCGAGCATGAAGTCGACCTCTTCGAGATATTCGGCGACGATGTTGGCGTTCGACGGCGCGTCGGGGTAAGAGCCGGCCGCCCGCTCGAGGCGGCCACGCACGAGCATGACGACGGCCGAGCGGGCGGGGCGCCGGTAACGCACCCACAACCCTGCCGAGCAGACGACGTTGACGAGACCTGTCTCGTCCTCGAGATTGAAAAACGTCACCCCACCTGCCGTCGCCGGGCGCTGCCTGTGGGTGACAACCCCCGCGATCGTGACCTTGGCACCGTCGGACACGCCGAGCAGAGTCGCGATCGGGACAGCACCTCGGCGGTCGAGCTCTCCTCGTGCGAAACTCATCGGTGACGAGTGCGGCGAGAGGCCGAGGGTCTGCAGGTCTGCTGCCATCTCCTCGACCGAGCCCATAGGGGGCAATGTCGGCGCATCGGTCCCGACGATCACACCCGGGAGCCGTTCCGGACGGGACTCAGCCGCCGCGCCGGCCGCCCAGAGCGCCTCGCGCCGTCCGTAGGCAGCCGTGTGGTCGAGCACACCGCGGGCACGGTTAGTGGTGGATTGCTTGTCGCCCAGTCCACTCAAGGCTCCTGCCGTCGCCAGAGACTCGAGCGCTGCCCTGTCGGCACCTGTCCGCCGCGCGAGATCCTCGAGGTCGACATAGGGACGCCCTGCCGCGATCTGCCCGGCAAGCTCGCTCCCTATGCCCTTCACGGAGGTGAGACCAAGACGAACAAGGGGGTGTGACTCGCCACTGGCCTGACTGGGTGCACCGGCCCCTCTGGGTACACCGGCTCCACCGGCTCCACTGGGTGCACCGGCCTCCAGCGAGGCCACGGCCTCGCTCCGGTTCACGTCGGGACCGAGCACTCTCACCCCATGGCGGCGGGCGTCGGCCACAAGGCTATGCGGTGCCCAGAAACCCATCGGCTGCGAATTCAGCAACGCTGCCAGGAACGCCGCCGGATAGCGCAGCTTCAACCACGCGCTCACATATACGAGGTAGGCAAAGGACACCGAGTGACTCTCGGGGAAACCGAAGTTGGCGAAGGCCCGCAACTTGTCCCAGATCTCCTCGGCGACACCGCCGGTGATGCCACGCTCGGCCATGCCACCAAAGAGGCGGGCCCGAAGACGTTCCATGCGGTCGGCTGATCGTTTCGACCCCATGGCTTGGCGCAGCTGATCGGCTTCGGCCGCCGAGAAACCCGCCGCATCTATCGCCATCTCCATCAATTGCTCCTGGAACAACGGGACGCCGAGGGTCTTGGCAAGGCACCGTTCGAAGACGGGATGCAGGTATGTCACAGGCTCGAAACCGTTCCGCCGCCTGATGTAAGGATGCACCGAACCACCTTGGATTGGACCTGGGCGGATGAGGGCGACTTCGACGACAAGATCGTAGAAGCACCTCGGCTGCAGTCTTGGCAGGGTTGCCATCTGTGCCCGGCTCTCGACCTGGAAGACACCCACCGAGTCACCCCGGCAGAGCATCTCGTAGACCGCGTCCTCTTGTGGGATCGTGGCGAGATCGATGCTGACCCCGTGGTATGACTTCACCACGTCGACAGCCCGGTGAATGGCCTCGAGCATTCCCAGGCCGAGCAGATCGAACTTCACGAGCCCGACGGCAGCACAGTCGTCCTTGTCCCACTGAAGAACGGTCCGCCCTTTCATGGCGGCCCACTCGACGGGGCACACCTCCGACACCGGCCGGTCACATATCACCATGCCGCCGGGGTGGATACCCAGGTGCCGCGGGAAGCCCTCTAGCTCGCTGGCAACGGCAAGAACCGACGGAGGGATGCCTGACGCCTTCTCGTTGTCCCCCTGGGCATCTCCGAAAGACGGTTGGGAGCCAGCGGGCTTGCCTTTCGTCTGTGCAACCGGCTCGGGGGCGACGTCATCGCGACCAACTTCCTCGCTCCACCATGACCAGTGGCCCCGTTGGCGATGGCTCCCGGAGCTGACGCTTCGGCGGTGACCAAGACCACTCCAGCGATCGACCTGCCGCGACCATTTGTCCACCTGGCCCTGAGGATGCCCGAAGGCCTTGCCGGCGTCCCGTACAGCCGATCTCGCCCGGTAGGACACGACGACAGCGACGAGCGCCGCTCGCTCACGGCCGTACCGCCCATAGACATACTGGATGACCTCCTCGCGCCGGCCGCTCTCGATATCGACGTCGATATCAGGCGGGCCATCACGCTCGGGAGAAAGGAAGCGCTCGAACAACAGTCCGAGCGCGACGGCGTCGGCATTCGTGATGCCAAGGACATAACACACCGCCGAGCTGGCAGCAGACCCTCGGCCCTGGCAGTAGATGTCGCTACGCCTGCAGAACTCGACGATGTCGAAGACGACAAGGAAATACCCCGGGAAACCCAGCTCCTCGATGAGGGCCATCTCGTGGTCAAGCTGGCGCCATGCGCCGGGGACCCGCTCGGCGTCACGAGGGCCGTAACGAAGAGCCCCGCGCTCCTCGACGAGAGAACGGAGGTAGCTCATCTCTGTCTCGCCCGCGGGGACTGGGAAGTCGGGCAGTCGCGGAGCGACGAGTTGCAGGTCGAAGGCACATGCCCGCCCGAGCTCGCCTGCCAGCTCGACGGCGCCTGGATAGCGGGCAAAACGCCTCGCCTGCTCGACCGGAGAGCGCAAGTGGGCCATCCCCGCGGCGGGAAGCCAGCCATCGAGATCGTCGAGCGGCTTGCCTGATCGAATGGCTGCGAGCACTCCCGCCATCTTGTGATCAGCCGGCGCGGCGTAGTGCACGACGTTCGTGGCGACAATCCCGACACCGCGGCGAACGGCAATCTCGGCAAGGGCATCGTTGCGGGCTCCGTCGATTGGGTCGCCATGGTCCCAGAGCTCCACCACGACGTTGTCCAGACCAAAGAGCGCCACCAACTTCTCCAGCTCTCGCGTCGCTGCCGCCGGTCCGGCATCTACGAGAGCTGCCGGAACCGTCCCTTTCCTGCAGCCGGTGAGCAGGAGGAAGTGGCCACCGGAGTGCTCTGCGAGCCGGGGGAGGTCGTGGCGGGGTCTGCCTTTCTCACCTCCGGCCAGGTGGGCCTCGCTGAGCGCCCTGGCAAGGCGCGTATAACCCTCCGGATCGCGAGCCAGCACGACCAGATGGGCGCCTTTGGGATCTGGGACGCGGGTCCGTGGCGGAGCGGCTGCCGGCCCACTGAGCGTGATCTCCGCGCCAAAGACGGTGCGGACACCGAGCTCACGCGCAGCCTCGAAGAAGCGCACCACTCCGTACAGACCGTCATGGTCGGTAAGGGCGAGAGCTTCGAGCTCGAGTCGTGCCGCCTCGGCTACGAGCTCGGCAGGGTGGGATGCCCCGTCAAGAAAGCTGAAACTCGAGTGGCAGTGGAGCTCTGCATATGACGCGGAGGCCCCCTGTGCTCTCCGTGATGTCACCCAGGCGATGATACTCAATCTTACGAACTCTTGTTCGTTGCCAACCTCATGCACCGCCGGTGGCAAGGTCGTAGCCTGTCTGCAACCAGGGGAGGTGAGCGATGCGCTGCCCAGCATGTGAAGGTGACAACCCGGACGGCAAGCGGTTCTGTCAGCACTGTGGCAGATCGCTCACTGCCGCATGCGCCGCCTGCGGAGCCCAGCTCGGGCCGCTCAGCCAGTTCCGCGGTGACTGCGGGACGCCAGTCGGGACTGGTGGTATCCCAGACTCCTCGCCCACCGCCCCGCCTCCCGCCCCGACCCGTGTGCCTGACCCTTCGCAGGCTTTGCGCCCCGCACCAGGCCCGGCGACAGGCCCAGCCGCCGGCTCCCCGACAGAGCTCCGCCACGTCTCGGTGCTGTTCTGCGACCTCGTCGGCTTCACGCCCTTCTCCGAGGGCCGTGACCCAGAAGAGGTGAGAGAGGTCCTCTCCGGCTACTTCGATCTCTCGCGTGCGATCGTCTCGCGCTATGGCGGGGTGGTGGAGAAGTTCGTCGGAGATGCCGTCATGGCTCTTTGGGGGGCACCTGTTGCCATGGAGGACGACGCCGAGCGGGCGGTAAGGGCCGGACTCGAGCTCGTCTCTGCAGTCGCCTCCTACGGCAAGGGGCACGGGATCTCCCTTTCCGCCCGGGTCGGGATCGTCACCGGTGAGGCAGCTACGACAGAGACGACAGAAGAGGGCCTCGTAATAGGCGACAGGGTCAACACCGCGGCCCGCATCCAGTCGGTCGCCCCGCCTGCGTGCTGCTATGTGGACGAGGCGACCAGATCGGCCAGTGCAGCTGCGATCGCCTACATGGACGCGGGGGAACACGAGCTAAAGGGAAAGGCCCTCCCACTTAGGCTCTTTCGGGCCACGAGGGTCGTTGCCGCCACGGCCGGATCGCAGCGCTCCGGGGTGATAGAGGCGCCGTTTTTGGGAAGAGACCACGAGCTGCGGCTCGTAAAAGAGCTCTTCCA
>JAKACA010000175.1 GCA_021796455.1 Actinomycetes bacterium
TCGAGGACCGCCTCGATGCGCGCGAGCATTGCGCTCAACGCCTGCCTCCGAGCAACCCGACGGCCACCTGCTCATCGATGGGCTCGAGGTGCGCCACGATGTCGCCGAGGCGCTCGGAGCAGACGATGCCTGCCGCGTCCATAAAGCCACGCAGGCCGGTGAGCTGAGCACATTCGGCCAGCCACGTCGCGCGCAGCGGCCCAGTGTCGAGGCGAGGGAGGTCCTTCCCTCCGGCGAGGGAGGAGACAAGCGGCGTGGTGACGTTTCGCCTCGGCACCTCAGCGCCCCCGACGACAAAGGCGTTCCCGGCAAAGAGAGACGCGCCGAGCAGGCGCGCCCCGAAGGGGGCGAGCACCGGCACCGTCCGGGGCCGCCGGCCATGGACCACGACGAGCACCCCGCCGGAGCGGGCAAGGACGTCATGGCCGCGCACCGATCTGAGGTCTGCCCCCATGAGCCCGGCACCTGCCCCGAGGCAGACGAGGGCGGAAAGACGCTGGCGACGGGCGACGGTGGGCTGGGCATCGGCGAGGGCGAGGTACGCAGCGATCTCGGCTTTCTCATACGGCGCTTTGGCCCGCTCGCGAGGCAACGGCATGGGACCAGCGCCAGCGGGCAGTACCCGGGCTGCCACGTATCTCAGGTTGGTGCGCACCGTGCGCCGCGAGGCGGCCGAGACCGTCGTGAGCCCGATAGTGCAGAATCGCTCGATCACGGAGGGATGGAGCAGCACCTCGGGGCTGAGCTCGAGGCCACGGGACGCCCCGAACGCTCCAAGGCGGGAGGTAGCGAACAAAAGCGCCTTGGCCCGGGCCTTGCTCGGCGGCCCGCTAGCCGCCACTACTGCCCTGGCGAAGTCTGCCGCCTCGGCGGGCACGCTATCGGACCTGAACCCCGAGACGGAGCGCCGGACCTCGTCTGAGACCATACAATATGTATACTGACTGAAAGAACGCAGGTGGTGGACCCCGGATGGAAAGCTCAAGCGATAAGACCTACGGCCGCGCAGCGCAAGGAACTCGAGCGGATACGAAGAGCACTGTCGAGGGTCGGCTTCGTGCTCCCTGGCACCTTGACCGAACGCCAGACTCGATGCGGGCATGCCAACTGCCGCTGCCACGGCGATCCACCGCAGCTACATGGTCCCTATCACCAGTGGACTCGTAAGGTCGAGGCCAAGACCGTGACCCGAATCTTCAGCGACGAACAGATTGCCGACTTCGGAGCCTGGTTCCACGACGAGCGCTTGCTTCGCACCCTCGTAGGCGAGCTCGAGGCGCTCAGTCTTTCGATCGTCGAAGCCGATCCGCGCTGGCGTCGCTGAGGCTGGCGACGCTGAGTCTGGCGACGCCTGAGCGCCCGCCTGTGGACCACGCGTGGGCGCGGTCCGCTCATCTCGTGGGTGAGCTCTCGATCAGCCGCCAACTACCCAGGTCATGGCCAAACGTGAACACCTCGCCGAACCGAGAGGCGCACGGACCGCGTCCGCTGCACGGTTGGCTGGATCGCGGGTATCTGGGTGCGGTCGACGGTTGCTGACCATGCTGGTCAATAGGGCGCCTGGAGATCGGTGAACATTGGGAAGTGCCTGACGTTACGGGTAAGGAGTCGTGCGTCGGTGCGGACGGCGGTGGCTGCGATGGCGAGGTCGGCGCTGTCGATGGTGTGGTGGCTAGGAAGCCACTGGCGGCCGAGGGCGCCGGCCTCTTCCGCTATCTCGGCATCGACGGGATGCCAAACCAGGGTGGACAGCAACGCGCGGGTGGCATCCTCTTCTGCCGGGCGCATGCCGGCGAGGACCTCTATGCGGGTGATCTCACTCGCATGAAGGACATCAGCGGCTCGCTCCCGTTCGAGCAGGTCGCCAGCACTTGCATGCCCTCGTAGGTAGTCGATCAGGATCGAGGTGTCTACCAGGGCACTCACGAGCGGTCGCGCTCCAGACGAGAGCCGGAGCGAAGCTGATCGACCCAGGCTGCGCCGTCGAGATCGTGGTCGTTCCAGGAGCCGAAGGCGTAGCGCATCGCAGCGAGGTCGTCCTCGGCAGAGCGCTCCGAGCCATAGACCTGCTCAACCGCGTCACGGATCAGGGATGAGAGCGATCGACCAGTCCGCAGCGCGGCGGCATCCAGGGCACGCCGCTCCTCGTCGGTCAGAGAGATCTGAGTCCGCTGCATGATGTAAGCTTACATCATCTCCTGAGCGGGCTCGAGCGCTTCGAGTCGTTGCCGCACGTCATTGGAGTTCGAATATGAGCGTCTACGGCCCACCAAGTCGCCGTATTCAAACTCGCTCGAAGAAAGGAGCAGGTCGAAGGGCGGGTGGTACCGCACGGCGGCGATCTTGCCGTCGCGCACGTCGATGCGGGTGAAGATGCCTTGGTTGAACCGCCGCCGGGTACCGGCTGAGGCTCGGGCGCAGGCGGTGGCGCAGTTGGTGGCGAAGCGCATGCCCCTCTCGAGGATCTCCTGCCACTCGGCCAGCTGGTCGTCGACCGCTGCGAGGCGTTCCTCGGCGGTGCGGACGTCGGTGGCGATGAGGGCCTGCTCGGTCTTCAGCGTGACGACGTCGATGGCCGCGGCGTAGTAGGCGTCGAGGAGCTTGCGCCGTTCGGTGTCGGCCTTGGCGAGCTTGCGAGTGAGGAACTCCCGCTCGGCGGCATCGCGGTGCTGGCGGGTGGTGCCCCACATGCCCGCCGGCGACCTCGAAGCGCAAGTCGAACCGGCCAAGTCGAGCAGCTCTGCATCGACTCCGTAGCCGCAGAGAGGAATTCCCGAACGGAGTAGGGCAGGTGACGAACGGCTGCTTCGTATCTACGGGCTGATACTGATGAATGGGTCGGATCGAGGCCCTCTCCGTTGTGCAGCTACAAACCCAGCTGCTCGGCCAGTTCGAGCGCTTGGCGGGCCCAGCCGGCCGTGAAGGCCAGCGCTCGGCTGCGTTCCCGGAACTTGAAGATGGCATCGACCTCGCCGTCGCCCCCATAGCGGTACTGCCGGTCCTGCCCTACCTGCGCCAACGTGAACGGCGCCAACCAGTCGTACTTCACCGACGAAGACCACATGCCGAGCTGAACCAGCCGAGGGTCCTCGTCCCAGCCGGTCGATCGCAGGCCCCGGAGGTAACCATCGAAGACGACCTGCTCGACGTGGGGCAGATGTTCTGCCGCTATGAAGTGGTCAAAGGAGGTGTCGGGGACGAGGTTCCCTATGTCTTCCCCGATGGAACCGAGTCCGGCGAAGCCCCAGTCAATAAGGATGACCTGACCGTCTGGTAGGCGGAACAGGCTCTTGGGCCAGAAGTCCAGGTGGCACAGCGTCCGGGGCAGGGACTCGCTGATGCGGTAGAGCCGCTCGCGATTGGCGTGAACCAGCACCACCCCCTCTCGAAGGCCGAGCGGGAAGGTCTCGCGCACGACAGGGTGCTGCCAGGTTTCGTTGTCATCGAGCAGTTCCCACTCCGCAGGCTTTTCGGAGCTGTACTGGCGCAGGAATCCCTCGCTCAACCACGGGAACGATGGAACAGCGCGGCCGCTGAGGAAGGGGGCTTGGGCCCGACCGAGCACCTCCGCGGCCGGGCCGTAGGAGTCGACCGGCCATGAGTCACCTGGCTGGCCATCGACCTATTCCAGTAGCACTAGCGCCTCCTGATTGTCGATCTCGGATCCCAGGCACGCTGGAGGGTGGATTCCCGCTTCGGCGAAGACGTCGGTCAGGTGGTGTTGGTAGGCGAGCGGCTCCCGGGCCCAGTAGTTCCATCGACGTGGATCCTGGTCCTGGGCCGTCCAGTGGGCATCCCATGGCGTTTCGCCGGCGCTTCGGTCGGAGCGCATGTACTTCAGCACCGCGAGACGGCCTTCGGTGGAGCGTACCCGCCACACCCCCGGGCTCAGCCAGCGATTGTGCGGCAGATCCTCAGGTTCGTCACGACCCGTACCGAGCCCGAGGCGTCCCAGCAGCTCATCGACGGTCGGTAGGGAAGAGGAGCGTTCCGGAGTCACGCAGTCAGACTGTATGCCCGGTATCCGGCTCCAACCCCGGGCGACACTGAAACTGTGCTGCGCGTCGCTCTGCTCCAGATCGCCTCGGCCGGCGCCGACCCGACAGCGAACCTCAACCGCGGCCTCGACGCTTTGGAGACGGCCGCCGCCAGCGGTGCGGACGTCGCGGTGTTCCCTGAGCTGTGGCAGATCGGCTACCAGCCCTGCCCCGATGACCCCGAGCGGCGGCGGGCCTGGCAGGCGCAGGCCATCGAGCCGACCGACCCGTGGCTCAAGACCTTCCAGGATCAGGCCCGCAGGCTGGACCTGGCCGTCGTCGTCACCTACCTGGAACGGTGGCCGGGCGCTCCCCGCAACACCGCGGCGCTCACCGACCGCGCCGGGTGCCAGGTAGCCACCTACGCCAAGGTGCACACCTGCGACTTCTCGATGGAAGCCGCCCTCACTCCCGGCGACGGATTCGGTGTCGCGGCGCTCGACACCCGCTGCGGCCCGGTGCAGGTCGGGATGATGATCTGCTACGACCGGGAGTTCCCCGAGTCGGCCCGGATCCTCATGCTCGAAGGGGCCGAGGTCATCTTCGTCCCCAACGCCTGCGACCTCACCGAGGACCGGATCGGCCAGTTCCGCTCCCGCGCGTTCGAGAACATGACGGCGGTCGCCATGGCCAACTACCCCTCCCCGCAATACAACGGGCGCTCCTGCGCCTTCGACGGCGTCGCCGTCACGGCCGACGGACAAGCCCGAGACCACAGGATCATCGAAGCCGGAAGCGAGCCGGCCGTGCTATGGGCGGACGTTGACCTCGACCTGCTACGCGACTACCGGGCCAGGGAGACCTGGGGCGATGCCTACCGCAAGCCGTGCGCCTACCAACCCCTTATCCGAGAACGACCACGCCCATCCTTCATCCGTAACGACAGCAGACGAAACGGCCTCGGGCGATGATCACACATTGCCGTCGAGCTACCGGGCGCAATCAACTTTCCGGGCCGAGGTAGACGAACTCGTCGAGGTGCAGACCGTTGGCGAAAGCAACATGGACTTCCCCGAGTCGGGTCCATCCGGCCCGCTCGTACAGGCTGACGGCCGCGGCCTGAGCTGCGTTCACGTCCAGAAGAGGGCGGAGCCCCCGAGCTCGGGCCTGGGAGGCGGCGGTGCTCAACAAACGCCGGCCGACCCCATGCCCACGGACAGCGGGGGCCACGACGAGCCGGCCGACCACTCCGTAATCCGAGGCGGGCAAGCCGGTCCTCTCGGCGGCCAAGGCCATCACCGGCCGCGAACTGGATCGGCGCAGGGCAACGTGCCCGACCACTTCGTCGCCGCACGTCGCCACCCAAGCGCCGATGGCATCACGAGAACGGATGAAGTCGCAAGGGTCGTCAGGAAGCCGTGCAGGGTATCCGTCCTGATGGTGCGTGATCCGCAGCAGGTCGCCGCAGGCATCGACGTCTGTGTCCTGGCGTTCCCGCACAACGACTTGCCGCTCCATTCAACAAGCCTGTCCGCGCTAAGGCAGCTTCGACAATACCGTTGGGCTCTACCTCGCCAGCGACCTACCTGGCTCAGCCGGAACGAGCGCTGCGAGCCGTCTTCGCAGTTCGGCCGGGTTTGAATAAGACATCGTCGCCCCCACGCCTTGAAGTGCAGGTCAGATGGGGTGCTCGGTAGTTTGTCCTAACGCGTCCTCTCTTTGGCAATCTGGGGTGCCTCACTAATTTGCTCCTCCGGTCGTTCGGACCAAAAGGGGTGCACACCAGTCCGGCTCGTCGCTCCGCAAGGCGCACTGGCACTGCGTCAGTCGCTCACCTGGACGCGCAACCGCGGCTGCTCGGCCACCGTCGCCACCAACGGCGTGGGGCTGCTGCTCCGTGGCTAGCGACGAGCGCTTGACTATCGACAGCAGCGTTCAGGTCTACTTCTGCGACCGGCACAGCTTGTGGCGTCGTGGTGCCAACGAGAACGCCAACGGTCTGTTACGCCAGAACATCGCCAAAGGAGCCGACCTCTCCGTCCCCAGTGGGTCTGTAACTACGCCGGTGCAACTAGCCCTCTATCGTGGTCGGGCATGGCTCGGCGGAAAAGACTGGAAATGACCGATGTGATTGACGCTACGAGGAGGGCGTAGGCCAGCGGACCGAGTGCCTGCAGATGGAGCTCCTTGACGTGGGTGTCGTCCTCTAGTTCCCGCGCAAGGTGATCTGGATGGTGCCGGTTGCGCCGTCGAGGGCCAGGGGAGCGGCTTCGCCAGCTCACAGGACATCGAAGCCGGAGGGTCATTTCTAGTCCACTCCGTCGGCATGTCCAGCGAGACCCGCTACGCGAGATTCGCTTCGGCGCGGTGACGTTCGATAGGGGAGCTGAAGCTCCGTCGGCCCGTCAACTGCTGCCGCCGGTGTCTCGGTCCTTGGAGCCTGCGGTTGCCCGCGTCCGGACCCTTTTACCATCGTCTCGTGGAACCTGACGACATCTTCACTGCCGTGGCCGCAGCTTTTTCTACCGGTGAGCCCAGGGCTGCCGACGCTCTCTTCAGCGCGGACTATCTCGACCACCAGCGGCCGGAAGACTCGGACCTAGTTGGGCCGGAGGAGTTCGCCGTAGTGGTGGCCGGCGCTCGGCATGGCCTCGGCGAGCTCGCGGTGCGCCTTGCAAGCGAGGTCATCTGGGTGGACGACCTATGTGTTGCCGTGCTGGCCTGGCGCGGGAAGGATCGAAGCGGCGTGATCATCGAGCGAGAGACGGTCGAGACGTTGCGTCTTGACCCAGCGGGGAAGATCGCCGAGCATTGGGGCCTTCAGATCCGCTCCCGTCACGTCCCCGACGGCTGACCTTCTGGAGA
>JAKACA010000176.1 GCA_021796455.1 Actinomycetes bacterium
GCCCGCGACAGGCGCAGCGTGCGGCCGCGACAGGCGCAGCGGGCGCCCGCGACAGGCGCAGCGGGCGCCGGCCGCTGGCGCGGGGGCTCAAGTCGTCGCGCGCTCGCCCTCGGCAAGCTGGAATGCCGCGTACTCTTCTTCGGTGTCCGAGAGGTTCTCCCATTGGATGACCCCGAGCTCGGTGAACTTCGTGCGCAGCCACCCGTCCCCGGCGTCGAGCAACCCGAGCTTCTTGAGATTCGGGACGATCTTGGCAAACAGCATCGACTGGAACATGGCGCGATCAGGTGCCGCCAGGGTGAGGGGGATCACATCTCGCGGTGGCACGCCCATGCGCTCCCAAACCTCTTGCTGCAGGAAACGATCGCGCATCCGCACAGCCGCCTCGAACGCGAACTCCTGCCGATCCCGGATCTCCGGTCCGGAGAGCTCGCCGTAGTAGTCCTGCAATGCCAGCACGCCGAAGGCGACGTGCCGCGCCTCATCGGACATGACATAGCGCAGGAGCTGCTTCAGGAGCGGCTCCGTCGTCATCGCGTGCATGAAGCCGAACGCAGCCAGCGCCAAGCCCTCCACCATGATCTGCATGCCGAGAAACGTCATGTCCCACCGGCTGTCGACGATGATGTCGTCGAGCAGCATCTTCAGATGAGCATTGATCGGGTAGTGGCCGGACAGCTTTTCGTCGAGATACTTCGCGAAGACCTCGACGTGACGTGCCTCGTCCATCACCTGAGTGGCGCCGTAGTACTTGGCGTCGATCCAAGGGACTGACTCGACGACCTTGGCCGTGCAGACGAGAGCTCCCTGCTCGCCGTGCATGAACTGCGAGAGCGTCCAGTTCTGGCTCTCGATGGCCAGCTGGTCCCACTCCCTGTCACCCCAGCGCTCGAACGCCGTCCCCTTCAGGTCGACGTAGGTGCGAAGGGGCGGGCCCATGAGGAGCTTCTGCTCCGCGACGAGCTTGCTCTGGTCGACGACGGTGTCCCAGGCAAGATCGGTCTCCGCGTTCCACATCGACGTCTTGGCCTTCTCGTAGAGACGGTTGAGCTTCGGTCGGTTGCCCTTGTCATAGCTCCAGCTAAAGATCGTGTCGTAGTTCGATCTCACGGCGTGGAGAGCCTCTGCCACGTCGGTGTTCGAGACCGACAAGATGCCCTCGATGTCGTCGATGTGCTCCCGGCCGATGATCTGCTCGGTATTGAAAGCCATGTTGTGGAACTCCTGCTGGTCGCGTTGACCGGGCACAAGCTTACGAGGGCTGGTTACGGAGTTGTCGCCTCGAACGACACAGGACAACGATACGCCTCAATTCGCCGCGATGTCAGTCCCCCTGGCAGTACCGCTGCCGACAGATGCCTCGGGCCTGACTTACGGTCGCTGCCCCGTTGCCCCGCTGCCCCGTTGCCCCGCTGTCACGCCGGTCGAGAGCGGCGTCGGCATCCCGGGCTACTCGACCTGAGGCTCGAGCAGCCGGTCCACGCCAACGGTCAGCCCCGGCAGGGTGGCAACGCGCCGGATCGCCGTGAGGACGCCGGGCATGAAAGACTGTCGATCCATCGAGTCGTGCCGGATCGTGAGGGTCTCCCCCACCGTTCCGAAGATGACCTCCTGATGAGCGACGAGTCCGCGAACGCGCACCGAGTGCAGGCGGATCCCCGCAGCCGCGGTCCCACCGCGCACCCCCGGAAGCGCCTCGATCTCGGTCGGATCTGGTGAAAGTGGTGGGCTGAGCGCGGCGACGCGTGCCGCCTCGATACGCCGCGCGGTAGCCACAGACGTCCCGGAGGGGGCATCGCGCTTGGTGTCGTGGTGGAGCTCGATGATCTCGATGCCGTCGAAGAACGGGGCGCACAGCTCGGCACAGCGCATCATCAAGGCGGCGCCGATCGAGAAATTCGCCGCCACGACTGCGTTGGCTGTCGAGCCGGCGCCAAACCACTCGGCGAAACCCTCCAGATCCTCGTCGCTGAACCCGGTGGTGCCAGCCACAACGTGCACGGAGTGCTCGGAGCACCACCGCAGGTTGTCCCGGGCGGCGGCGGCCACGGTGAAATCGACGGCCACGTCAGCTCCGGCGCGCGCGAGCGCATCGGCATCGGTCGCTATCTCGAGGTCGCAGCCGCTTGCTCCGAGCAGGGCCGCCAGAGGTCGGCCGGCATGACCCGGATCGACTGCGGCCACGAGCTCGAGATCAGGCTCGCCGAGCACCGCTTCGCAGACCGTCCGGCCCATGCGGCCTCCAGCACCGAACACGCCGACACGGATCACGAGCCGAAGGCTAGTAGAAGCCGGGTTTGCCGGCTGCGCCGTCCTGCTACGGCAGTGGCCCTAAAGGTTTGAAATCCGCCTCGTCGAAGGGGCCGACGACTGCCAGGACCCGGTTGCCGCTGAGCACCCGAGAGGCAGCCCCGGCCACGTCGCCGAGCGTGATCGAGGCGATCCTTGCCTCGAGCTCCTCGACACTCAGCACCTCGTCGTCCAACAGGAGGCTGGCGCCGATGCGGGCCATACGGGCACCGGAGTCCTCCAGTGACAGGAGCAGGTCCGCTCGCAGATGGCCCTTGGCAACTTCGAGCTCCCGCTCCGACACGCCCCCGTCGCGAAGCTGGTCGAGCTCACGCGTGATGAGCCTGAGCACCTCGGTGGCATTCTCTGGTGCAGTGCCCACCGACACGGCGAGGGCGCCCGCGTCCTCGTAGGCGAGCCGGTCGGATCCGATCGAGTAGGCAAGGCCGCGGGTTTCTCGGATCTCTTGGAAGAGACGGCTCGAGAGCCCTCCGCCGAGCGCATGGTTGAGCACCGCGAGGCTGAAGCGATCGGGTGACCGCCTTGCCGGGCCGCGGCTTCCGACCACCAGTTGGACCTGCTCGGTCTCGCGGCGCTCGACCGAGACGGGAACGAGCCGGTCGCCGGGCGAGCTGCGAGACGGCGCCTGGCCACCTTGACGCCCGACGAAACGGCGCTCGATCTCCGCTGCCACCGCCTCGTGCTCGACATCGCCTGCGGCCGCCACGACCATGTTGGATGGGAGGTAGTGGTGATCGAAGAACGAGCGGATAGCCGGGACCGACACGGTCTCGATCACCTCGGGGATACCGAGAACCTCCCGCCCGAGCGGGTGATCAGGGAACACGGCCTCGCCGAAGCGCTCCTGCACGACGTCGGAGGGCTCGTCGAGATGCATCAGCACCTCCTCGAGGATCACCTGGCGCTCGGCGTCCACATCGTCGACCCGCAGGGCCGGCTCGCGCAAGATGTCGCAGAGGATGTCGAGGCTCAGCTCGAGATGCTCCGAGAGCGCTCGGACGTAGAAGGTCGTGTACTCCTTCGTCGTGTAGGCGTTCATGTCGCCGCCAACGGCATCGACGGCTTCCGCGATGTCCCTGGCGGTCCGCTCCTTGGTCCCCTTGAACAGCAGATGCTCGAGGAAGTGGGAGATGCCGGCCTCGGTTGGCGTCTCGTCGCGCGAGCCGGTCCCGACCCATACGCCCACCGATGCCGAAGCCACCTCGGACATCGACTCGGTTACGAGTCGGATGCCAGACTTGAGGACGGAAGTCCTGATCAAGACGGTGCCGGGCCCAGTTCCGAGCTCAGTGCCGGGCCCAGTTCCGGGCCCAGTGCCGAGGCGTCTGCGAAGTTGACCGCCACCAAGCTGCTCAGTCCCGTCCGCTCCGCGGACGCCGGCGCGGGCCGCCACCTGCGCTGTCACGGCGGCCCTCCGGGCGGCGTCCACCTTCGCGGCGGGCTCCGCCGCCCCCGCCCCCGCCGGCAGCGGCGCTCTCGCGCGGACCGAGATCACCGAGCTCGGCCGAGAGCTCAGCGTCGAAGGCGTCCTCGAACGAGGCACGTGGCAGCGCTCCGCCGCCCGCGCCGTCACCGCCGCGGTACGACTCCGAGCGATCGCGCTCTGGTCGATCGCCGCGCTCTGGTCGATCTGAGCTCTCGCGCCCCCGCCCTGCGCCGCGGGACGAGCCGCCACCTTCGCCGTCCTCCGAGGAGGAGGCCCCGGGAGGCGGTGACGATGCGAGAGAGAGCGAAACTTTGCCCTGCGGGTCGATATCGTCGACTCGCACCTCGATCTCCTGGCCGAGCGCGAGGACGTCTTCCACCCGCTCGACCCGCTTGCCCTGGCCAAGCCGGGAGATATGGATCAATCCGTCCCGACCCGGCAGGATGTTGACGAAGGCTCCGAACTTGGTGATGTTGACCACCTTGCCCAGATAGGTGGCCCCGACGTCGGCCGAAGGCGGATCGAGGATCGTCTCGATGCGCCGTCGGGCCTCGTCAACGACCGAGCGCTCCTTCGCGCCTATCGTCACCGTGCCCACCTGGCCGTCGTCGTCGATGTTGACGTCGGCGCCCGTTTCTTGCTGGATGGCGTTGATGACCTTGCCCTTCGGACCGATGACCTCACCGATCTTGTCGATCGGGATCTCGAAGGTGACGATCTTCGGCGCGTGAGACTTCACCTCGTCTCGTGGTGCCGCGATGGCCTTGGCCATCACGTCGAGAATGAGCAGGCGCGCGTCGCGCGCTTGATGGAGCGCCTTGGACAGGACGTCGGCCGGGAGGCCGTCGATCTTGGTGTCGAGCTGGAGGGCCGTCACGAACTCCGATGTGCCGGCCACCTTGAAGGCCATATCCCCGAACGCGTCCTCGGCTCCGAGTATGTCCGTAAGGGTCGTGTAGACACCCTCGGCGTAGACGAGGCCCATCGCGATCCCCGCGACGGGCGCCTTGATGGGCACCCCGGCATCCATCAGAGACAGCGTCGAGCCACAGACCGAGGCCATCGAGGTCGAGCCGTTGGAGGAGAGCACCTCCGAGACGAGGCGGAGCACGTAGGGGAACTCGCTCTCGGGCGGTATTACAGGGAGCAGGGCCCGCTCGGCCAGCAATCCGTGGCCGATCTCGCGACGCTTCGGACCTCGCATGAAGCCGGTCTCACCGGTCGAGAACGGGGGGAAGTTGTAGTGGTGCATATAGCGCTTGGTGTCGTCGACGCCGATCGTGTCGAGGAGCTGGTTCATGCGCGGCATGCCAAGGGTCGTGAAGTTGAGGACCTGGGTGTCGCCGCGCTGGAAGAGCCCAGAGCCATGGGCCGTCGGGATGATCCCGACCTCGGCCGACAAAGGCCGGATGTCGGTGGTGCCACGGCCGTCGATGCGCACGCCCTCTGAGACGATCCGCTTCCGCACGGTCTTCTTCGTAAAGGAGCGGATCGCCGCCTTTATCTCGCGCTCGCGCTCAGGGAAGTGTCCCGCGAGCTCCTCGACAATCGTGTCGCCGGCGGCATCGAGCGCAGCGTTGCGCTCGGCCTTGGTGGTGATGGCGTTCGCGAGTGTGATGCGCTCGGCTCCGACCTCAGCCACCTTCTCGTAGATCTCGTCGGCATAGTCGACGAACAGCTCGAAGGCGACCGTTTCCTTGCGGCCGGCCTTGGCGACGAGCTCACGCTGCAGCTCGATCGACTCCCGTATCCACTTCTTCGAGGTCTCGAGACCCTCGGCTATGACTTCCTCGGTCACCTTCGGTGCACCGTCCTCGTAGAACTGCCATGCGTTCTCGGTGCCTCCCGCTTCGACCATCATGATCGCGACCTCGGCGTCCGGCTCGTCCCCGAGCGCACGGCCCGCGACCACGAGCTCGAAGGTGGACGCATCGCCCTCCTGGTACGTGGCATGGGGAAGCCACGAGCCGTCGATCGAGTACGCCATGCGCACGGCACCGATCGGGCCGTCGAACGGGATGCCGGAGACCATGAGAGCGGCCGAGGCACCATTGATCGCCAGCACGTCGTGGGGGTTGACGAGGTCGGCCCCGAAGATCGTGGCAACGATGTGCACCTCGTTGCGGAACCCTTCGGGGAACGACGGCCTGAGCGGCCGGTCGATCAGGCGGTCCGTCAGGATCGCTTGATCAGTCGCCCTTCCCTCGCGGCGGAAGAAGGAGCCTGGAATCTTTCCCGCGGCGTACATGCGCTCTTCGACGTCGACGGTAAGTGGGAAGAAATCCGTCCCCTCGCGTACCTTGCGGGCCGCGGTCGCCGTGACGAGAACGATGGTCTCTCCGAGGCGAGCGAGCACCGCCCCGTCGGCTTGACCGGCAAGCTTGCCAGTCTCAAAGGACATGATGCGGTCGGTCCCGCTCACGGGACCCGAGACGGTGATGGCGTCAGCCATGACACTCCTCTATTTTCGAGGCGCCAGACCTGGCCAGTTCCCAGTCGTCGTGCACCGGACCTGGCCGAGCGGGCTGGAGCGCCCGCCCCGGCCGAGCGAGCTCGGCCCGGTGCTCGGCGACTGGCAGCTGAGCGCTGCCGGCGCCGTGGTTGTCGTGTTGGGGGTTCTGACCCCAGCCCTAACGACGGATGCCGAGCCGGGCTATAAGGCCCCGGTAACGGTCGACGTCGTTCGCCTTCACATAGTCGAGCAGGCGGCGACGGCGGCCGATCAGCTTCATCAGGCCCCGCCGGGTGTGGTGGTCCCCCCGGTGTACCTTCAAGTGCTCGGTGAGGTGGTTGATCCGCTCCGTGAGGATGGCAACCTGTACCTCCGGCGAGCCGGTATCGGTCTCGTGGAGCCGGTGCTCGGCGATCGTCGCCGTCTTGTCGGGCATGCGTTGAAGATGGGCTTTCTGTTGATGCCGAGCGACCACACGGGCCGACCGGTAGGGTGTCGGAACTCCTTAGGTGGCACCGCTCGTTCGGGTCTTCGACCCTGATCGAGGCACCGCCAACTACTACCGACTTTGGTCGGCGTTTCTTATCCTAGCAGGCAGGAAGAGCCGAGACCTCCCCACGCGCTTCGCGGCGGCGGGCGGCGGGGGCGG
>JAKACA010000177.1 GCA_021796455.1 Actinomycetes bacterium
ACGGCCTGGCCGCGATCGTCGATGAGCGTGCTCGCCTTGGGGCCCTCGCGCTCGGCTCCGGCTGCGACCTTGGCTCGCTCTCTCGAGGCGACTGGCGCCGCGCGAAGCGCCTCGGCTTCTCCGACGCGCAGATTGCAAGGGTGTTCGCGGCCGGCGAGGAGGATGCGAGAGCTGCCCGGCTGGCGGCAGGGGTGACGCCGACGTTCAAGACGGTGGACACCTGTGCGGCCGAATTCGCGGCCCTGACCCCTTACTACTACTCGACATACGAGGACGAGGACGAGGTGAGGCCGGCCGGCCGGCCAAGGGTCGTCATCCTCGGTTCGGGCCCGAACCGCATCGGCCAGGGGATCGAGTTCGACTACAGCTGCGTGCACGCTTCGACGGCCCTGCGGGCGGCGGGATATGAGACCGTCATGGTCAACTGCAACCCGGAGACGGTCTCGACCGACTACGACACCTCTGACCGGCTCTACTTCGAGCCCGTGACCGAGGAATCGGTGCTCGACATCCTCGCGGCTGAAGATGGGGCAGGCGCGGGTGGCGTTGCCGGGGTGATCGTGTCGCTCGGGGGGCAGACGCCTCTGCGCCTCGCGGGCCGGCTGCCTGCCGCCCTCGTGCTCGGGACGAGCCCGGTGGCGATCGATCTGGCCGAGGACCGCGAGCTCTGGTCGGCGTTGTGCGGCGAGCTCGGGATCCGCCAGCCGGAAGGGGGCACCGCCCGTGTCCTCGAGGAGGCACTTTCGATTGCCGGACGCGTCGGCTACCCGGTGCTGCTCCGGCCGAGCTACGTCCTTGGCGGGCGGGCGATGGAGATCGTCTACGACGACGCCGGGCTGGCGAGCGCCTTTCGCGAGCTCTCCCTCGGCTCGGAGGGAGTGCTCGCAACGGAGCGGCCGATCCTCATCGACAGGTTCCTGGAAGATGCCATCGAGGTCGACGTCGACGCGATCCGGGACCGCGCGGGCGAGGTGCTCATCGGGGCGGTGATGGAGCACGTCGAGGAGGCGGGCGTCCACTCGGGCGACTCAGCCTGTGTCATACCGCCACCGACCCTGCCAAAGGCGACCGTCGAGCTCATCGAGGATCACACCCGCCAGATCGCGCATCGCCTCGGCGTCATCGGGCCGATAAACGTCCAGTACGCGGTGAAGGGCTCCCAGGTCTTTGTCATCGAGGCCAACCCGCGGGCCTCCCGGACCATGCCCTTTGTCGCAAAGGCCACGGGGGTGTCGCTCGCGAAGATTGCTGCCCGGGCGGTCGCGGGAGCCACCCTTTTAGAGCTGAGGGTCGAGGGGCTCGTGGTAAAGGAGTGGGCCGCAGCGCGCTCTCGTCGACAGGTGAGCGTCAAGGAGGCGGTGCTGCCCTTTGACCGCTTCCCAGAGGTCGATTCCGTCCTAGGTCCCGAGATGCGCTCGACCGGCGAGGTCATGGGCATCGACCGGACCTTCGGGCTCGCCTTTGCCAAGAGCCAGATCGCGGCCGGAAACCGCCTGCCCGGCAAGGGGGCTGTGTTCTTGTCCCTGGCCGATCGCGACAAGAGCGCGGGCGTCGAGGTAGCGCGCTTGTTCGCGGAGCTGGGCTTCTCTCTTGTGGCGACCGCCGGCACCGCCGCGTACCTGCGCGGGGCGGGGGTCGAGGTCTGCGAAGTGGTGGCCAAGGTCGGCGACGCCACAGGCCCGCGCGCTGTCCTTGATCCGCCCGGCAGCCTCGATGCCGTCGAGCTCCTCGAGCGCGGCGCTGTCCAGCTCGTCGTCAACACCCCCCGGGGCCACGGTTCGAGGTCAGACGGCGCCCATATCCGGAGAGCTGCCTCCGCCAACGGGGTGCCGTGCGTGACGACGATCGCGGCCGGCCGCGCCGCCGCGGCCGGGATCGCAGACTGGGGGCGTCACAGCCTGGAGGTCCTCTCGCTGCAGGAGTACCACGGCTCTTGACCGATCTCGGCACCAAGATCGGCTCGGTCACCCTTCCCAACCCGGTCATGACGGCGGCGGGCACGGGCGGCCACGGCGCCGAGCTTGGAGCCTTCTTCGACCTCTCAGAGCTCGGCGCCATCGTGGTCAAGTCGCTGTCGGCCTCGCCTTGGCCGGGCAACCCGGCCCCGCGCCTGTGCCCGGTGCCCGGCGGCATGCTGAACGCGGTCGGGTTGCAGGGACCCGGGATCGATGGCTGGGCCGACCACGACCTGCCCGCTCTTGCTCGGAGCCGAGCAAGGGTGGTCGTGAGCATCTGGGGTCGAACAGTCGGCGACTACGCCGCGGCTGCCAGGGCTCTCGCGCGCGCAGCCGGCCGCTACCCGGGCACGGTCGTCGCCTGTGAGGTCAACATAAGCTGTCCCAACCTCGAAGATCGCAGCCGGATGTTCGCGCACTCGGCCGAGTCGGCGGCCGCCGCAGTAGCAGCAGCCCGGGACTGCGAGCTGCCGCTGTGGGCGAAGCTCTCTCCCAACACGCCGGACATCGTCGAGATTGCCGGAGCTGTGCTGTCGGCAGGCGCGGAGGCCCTCACTCTCGTCAACACCTTGTTGGGGCTTGCCATCGACGAGTCGAGCCGGCAGGTGGTGCTTGCGGCCGGCGGCGGTGGCCTCTCGGGTCCTGCTATCCATTCGGTCGCGCTGCGGGCCGTGTTCGACTGTGCAACTGCCTTCCCGCGCGCGCCGATCGTGGGCGTCGGTGGCATCTCCGACGGGGCCGGAGCGCTCCGCATGCTTCTTGCCGGAGCGTCCGCGCTCCAGGTGGGCACAGCCACCCTCGCCGATCCCCGAGCCCCCAGGGCGGTGCTCGACGGGCTGCGCCGTCTCCTCGAGGAGTCCGGCACCTCTTGCGTCGCCGACGTCGTCGGGGCCGCGCGCGGGCGGTGGCATTGGCGGCGGGCTGATCACAGCTGACATTACGAATCGGCTACGGTTGAGCTGACGCCAGTCCGCGCAGCCGGGCGGACGGTCTGCGGCTTAGAGGAACGCACCCGCGACGAGGGCAACAGGAGAAGATGGGGGCCGCTGGGCCGCATGAAACGGGAACTCGCCATGACTGAGGTGCGAAGGGTGGCGGTCTTCCTGGCCGTGGTCGTAGTCGCGCTCGCTTTACTCGTCGGGAGCGCGAGCCCGTCTGCGAGCCCACCTGCGAGGCGATCCGGGGCCGTGCTCGACGCCAGCTCGTCCCCTCGGCGCGGCGGCACCGTCTACTGGGCTCTTCCCCCGGCGACGACGCCAGACTGGATCTTCCCGTTCGCGAGCTTGCAGTTCTTCTCCGTAACCAACTTCGCGCAGTTCCAGTACCTCATGTACCGCCCGCTCTACTGGTTCGGCCCTCCGACGAGCACGTCGCCAAATGTCGACTTCGCACTTTCGCTCGCCGATCAGCCGGTGTGGAGCAACGGCAACAGGACGGTCACGATAACGATGAAAGGCTGGAAGTTCCGAGACGGCCAGCGCGTTGACGCGCAAAGCCTCGTCTTCTGGTTGAACATGATGAAGGCGGAGTCTTCCAACTGGGCGGGCTCTGTCCCCGGCCCGAGCCAGTTCCCCGCGAACGTGCGGAGCTATTCGGCACCAGGTGGCCCCACGGGTGACAAGGTGGTCCTCAACTTGAACCACAGGTATGGGACGAAGTGGTTCTTGTACAACGAGCTCTCGCAGCTCCAGCCGATGCCGGAGGCGTGGGACGTGACCTCTCTGAAGGCCGCGCCGGGCTCGGGGCGGTGCGGGGCTGTCGCGCCCGGCGCGATGACCGGAGCCGCTACGAAGGCGGCGTGCGCGGCCGTGTGGAGATTCGACACCGACAACAACGACACGGCGAAGCAGCCGCACATGGCCGGCAACCTCGCCACGTACGCGACCAACAAGCACTGGTCCGAGGGCGTCGATGGCCCCTGGCGGCTCTCGGCCTTCAATGCTGCCTCAGGAGAGGCCACTTTCGTACCCAACGCGAAGTACAGCGGCCCGCAGAAGCCGACCATCTCGCAATTCGTCGAGGTTCCCTACGCGTCGGGCGGTGCCGAGTTCAACGCCCTGCTCGCGGGGGCCAAGACTGCTCCACAGGTCGGCTACCTGCCGCTGGCGGACACGCCGCCGAAGCCGGCGGGCCAGGCAATGACGGTCGCGGGACGCAACGCCCCGGGTCTCGCGCGGGCCTACAAGCTCGTCGAGTTCGAGTCCTGGCAGATCAGCTACACGTCGGAGAACTACAGAGCTACCGTCGGAGCCCATGGCTACGCGGGGTCCGTCTTCCGCCAGCTCTACTTCCGCCAGGTCCTCCAGGAGCTGGTAAATCAACCGGGCATAATCTCGACTTACTTCAAGGGCTACGGCGTCCCTACTTATGGGCCAGTTCCTGTCTACCCCGCGAACAGCTTCCTGAGCACCGTCGAGCGGGAGCGAGGTGGCCCTTACCCCTTCAACCCGCCGAAGGCGATCGCCACGCTCAGGGCCCATGGCTGGAATGTCGTCACGAACGGGGTCAGCACCTGTGTCAGGCCCGGTACGGCCGCGGGGGACTGCGGCGCCGGCATCGCGCGCGGGACGCCGCTCACCTTCAAGGAGGTGTACACGAGCAACGACAAGTCGCTCGCGCAGGCGGTCGACTACGAGGTCTCCGAGTGGGCGACGGCAGGCATCCAGGTGTCGGTCAGCGCCGAGCCGATCGACCAGATCCTCAACCAGGTCGTCCCGTGCTACCCGAGCGTGACCGCAGCTTGTCACGCCTGGGACCTCGCGAACTGGGGCGGCGGGTGGGTCTACTCGCCTGACTACATGCCGACCGGCGAGGAGACTTTTGCCACCGGAGCCGGTTCGAACGAGGGCGGCTACTCGAACTTGCTCAACGACCGTCTCACGGTTGAGACCAATGAGCACTCGAGCCTGGGTGTCTTCTACGAGTGGGAGAACTTCCTCTCCACTCAGCTACCTGTCATCTGGCAGCCGGTGCTCGCGGGAGAGGCGGAGGTGTCCAAACAGCTGGGCGGAGTGCTCCCGATAAATGCCCTCGGCGATCTGATGCCGGAGTACTGGTACTTCAAGTCTTGACCCACCGACCAGTCGAGTCTCGATGTCGGCGGGCGAGGAAGGGAGTACCAGCAGTCGGAAAGATAGTACTCTTGATGGTGTGAGCACTGTGGAGAAGGTAACAGTCAGCCTTCCGGTCGAACTGCTGACTCGGATCGAGGGCCGTCGCCGTAGCCGCGGGGCCAGCCGCTCGGAAGTGGTGTCGGATCTTCTCTGGCGTGGCTGGCGCCAAGTCGAGACCGAAGATCGCGAGGCGCAGTATCGAGATGCCTATGCGAGACAACCCGAGACCGACGAGGAGCGAGTCTGGGCTGACACCGCCGCAGGGTACCTACTTATAGACGAGGACATCGCCTCGAGCACGGTCGGCGACGGTGCGACGGGCTGAAGTCTGGTGGGCAGAGCGACCACCGGGTCAACGCCGCGCAGTGCTGCTGTTGTCGTGGGATGCACACGGCAACTGGCGAGATCGAGTGACCGTGGCCGATGTCACGACCACGGTCCGGGGTCTCGACGCCGAGGTTGCCCTCACCGAGGCCGACGGTATGCCTCGGCGGTGCGTGGTCAACCTCGACAGCATCGCAACAGTCCCCCGCACTGTTCTCCGGTCTCGCATAACGATGCTCAGCCCAGCGCGGATGGCAGAAGTCAACCGTGCCACGCATCTGGCTCTCGGCCTCCCGCTCCCCTGTGCTATTACCTAGCCGACTGAGAGTCCCGGCGCCCCGGCTTCGGAGCTTTTGGCGGGATGAATAGTTACAGTTTGAAGAACGCGCTACAGTTGCACCAATGGATCCTTGGGCAGACAGATGGGAAGTCTGCCGAGACAGTGAGGAGAACTTGATGAAGATAAGCAAAGGGCGGCGTGTTACCGCCGCAGCCACGTTCATGGCTGGTGCCGCGCTCATCGCGGGGCTGACGGTCGGGATCGCAGGAGGTGGTGCGGCCTCGGCCGCGACCAGGGCCTCCGCAGTGCCGCGCAACCTGCAAAGAGGCGGTGTCATCAAGTTCGCCGAGGGCCCCGGGACCCCGCCCAACTACATATTTCCCGAGACGACCGCGACCTACCAGAGCCTGTACAACGTCGACCAGTTCATCAACCTCATGTACCCGCTCGTCTACCTGCCGACCCCTGGTCAGCCGACGCTCGACTACGCCCACTCGATGGCCTATCCGCCCGTGTGGTCGAACAACGACACCGTCGTGACGGTGAAGCTCCGGAACTGGAAGTGGTCGGATGGCGCACCTGTCACTGCCCGTGACATGGTGTTCTACATCAACCTCGGCAAGGCCGAGGGCACGAGCTGGGGCAACTACGCCGGCCCGACGCAGTTCCCCTACAACTTGAAGAGCTACAGGGCCGTCAACGCGACGACGTTCCGGGCGGTGCTGAAGAGCCCGATCAACCCGACCTACTTCGACGACAACGGCCTCGACTACATCACGCCACTGCCGCAGCAGGCCTGGGACAAGACCTCCGCGAACGGCAAGATCGGCAACTACGACATGACGCCTTCGGGTGCCGCGGCCGTGCTCAAGTTCCTGCAGGCCCAAGCCGCCAACACCAACACCTACGCGACGAACCCGCTCTGGAAAGTGGTCGACGGGGCCTGGAACCTGAAGAGCTACGGCGGCGCGAGCTCGCCCGACATCTTCGTGCCCAACCCGAAGTACTCCGGGCAGAAGCCCTATGCCTCTGAGTTCGAGGAGATCCCCTTTACGACTGGCTCGGCCGAGTTCACC
>JAKACA010000178.1 GCA_021796455.1 Actinomycetes bacterium
CCACGAGGGCGCCGATGGAGGGGACGCCGCTTTGCACCTGGAAGGGGTAGAGCGAGGCGGAGTTGCGCGTGGTCACGTACTGCGGGGACAAGGTGAGCATTACACGACCGTCCTTGCAAAGCCGAGGTGGGCGAGGGGGAGCGCCGCGACATAGCCGTCGCGCTGGGAGCCATAGAGCACCCGAAGGTCGAGCATCGACTGCACCGCCCCTTGCACAAGGGCCCTCGAGCCGGCTTCCAGCAATTCCTTGGTGGGGGCAGACACCATCGTCACGGCCCCGATCTGGTGCTCGCCGTAGCCGGCCACGAGCTCGGCCTCGCGCCTCTCGGCGTCGTCGGCCTCACGGCGGTGCTGGCTCGAGATGACAAAGCCGGCCTTGTGCCGCGACTGCTCGTCGAGCGCTGTCATCGCGACCGCAGCACGGGCTCTCCTGCGAGCGGTCTCGGGCTCGACGGGATGGAGATGGACAGAGACGGTGCGAAGGCTCCCCGCAGATGACGCGAGCAGGAGGGGCTCCAAGAACGACGGCCAGACACGCACCCGCGGCCAGGCCGTGACGGCAAAGACCCTGTGGAAGAGCCCGTCTACTCTCAGGTAGTCCCACTGCTCGTCGATCGCCATCGGGCTCGGATCGACGTTGCGGACATCGCCCGGGTGAAAGCCGATGCCGTCGGCACTTGCCTGCAAGAGGGCCTTCACGTCGCTCTGGCTGAGCGGTCGGGTGACAAGGCCTAAGGCCGACAGGCGGTTGGCGATAGAGACCCACTGGGGAGCGGCCTCGGCCATAGCCTCGGGGATCTCCGCCAGCTTGGAGGTGATCTGCACAGACACATAGACCTCGTGAGTGCAGGCGACGGATTCGACGTCGTCCAAAAGCGCCGCGTAGTCGTCAAGGCCGGCGGTGCCAAGGGCGGAGGGAGCGAGATGGGCGCGCATCCACTGCTCTGCCTCGGAGGCGAGGTCGGGCACCGTGCGCTCGACCCACTCGATCGAGGTGATCTGGGCCGAGCGGACACAGGTCTCGGACAACAGCGACCCCCATGCCGCTATCGCGGCTGCCTGCTCATCTCTTGGCAAGAGCGCGAAAGTCGAGTGGCCTGTGACCGAGAAGACCGCCGTCAGCGACCGAGCGCCGCGCCTCGAGTCCACGGCGACGACGCCGAGTGGCATCCCCAAGATGCGCGTCTCGGTAAAAGTGGCGCCTGGGACGAGGGGGTAGGTCTCCGCCATCTTCTCGGGCCCGTCCAACTGGGACGAGGACAAAGACGAGGCCAGGCGGCCGGCCGGCAGACCCCTCTTCCATGACCTTCCGCCTGAGAGCGTCGCCCGTGCGAAGGACACCAGCACCGGCGCCCACTCCTGCAGGCGCCGGCCCTTTATGCGGACAAAAGCGATAGCGATGGCGACAAGGACCGGGAATATCGCCACAGGGATCGGCACGCCGGCGATGACGGCAAAGGTCATGAGCAAGAGCCCGCCGGCGATGATTCCTATGCGCTCGATACCAAGACCGAGGAACACGGCACGGTGCGCCGGGACCCCGTAGTCGTAGGTGACGTCGTCATCGGTTGCCATCTGTCCTCCTTTGTGCCTCGTAGTCGTAGTCATCTGTCGTCCTTCTCCAATCTCGAGATCGTGTGTCCTCAGCCACCCACAGGACGGGGAGGCTCAGGCGGCGGGTCGGGCTCTTGGCGGGGTGCCTTGCTGGGCGCAGGCCCGTAGTGCGTGCGGGGAACCCGCCCTTGCCCCACGTCGAAGAGGCGTGGGGCGGGCTCCTTGCCCGAGGGGTCCGAGGAGGGCGTGTCCGTGTGGGAGCCCGTAGACGAAGAGCTTGGCTCGCCGGGTGCCGGCGGCGAG
This sequence comes from Actinomycetes bacterium, assembly GCA_021796455.1. GTDB lineage: Bacteria > Actinomycetota > Acidimicrobiia > Acidimicrobiales > Bog-793 > JAKACA01. The sequence goes on from JAKACA010000178.1 coordinate 1,858, forward strand.
GAAGGCGACGAGTGAGGTCCGTGCTCCAAGTCGTGAGGATCGAAGTTCGGGATCGTGGTGGCGCCCGCCGCGGGCTGCTCGGGGTGGGAGTTGCGCACCGGGCGGACGCCGGGCGATGAGAGCCCGTCAGATGAGGTCGCAGCGGACGGGGCTGCCGCAGGCGGGCGGGGAGGCGCCGGCGACGAGCTCGCCGGAGCGCTGTGGTCTGAGCGTGGGACCCGCCCTTCGCTCGTGGCGAAGAGGCGGGGAGCGGACTTCTCTCCCGTCGTGCCCGAGGCGCCCTTGGACGGCGCATCCGTGCGGGAGAGCGTCGCGGGGGAGCCCGTCGTCTTCGCGTCCGCTACCGTGCTAGACCCCGTCGTGGGGGAGCTCGTAGCGTCTGGCACGCTTGACGAGCCGGTCCCCTTCTTGGCCGATGGCGGGCGGGGCTTTGCCGACGGGGTCGGCCCGGACGATGGCGTGGTGCCCGGATCAGTCTTCGGCGCGGGTGGTGGAACAGGGACCCCTCCCCCATGCGCTCCGCCCTCGCCGTGACCTTCCATGCCGGCGCCGCCAGCTTGTGCGGGGTCGTTCGCGGGCGGGGGAGCGGGTGCGCCGCCGCCACCGGGTCCTCCACCGGGTCCTCCACCGCCACCCGTCTTGGTAGTGCCGGCAGGGTCGGCAGGGTCGGTCCGGGAAGACGGCGGGGGAACATGCGCGCCCACCTGTGCGGTCTCAGGGGCAGCATCGGTGGCGGACGCGGACTTTCCTTCGACGGACCCGGTCAGGCGGTTCTTGGCGAACCCTGCCGCTTTCGCCGCTACGGCGAGGCCTCCTGTGGCGACAGTCCCCGCCGCAGCCCCGAGCCCCGAGGCGACGCCTGAGGCGCCGCCTCCGACCGGGCCGGCGAGACGCTTCACCGCGTTCGGAGCGTCCTTGGTGGCACTTCCGACCGCGGACTTGGCCGCCGTGCCAGCATGGCCCATCCCGGCCGCCGCTATCCCCGAGACCGCCATCATCTCGGCCAGGGGCACGAGCTTTAGCAACATGGGAAGGGAGAAGGCGGCGAGCATCATCGTCACGAAAGCGAGCATGAGCTTTGAGAGAGAGTCGGTGCCCATGCCGAGCTTGGCCCCGATGCTAAGGACGATCGTGATCGGGATCGGGGTGAGGATCGCCGCCACGAGAGCCTCGATGAGGCGCTTCAGCCAGCGCTGGGTGCCCGACCAGAACAGCCCGGCAGAGGCGAGGGGGACCACTGCGACGAGGATCCAGATGGCGAGTGTGCGCACCTGCATCTCCACCCAGATGGCAAAGGTAGCTATGAGGAGGAAGATCCCGATGAAGATCTGGAAGACGGCGTTGGGGATCTCTGCCGCCGTGTTGAGCAGTTGCAGATTGCCCGTGGCGTTGAAACCCATCTGCCCGAAAGCTGCCTTGAAGCCTCCCGCGCCAAGAGCTGCCTGGATGTAGGAGCCGTCGATGAAGCTGACGAGGTCGAGCGCGTCGTTGACGAGAGCAGCGGCGGCCCCGACGATGAGGAAGACCCCGAGAGGCACGAGGAGCGCCCGCTTCGCGATCTCGCCCGAGCGGCCCTGGATCGCCGCGGTGGTGACGGCGATGATGAGCACGATGACAGACAGGACCATCGCGGGCACGAGCATCGCCCCGTAGAGAGAGGTGAACGACGAGCCCTTTACCTGCGCGGCCCCGTTCGAGCTCATCATGACCTCGTTCAAGAGCGTGCCGACGATGTCGGTGATGCCAGAGGCGATCGAGTGGAGGATGCCCCCGAAGGCCGCCTGGGCCAGCCCCACGCCGGCCTGCTTGGCCACACACAGCGGATTGATATCGCAGATGAGGCTCATTGCAGCGATCCGAACGCGAAGGCGACGAGAGCCACAGAGCCGCCGATAGCCGCGGCGGCGAGCAGCGACGCCACGACGATGCGATGCGAGCGGTGGCCCATCAACTTGTTGCCGCCGCGGATGGAGAAGCCCCAGAGCCCGGCCCCAAGGACGAGGGAGGTGAGGCAGATGAGGAGCGCCACGGTCTCAAGGCTGCCGATGAAGGAGCCGACCTGGGCGCTCGACCAGCCTGCGGCGGCGAGCACGTACGACGGTCCAAGACCGCTGATCTCAGGCATCGAGGCTCCCCACCGCTGCGCCCGTGCGCTCTCGAGCCATCGGGCGGGCGCTCTCGCTCGTGCCTGCGAGGGCCCGGCGGAGCGACCTGCGCTCGGTCGGGGTCAGCCCTCCCCATAGTCCGGGCCACGAGGCCGCCGACTCCGACTCACCCTCCAGGGCATAGGAGAGGCAGTCCGAGGAGACCGGGCAGGTCGCGCAGACCGCCTTGCCCGGCCCATAGGAGCCGCGGCCGATCTGGCCTGTTGGAAAGAACAGGTCGGACGCCTCTCCCTCGCAGGCCGCCCTTCTCATAAAGGAGCGGTCCCTTGCCAGGAAGGCCAGTAGGGACGAGGACGGCTCGTTCATCAGTGGATGCCCGATCCGGCGGTGAAGAAGTAGGAGATGAGAGCGTGCCCGCCGCCGGCGAGGAAGGCGCCGATGAAGGAGCCGATCACGAGGTCGCGACCGAAGTTGGACCCGCGCATGTTGGCCCCGCGCCCTGACACCGCCCAAGCGAGAGCGCCGACGACGAGTCCGGCGAGGCACAAGATGAGACAGACCATCAGGACCGATCCCACGAAGCCCGTCAGGGCTGCTGTGCCCGGCAGGTTCGAGTTCGGGGTGACGTTCGGGATCGCTATCCCGGACATGTACTGAAGGTGCAGGTAGGGATTGATGTTCATGGTTTCCTCCTTGGGGTTGACAAGTTCTCCCCAAGGGGTGTGCCAAAAACGTTGCGCAAGCAGCTCTCTCCTGTAGCGCAACGGTGCCCAAAGCGTTGCGCTACAGGCGGCGGTGTTGCTTTTGCCTGCTCAGAGGGGGTGCGTCTGTGCCGCTCGGCTAAGAGGTGAGGTGTTGCGCTCGAGTCCGCGTCCCCGAGCGCAACACCTCAGAAGAGCCATATCGGACAGTTCCGGGGTCCTTCGGGCGTTGCGCTGGGCGCTCAAAGGAGAGCGCAACGGCCCCTCGGAGGGTCCGCTGGGACCCGACCGGACGGGTCCTTCGACGGGACCGCTCTAGCGGGTCGCGGTCACCGTGGACCTAAGAGCATGGAGCTTGGCGCCAAGTGCCGGCGACACCGCGTTCTCGTTGCCGGTGCCCGACTGGGCGACGATGTCTTTCCACGCGTGCTCAAGTTCGCCTGCGCCGCGCAGAGCAGCGACGTCGAGGACGAGGCTCAACAGGTCGTCGGAGAAGGGCGCCGCACGGCGAGCGCGCTCGAGGACGTCCTCGGCAGATGAGAGCCTTCCTTCGTCAATGGCGCTCGAGGCGATGTCAAGAGACGCCTCGACGATCCTGTGGGAGATGTCGAAGCGGGCGTCCCGTGCCCACTGCGAGGTGACGTCCTCGAGCGGGCGGCCGCGCAGAGAGGCGAAGCACGCTTCATTGCTCTTCGCAAGGTTCGCCTCGAAGTCGGTCCAGTCGCAACCGACGTCGTCAAGGACCAGGAGGTCGCCCTCTACGCGAAACCTCTCTGTGCCGGACGGGGCAACACCGAGTGCTGCGGCCGTGCTCCTGAGCAGCCGGGACTTTGACGAGCGAGCGACGCGCTGGTGGTCGTAGAGGACGTCGATGGCGGTAGCGACGGGCATCTTGCCGCCTTTTAGCGCGAGCATCGCCACGAGCTCGAGCCCTTTGTGCATCAACTGCGACTCCACATGCCCGCTCATCACGAGCGGCCCGAGGACATTGATCGCGAGATGCCCTGCGATCTTCTTCGGGGGCGACAGGGGGCGAGAACGCAGAGAGCGCCACGTCTCGCTCAGACACGATCCGTCGTCGGCGAGCACGAGAGAGATCTCTGGCGAGCGGTCCATCGCGACAGCACAGTCGGCGGAGGTGGAGATGTCTTGGGCCGATGCGGTCACCTGCACGATCAGGTCGTCGCTTGTCGTCGGAAGGTTCCCGAGGATCGTGACGCCGTCCGCCCACGGGGCGCGGATCACGGGACCGAGCAGTGCCTGTGCTGCAGCAAGATAGGTCGGCGCCTCGTCATGGGTGATCGCCACGCTCTTGTAAGCATCCAGGTTCACGAGCAGGAGCCCGTTCTGGTCGAAACCGACCGGGACAAGGGCGGGAAATGGGGAGGGACGAGTCGAGGCGCTCGCGATAGAGCCGACTGACACATCTGACGTGAGCACCCAACTGCCCATCCCGGGCCACGCTGCCCAGGGCTCTGGCGGCGGGTCGTCTTCGGTGACCGTCACGTCTTGCTCGAAGAGAAGCTCGACACTGAGGGTGCCGATCTTCGCCCCGATAGGCGTCTTGGCGGTCCGTGCCATCTCGGGGCCGGCAAGGCGCAGCGCCAGAGCGAGCCGCTCGGCCTGGGGACCGTTGCACCACCCGACGACGTCGTTCAGGAGACCGACGTCGACACCGCTTGCCTGATCGTCGATCCCGGCCTGAGATGTGACGCCTTCTTCTGAGGCTCCGTCTTCCGGATCTGCTCGCACGTCGTCGGGAGCGGAGAGGACGACGCCAACAGCACCGGGACCCCCGTCGTCGACCTCGCCGAGTCCGGGGGCGATTGCTAGTCCTTCGGCGTCGGGGGCGACCGCCGTGGCGTCGGGACCCGAGTGCCACGGGACTTCCCTGGGCTCGTGGAGCCAAGCGTCGAGCGTATCCGGCGTGTCCTCGGCGATGCCAGGATCCTCGGCGGGGGCGGACTCTTCGACCTCACCGGACTCGGGGGCGACTTCGCGTCCTTCGTCGTCGGAGACGAGTGCTTCGTCGTCGGAGGG
>JAKACA010000179.1 GCA_021796455.1 Actinomycetes bacterium
TCTTCTTGTCCACCTCGGTGCCGACATCGCACAAGACCGCGGCGTGTTCCTCGTTCCCGGCTTCGTATGGACTTTGCTGCTGCTCGTCCCCGTCGTCTATGGAGGGACGGTCTTCGGTCTTGTCGGGTCGCTCCCCGCCGCGATCTGCGCTTTCGTCGTCCTTGTCCCCGAGGAGCTCCTCACCCACCACAGCCCGACAGAGCTTTGGGGGCAGTGGAGCATCCTCGCGATAGTGCTCGTCACGGCGGTCCTGACCGGTGATCGCTTCGATTCCGAGCGCTGCCTGCGTGAGCGTCTCGTACTCGCCGAGCGCGAACGAGCCGTGAGCTACTCAGGCGACCATCCCCTCTTGTGGCAACACCTCTTCGACGCGCTCCCCTACGGCGTCGTGCTCAGCGACTCGGCCGGTGTCATCCGCTCTGTGAACGGGCACCTCGAAGCTCTCTCGGGCTATCGCGGCGACGATCTCGTCGGATGCGCCGTCGAGGTGCTCGTACCCAAGCGCCTTTATCGCCGCCACGTCGCCAAGCGAGGCGCGTTCGCCGACGTGCCGGCAGCGCGACCTCACGGGGTCCGCTCCGATCTCACACTGCTGCGCCGAGATGGCAACGAGTTGCCGGTCGACATAGCTCTTGCTCCGCTCGCAGTGGGCGGCGAGGCCTGGGTCGTCGCGATGATCCGCGACGACACCGCCCGGGTCGCGGCAGAGCGCGCTCGCCACGAGGCCGAGAGCCACGCCGCAAAGCTCGAGGCCGAGGCCATGGAGGCCCTTGCGAGGAGCGAGCAACGCTTCCGCCTGGCTTTCGAGAACAACATGGTCGGCATGGTCTTTGTCGATTCGAGGAACGTGATCTTGGCGGCCAACGACTCGTTTTGCCAGATGGTCGGACACTCCAGAGAGGAGATCGTCGGCAGGGACTCGTCACCCTTCACCCACCCCGAGGACCTGGAGCTGACCTCGGAGATGCACCGCCGTCTCACCACCGAAGAGGCCACCCAGGTGAACTACCTCAAGCGCTACCTGCACAGCGACGGCCGGGTGATCTTTGTCGAGGTGTCGAAGTCCCCCGCACGAGACGAGACCGGTGCGGTGTCCTACTACGTAGCATCTGTGAAAGACGTCACCGAGGAGCGCACGCTCGCAGCCAAGCTCTCCCACCAGGCCCTGCACGACCCGCTCACGGGCCTCGCGAACAGGGCGCTGTTCGAGGATCACCTCTCCAAGCTCCATGAAAGGACAGCTCGTAAAGGCGGTACGAACGCGGTGATGCTGCTCGACCTGGATGACTTCAAGGCAGTGAACGACACCTACGGCCACCACGTCGGCGACCAGCTGCTAGTCGAGCTCGCCGAGCGGCTCAAGGTCGTGACACGGGCAAGCGACACCCTGTGCCGCCTCGGGGGAGACGAGTTCCTCTACTTGGCCGAGGAGCTCCACTCGCCCGCCGAGGTCCAGGTGGTGGGCCGGCGCCTCCTCGGCGTGTTTGCCGAGCCGTTCTTGTTGTCAGGGGCTCGCCTCGAGCTGCGCGGGAGCCTCGGGGCCGTCGTGAGCGACGGCGCCGAGGACAACTGGAGCGAGCTGCTGCGATCAGCAGATGTCGCCCTCTACCAAGCCAAGCGGCAGGACAATGACCGCCTCGCGGTCTTCACCCCCGACATGGCCGAACGGGCCTCGAGTGGCTTCGAGCTGCTCCAGGATCTCCGCCGGGCACTTCCCCTGGGCGAGCTCGCGATGCACTACCAGGCCATCGTCGATCTCGCCACGAGCCGCGTCGTGGGTTTCGAGGCTCTCATGCGCTGGCACCACCTGGAAAGGGGGTGGGTGCCGCCGAGTCTGTTCATACCGCTCGCGGAAAAGAGCGAGCTCATCTTCGATCTCGGCTCTTTCGCGCTGAGAGAGGCCACCACCGCGGCCGCCGCCTGGCATGGCGCTTATGGCACTGCCAGCCAGCCTTACGTCTCGGTCAACCTCTCCGCCCGCCAGTTCCACGACCCGAAGCTGCTCTCGACGGTAAGGGGAGTGCTCGCGGCGACCGGCCTTCCACCAAAGCGACTCGTGCTCGAGATCACCGAGAGCGTGGCGCTCGTCGATGTCGCAACGACGACAAGGGTGATCGAGGTCCTCGCAGACCTCGGTGTCGCGATCGCGCTCGACGACTTCGGTACCGGGTACTCCTCGCTCTCCTACCTAACGATGCTGGCACCGAGCGTCATCAAGATCGACCGCTCCTTCGTGAGCCCGGCCCAGATGAGCCCCCCGGGCGAGTTGCTCTTGGAGACGATCGTCTCGCTCGGCAAGAAGCTCGACATGACCGTGCTCGCCGAGGGGATCGAGACCCCCGAGCAGCTCGAGCGCCTGCGACATCTCGGCTGTGACCTCGGCCAGGGGTACTTCTTCTCGCCGGCCGTGCCTGCCGGTGAGGTCGCGGCTCTGCTCGCCTTGGATCTGGGCGAGTGGGGCAGCTAATCCCCCAGGCAACAGACGAGCACGGGCCGATCATGAGAAGACCCCACTTCGACCCTCACCGAGTCGGGCATCGGCTCGGAAGGGAGCTCGAAGGCTGCTACAGCGCGCGAGTCGGGGACTATCGCTTCATCTCCTGGATCGACAAGGACGAGCGCGTCGTCTACGTCGACCGGGTCGACCACGGCACGGCAATCCAACGCCCGAGATCAGTCGACCTGGGTTGGCCAAGTTGGTGCGGCGGATCACCAAGGGCCTAGACGAACGTCATCGATCGAGGTAACGAAACCACAGGCCAGCCTCCCTCACGTGTTGAGCTGAGATGGCCCGGATCAGACCTTGGCCGCGAAGCTGAAAAGTCGCTGGGCCGCTACCGGTTCGCTCGTACCCACTTGGTCCCTCGGCCGACGCCGCTCGGATTGACGATGCTCTCATCCTTCAATCCTCGCAGCACGAGACGGATCGTCTGATCGCTCACTCGACGTTGCCGAGATTGCAGTTGAAGTTGCAGGGACACTCACCTACGGGCCGCCGAAGACGCGCGCCGGGAGGCACACAGTCCCGATGCCGAGGGCGGTCGCCGCCGCGGCGCTATGGATCGCCTAGATAGGAAATACGAGACGCAATGCCCAGCGCTCGTCGCGCCCAATGGGGCACGCTGCGGTACTTTCTATCAAGTCCAGTGCAGCCTCATAGCCCCTGACCCGGCTGTTTGCGGTGGGCCGTAGACACTCGTACTCGAACTTCGACGAGATCCGAAAACGGATCAGCGACGTGGCTCGTCTGCTGGTAGCAAAGTGAAACGACCACCGTCGAGGGGTCGGAGCGTGCGGAAGTGGCGCTCGTCGAAGGTGAGCAATCGCCGGGTCTGGTGGCGATGCGCCACGACGACGACGCTCAGGTCGGCAAGACCAGCATCAAGATTTTCGTAGCGGCGTTCGAGATCGGCGACGACGCCGTACTCGTCCGGTTCAAGGTGAGCGACGAGGAACCGGCCGGCGGCGAGGTCTTCGATGAAGCCGCGGCGGGCACCGCGCCCGAGCCGACGACCCAGCAAATAATCGACCTCTGCGGTAACGGGAGCCGGAAGTACAAGCTCGCCCGGCTCCTCTCGCAGCACCGCCTCCACGGCCGGACGCAGGCGGTCGCGCCGATCTGCGACCGCGATGAGAGGAGCGGCGTCGAGAACGACCGTCAATCGCCGAATCCCTCGAGCAGCTCACCCTCGGGAACATCGGCGATGGAACCACCGGGACCATCGGCGACTCCGGTGAGCGCAAAGTTCCTGTCCCCTTTGCGTTCGGGCTCGTAGAGACGGATCGCCCGGCGAATGACCTCTGCCTGAGACGTCCCCTCGCGGTCGGCGAGCGCCGCAAGCCGAGCGACTTCTTCGGGGGCCAGGTAGACACTCGTCTTGTGCACCCACGTAGGGTAGCATGTAGGGCAGTTGATCGGTGGACCTTGGGTCACACAATACGAACCAGTCGCCCATGTTTACCGGGCCGCTCTTCGACCTCGGGTGACGATCCGGCGACTCGTACCGAATGGTCAGACGGCGCGACTCCGCACATCATCGAGGATCCGATCGAGATCGGCGGTGGTGTCGGCAAACACTCTGTCGGAGGAGAGGTCCCCTGGCAGCGCGTGGGCGAGGAGATGACGGTAGCCGGCCAGTTCGGCCCACGGTTCGATACCGGCGACGATGCCTTCCTCGATCCTGTACGCCTCGGCGAGATTGCCGGCCGTTATCCAAAGGCGTTCGACAGCGAGACGAACCAGAACGTCGTTGTCCCATACGGTCTCGTCATCGGGGAGGACCTGGCGAGGCTGTTCGAGGGCGGCAACTAGTGCGACCAGCACCTCGTCGGCGGTCACAGCTCCCGAGTGTCGGTCGCACCAGGCACGTCATCGGTGATCACGTGTACGTAGGCGCCGACCAAATCCGAGGCCGCCGCAGAGAGACGGGTCACGGCCCGGTAGCCGGACTCGTCGCTGTGCACGACCACGGTACCATCGCTGCGCAGGCCTAGATCGCTCAGTCCGAGATCAGCCGCCAACTGGCGCACGGCGGCGGCGTGGGCCGTCGCCTCGTCAAAGGCGGCTTTGCGGTCGATGAGCGTTGCGCGAGACACGCGTGTATCCTACCTCGCCTCGACCGTCGGTCTTCGGCTCGAGCCAGGGACAATAGCCGCGTACAAGTCAGGCCGAAATAGAACCCACACTTCACCCACCCGCAGAGCGGTTCGTGCAAGCCGACTTTGTTGGCGCTGAGGGACTCGAGGCCACATCGACGGTGAGAGTCAACTCGTCGGGGGCGCCGAACTCAGCAACCAGGCCGGTAAGAGCTTCACGCAGGTCCGCTATCGCGGCCGGGGCCGGGCGCCGTCGGTCTCGTCGTCGCCGAGCGCGTTCGCCAGCACGGAGGCGTCGACGACGGTTGGTCGAAGCGCCTCGCCGGGTGGGCCATCCCTTGCAGCGGGAAGTAGCCGGACTGTGGTCCGCCCGCCGGGGCGTCTACTGGATCGTGTATGAGCTGAACGAGGCTGATCTGCTGCTCAACGTAGTACGCACCGTCCGCCGCGCCGATGTCTACCGACCAAGGTGATTCGACGCCGGGTCATCAGTTCGAACAACGGAATGAACCCCGGCGAAGTGGGCCATAGCCACTCGTACGGAAGGACGAGTCGACCGCAGCGACGGCGATCCCGATGTCGGTCAGAACGATGGCTTCGCCGCGCTCTCGCAGACGTGCCGCCGTCTCGCCCACGCTTTGCCACTGGAGTTGTCTTAGGTCCGCCCACCGCAAGCCGGTCATCAAGAGCCAGAGCCTTCCTCTGGCCGGAGACTTGGAGCCGGCAAGCACCTCCGCCACGACAGGACCACACGAGGCGACGTCGCCTGCAACGACGAGGTCGTCCAATCGAGCGGCTTCGGACTCCCTGCCTCGCCGCAGATACTCGTCCCAGATCGACGTGTCGGCAAGGACGGTCACGTCGCTCGGTTGGTCCCGCGCAGCTCTCGTGAGACGTCGTCGATCTCAAAGGTCGTTCTCGCGACTACGGCCTGCCATAACATCTGACAGATTCGACCGGTAGGTCGTGGGCACTCGTATGCGAACCTCTCGGAGGTTCACACCCGCTTTACAGCAATCCGGCAGGTGGCCCACTTGCGTCAATATCAGAAGCTATACTTTCAGTATGTCCAAGGTCATGGTGTCATTGCCCGAGGATCTGGTCCGCGAGATAGACGAGGTGGCACGACAGAGGTCCATGAGCAGAAGTGCTCTGCTCGCCGCTGCCGCTCGACGCGAGATTGCTCGACCGAATCCCTCCGATGTTGACGACGCCATCATCCGGTCCGAACAACGCTTCCGCACCGCCGGCCGCTTCGAAGCCGCTGATCTCGTCCGGCGGGACCGGGACAGCCGTCGGTGACGACGCTCCTCGTCGACACGTCGGTCCTCATCAAGTGGTTCCACAGCGAAGGTGAATCCCAAGTCGCCGAGGCGCGCGCACTACGCGAGGCGACGAGACGGGGTGACATCGAAGCTCGGGTCATCGACCTGGCGCTCTATGAGATGGGCAACGTACTGCTTCGCTCGCTGCATTGGAGCGGTCCCGATGTCGCCGACCAGATCGACGACGTCATCGTCATCTGTGGCTCCCCGCTCGCCATGGCAGCCGACTGGCTCCGGCAGGCGGCCGTACTCGGGGCCGCCACTGGGCTCGCCTTCTACGACGCCTGCTGGGCAGCTGCGGCCCGAGCGCTCGGAATCTCGCTCGTGAGCGCGGACGTGCAACTCCTCGACGCTGGACTTGCCGAATCACCGCGAGCAACGGCGGAACGACTTCGTCTTGCTCTCTCCTCGTGACCCGACAGAGGGTCCGGAGAGCAGCCCCGCCTCGACGTCAAAGGTGATTCACGGCGGTGGCGGCCGAGCGCGCCGGACCGGTGCCGCGTTCACCGAATCCCTGACGGAGGTCCGCAAGAGCAGGTGACCCTCACCGACGCGGGTCCACTCATCGCGATCATCGATGCCGACGAGCCCGACCACTCTTCGTGCATGTATGGGCTCGATCAGCTGATCCTCCCACTCGTCACGAGCTGGCCGGCATTCACCGAAGCGATGTATCTGCTCGCCAGCGCCGGCGCCATCCGAGCTCAACAAGCCCTCTGGCGCCTGGTGTCGACTGACCCTCGTCACAGACCTCTCGCCGTCC
>JAKACA010000019.1 GCA_021796455.1 Actinomycetes bacterium
ATGTAAGGAAGGGCGACGACCCACTTTGGAGCATCGAGCCAAGCGAGCCTGAAAGCAGCTCCTCCGAGGGCTCCGACCCAGACGACGGCGATGACGACGGGGGCATCGGTGCCTGGGAGAACGAGGCCGGCGGCGGCGGTGTACGACCCGGCGATCGCAAAGAAGATCATCGAGTGGTCCAGCTGGCGCATCCTTCGCCGCGCCGGCGGCGACCAATTGATCCTGTGCAGCAGGGCGCTCGTGCTCAACATTGCCGTGATTGTCGTCACATAGACAGCGCTCAGAGCCTCCGCTGTCGCGGTTCTGGCACGTAGGACTACGAGTGGACCGATCGCCAGCATGGCGAACGCGGCCGCTTCGTGGGAGATGCCGCGCAGGCGAGGCTTTGGGCGGCTCGAGCTCGGCGCATTTCGATCCTGCGGGTCGCTCGGAGGGGTTGCCGGCATCAAAGGGCAGTTCGTCACAGGTTATGTGGGTCGCGCCGTCCGGCGCGTGCCTCGGCCGGCGGGCCGTACAACCCTCGTAGGAGCGCCGCGACGCACCGCCAGGGCAGCAAGGACCTCCAAGACGCAACGGTGCGCGTTGTTGACCGTCGTGTCCGCCCAGTCGTACGCGGGCGCGACCTCGACTACGTCCATCGCGACGATCCGCGTCTCGAGGGCTAGCTTCCTTACAGCGCGCAGCAGGTCGACCGGGCTCAGTCCTCCCGGTTCGGGGGTACCTGTTCCGGGCGCGTAGCCGGGATCGAGCACGTCGATGTCGAGCGAGAGGTAGATGCCGTCGGTGCCCTCGAGTGCCTCCGCGATCGCGTCGCTCATCACCGCAGAAAGGCCGCGCTGCCAGATCTCTTCCATTGCATGCCATCGCATTCCCTGGTCCCGCATCCACGCGAAGACGTCTGCTGGCGGCCAGTATCCACGAAGGCCAATCTGTACGAAGTTGCGGCCCGGGACGGCGCCGGACTCGATGAGGCGGCGCATCGGGGTGCCGTGGCTGGCGAGGTTGCCGTCGATCGAGTCGGCCGTGTCCGCATGGGCATCGAAATGGACGATGCCGATCTGTCCCCACCCCCTCGCCTCGGCGACGGCGACGGCGGCTGGCCAGGTGATGGAGTGGTCGCCTCCGAGGGTGATCGGGATGATCCCTCGACTTGCTACCTCGGCCACACGCTCTTTGATGTTCGCATGCGCGACCTCTGCCATCCCGTGGGGGCAGAGCGCGTCACCGTAGTCGACGACTTCGATGCCTTCGAAGATCTCGACTCCGAGGTCGAGGTGGTAGCTTCCGGGGCCATAGGCGAGAGCTCGCAGCGCCCGCGGGCCGAACCTCGCGCCTGGGCGATTCGTCGTGGAGTCGTCCCACGGCGCGCCGACAATAGCTACGTCGGGCTGCCAGCGGTCGAGCTCGTCGGGTTCGGTGAGGAGCGGACACTGGGAAAAGGTCGCCGGCCCGGCGTAGGAAGGGCCGCTCAGCTGCCGCCGCATTCCCGGAGGAAGCGCACGGTCGGGAGGCGGAGGCCCGCCTGAGTGCTCGGCCACTTCCCTTCTTACTAGCACAGAGCCGCGAGGGTGCAGCGCAGTCCAGCTAGGGTCGGGAGGCGCACATCTCAGGCCAGATAGCGGGAGATGGACTCAACGACGCAGGCAGGCTTGTCGTTGCCGTCGATCTCGATGGTGACGAGATCGGTCACCTGCACGCCCCCGGCGACATCGTCGACGGCCTGGATCTGGGCCCTGGCTCTAAGTCTCGACCCGACCGGCACAGGAGCTGGGAAGCGTACCCTGTTGGCGCCGTAATTGATCGCCATCGCGATCCCGCGCACCTCGATCAGCTGCGGGACCAGGAAGGACGCGAGAGACAAGGTGAGGTAGCCGTGCGCGATCGTGGTTCCGAACGGGCCGGCCGCGGCACGCTGCGGGTCCACGTGGATCCACTGGTGATCACCGGTGGCTTCCGCGAAAAGGTCGATCTGTCGCTGGGTGATCTCGTGCCACTCGCTTGGCCCGAGCGCGGCGCCGACCGCACCCCTCAGATGGTCCAGTCCTTCGAAGACTATTGGTTCCATGGTGAGATCGTATGTGCCCGCGCCACGGCAGCACAGGGATCAGGGCCCGACCCTAGTTCACGTGCCAGCCGACCGGGGATCTGCGGCGGGGTCGGTACGACGCGCGTCGTCCGCCATCGCCCCGAGCGCCTTGCTCCGCTCTCTAAGGGAGGCTCCGCGCTCGACGCGCAGAGACATGTAGCAACCTGCACCGACGGGAATCGGGAGCCAGAAATTGAAGAAGCGCCATCCGACGACAGCGAGGATAGCGATCGCTCCGGGGATCCCGAAAGACGCCAGTACGGCAGCAACTCCCGCCTCGAGAGGGCCGAGGCCCCCGGGTGTAAGGGGGATTGCCGCGAGGACTTCACCGACGCCGTATGCCACGAACAGATCGATCGGGTCCATGGGGTAGCCGAGCGCCGCAAGGCAGACCCAAAGGCACGCGGCGTCGAAGAGCCAGTTTGCTGCGGCCCAGGCGAGGCCGCGACGGATCAGCTCCGGGTTGCGGGCGGCGGCTTGGAGTCGCTCGACGATCTGCTTGAGGGTTCCCTCGAGCTTCTCCTCCGGGATGAAGTGGAAGCGGCGCGCCAATCGTCGCAGCACTCTGACGGCCCAGCCCTCTCCGCTGGCGAAGCCGGCGATAAGGGCTGCGAAGAATCCGAGCAGCAGCACCGAGACGATCGCGACGGTCACATACGCAGGGTTGAACCCGTTGAGCGGTATCGAGACGACGAGGGCGAGCCAGAGCAGGATGTTGAGCAGCACAGCTGAGCCGATTCCGGCTATTGCCGTGGCGAAACCGACGTCGGTCGCGCCTATTCCCTCCGATCTCAAGAGGCGGATGCTGAGGCCCGTGCCGCCGGCGGTGCCCCCTGGGACTATGTGGCTGACGGTCAAGGCGGCGAGGTTGATCCGCCAAGCCTTGGAGAACGACAGAGACCTAGGAGGAAGCACGACGAGAGTCAGCCTCGCGTACGCGAACAACGAGATCGTCTCGAGTGCGAACGCGAGGAGTATCAACAGGACGCTGACATGATCGAGGCGCCGCAAGCTGTGCCTGGAGAACACGAGCGCCAGCTTGGGGAGCACGAGGTACTCGAGGACGAGGATGAGCACGACTACCGTGATCCCATTGCGGAGGAACCTCGGGACGCGCCTGCGCCGTCGCCTCGTAGCCCGAGGCGAGGCTGCGGGAGCCGGCGTCCCCGAAGGCGGCAATCCTTCGGTGCTGCTCACCGGAGAGAGGAGACCCGAGGGCGGTCCATTGACCCATGCTTGCAGGCCGCGAGCACGAATGGTGACCATTTGGATGCTCTGATCGAGTTGACTGGAGCCGTGGCGAAGCTACCCGCACCGCGAGGTCTGCCCGAGGAGGGCCCGCGCGAGGCGCGTACGGGCGCGTCCGCACGGGCAGAGCGACGGGAATTCGACCGCCGCGTCGTGCGGGCAGCGGTGATCGTCAACCTCGTGGTGCTCGTGACGCTCGTGGCGGCGTTGCTCCTCTGGCGGCTTCGCGCGCTCCTGCTGGTCGTGGTCGTAGCGCTGTTTGTCGCTGCGGTCCTGCATCCGATAGTGAAGATCGTGCAGCGCCTGGGTCTGCACCGGCGGCCGCCGCGGCCGCTGTCTCGCCAGCTTGCGACAGCTGTCGTCTTCGTGCTTGCAGTCGCGTTCGCGCTGGGCGTGGGAGCCGCGCTCACGCATCCAGTCATCTCCGAGGCCACCCACTTTGCCGATGGGCTCCCAAAGCTTGTTCGCCAAGCCCAGCAGGGCAAGGGCCAGGTCGGGAGGCTGGTGGAGCGTCTCCATCTCCTGAGCTTCGTGAAGTCTCGTCAGGCGAATCTCCAGAACATCATCTCGAAGCTTTCGAGACCAGCGCTGGCCATCGGCAAGACTGTCTTCTCCGGGTTCGTCAGCCTGCTCACGATCCTGTTCCTGACCCTGTTCCTGCTGCTCGAGGCGCCGCGTCTTGTCCGCGCGGTCCTCGACTGGATGCAGCCAGAGCGTGCTTCACGCGTCCAGGGCGTCCTCGACGACATCGGGCGAGCGATCGTCGGCTACATGCTGGGGAATCTGCTCACCTCGCTGATAGCCGGTGTAGTCGTCGGCGTCGCGCTCTATGCCATGGGGGTGCCTTATGTCGAAGTGCTCGCGCTCTGGGTTGCCCTCGTGGACTTCCTCCCGCTCATCGGTGGCCTCCTCGCGGGGGTGCCCACTGTCGTCGTTGCCAGCCTGCACTCCCTCACGGCGGGGGTTGTCATCCTCATCGTCTTCGTCGTCTACCAAGAGGTGGAGAACCACTTCCTCAACCCACTCGTGATGAGCCGGACAGTCCGGCTCAATCCGCTCTGGGTGCTGTTGGCCGTGCTAGTGGGAGCTGAGCTCGGAGCGCTCGTCGGCTCGGTGTTCGGCGGTCTCGTGGGTGCGGTGATCGCGGTTCCCGCCGCCGGTGCGATCCAAGTGCTGGCGCGCGATCTCTGGGTGCACCGCACCGGGGCGAGACTGCTCGACCTGGCGCCGAGCGCCGCCGATGTCATGACATCTCCGCTGTCGGTATCTCCGCCCCAGGGCGTCGGGGAGAGCAGCTCTGCTGACTGACTTAGTCCAGCGCCGGGCTCCCGGCTAGGCTCAAATGGTGCGAGTGCTCGTCGTCCTGCCCACCTACAATGAAGCTGCCAATATCGCCACGGTGCTCGAGCGCGTCGCGCTGGCTCTCCCTGAGGCGTCGATCCTCGTCGTAGACGACAACAGCCCCGACGGCACGGGCGACATCGTAGAGAAGGCTGCCGTCAGGTCAGAGCAGATATCGCTGCTGCGGCGGGAGGCGAAGTCCGGGCTCGGAAGCGCATATCGCGCGGGGTTTCGGTGGGGGTTGGAGCGCGACTATGACGTCGTAGTCGAGATGGACTCCGACTTCTCCCACGATCCCGACTCGCTCGAGTCCCTCCTGGCGCCAATCGCGGAGGGCTTTGAGGTCTCGATCGGATCTCGCTACGTCCCAGGTGGCTCCATCCCGAACTGGACCCTTTCTCGCCGGCTGCTGTCACGCGGCGGCAACTTGTACGCCAACCTGCTGCTCGGTCTGGGCGTGGCGGACTCGACGGCCGGGTTTCGTGCCTATGCCGCGACGGTGCTGCGCCGTATCGACATCGACTCGGTGCGAGCCGACAGCTACGGCTTCCAGATCGAGATGACCTATCTTTCGCTGCAGGCGGGGGCACGGATCACCGAAGTGCCGATCAAGTTCGTGGACCGTGCTCTCGGGGAGTCGAAGATGTCGACCTATACGGTGGTGGAGGCACTCGTTCTCGTGTCCTGGCTGGCCTTGCAGCGCCTCGTCTCGGCCCTTGTCGGCTCCGGGCGCTCGCGGGCTGCGGGTCGGCGCGGAACCGGTGGCCCTGCTCGTAGCTAGGTCGTGCACGCCTCCATCGACGAGGGTAGCGGTCGGTCTGTTCTGCTGGTCCACGGCCAGCCAGGACTCGGTGCCGACTGGTCCCGCCTGGCCGGCTTGCTGTCGCCGGACCACCGCGTCGTGGCGCCGGACAGGCCCGGATGGGGCGGAGACGAGAGCGGAGCGACGGGCTTGCGAGGCAACGCCGCGGTGCTCGCGAGAGGCGTCGGGGCATGTGACTTGCAGCCGCCGCTCACCGTCGTCGGCCATTCCCTGGGTGGGGGGATAGCCTTGGAATTGGCACTGGAGCGACCAGATCTTGTCGGTTCGCTCGTGCTGGTGGGGTCGGTAGGGGTTGGTCAGGCAATCAATGGCTTCGACCGGCTGCTCGCGGTGCCGGCCGTAGGGCGTCCGGTGATCCGGGCCGGTCTCGCGCTCACCCGGAGTGCCATGTCTGCAGTCGCGCGACTTGCGCTATTGCGTGGCGGCGAACCGGTGAGCAGCCGCATCGGCCAGCTGGCGATGGTGCGTTCCCTGCTGTGGCTGGCAGCCCAACCGACAGGTGAACGGGCCAGGTCCAGCTTCCTCATAGAGCAGCGGGCTCTCTTGGAGGAGACGCCGACGATCGAGCTCGGCTTGGGCCATCTCGACGTCCCGGTCGCAGTCGTTCACGGGACGGCCGACCGCATCGTAGCCCCGGAGGCTGCGCGCCTGCTGGCAGAACGGATCCCTGGAGCGGAGCTTGTCTGGCTGAAGGGACAAGGTCACCTCGTAGCATTCGAGCGACCCGAGCTCGTGGCCCCTATCGTGAGGAGGTACGCAGCGATTGGTTGTCCCTGAGCACTGCTGCGCGAGGCGTCGCGCCAAGGGCGACGGGCCCGGCTGTCAGGGACGAACGGCCACGGCGAGAAACGCCTGCAGCTTCAGCTGGGTCTCGGCCAGCTCCTCAGCTGGATCGGAGTCCGCGACGATCCCGACACCTGCGAACAGCCTCGCGGTCTGACCGCGGACTATTGCAGAGCGGATCCCGAGGTACCACTCGCCGTCACCGGTGCCGTCAGTCCAGCCCACCGCCCCGCCATAGCGGTCGCGCTCGAGGTCCTCTGCCTTGGCCAGATAGTCGAGAGCAAGGTCCACGGGCATGCCGGCCACCGCTGGAGTCGGGTGGATGAGCGCCACGAGGTCGAGCGCGCTGATGAGACTGCTCGATGGCTCTCTGGCGAGCACGGCGGTGATGTGGGAGCCCAGGTGCGAGACATTGCGAAGCTCCACGACACTGGGCTCGTCTGGCACTTGCAGCTCTGAGGTCACGGGCCTTAGCCCGGCAGCTATGGCATCGACGACAGAGCGGTGCTCGCCCCGCTCCTTTTGGGACGAGAGCAGCCTCTCCTGGGCTCGCCGGTCGGCGTCCGGGTCACCGCTGCGGGCCGCCGTGCCTGCAAGTGGGTGCGACGCAACGGCGTTGCCCGATCGCGAGACGAGCAACTCGGGGCTCGCGCCGATGAATCCGTCGATGGCAAAGGTCATGCACGACGGGTGGAGAGCCCTGAGGCGCTCGAGGAGGTCGCGTTGGCGAAGCGGCCGATTGGCCTCGATCACGACTTCACGCGCCATCACGACCTTGTCGAGCCGCCCGCTGCGTACCTCTGTCACCGCTTCTGCCACACGATCGAGGAAGTCCGCGTGGGAGCGTCGCGAGAAGAGACGGAACGAGTCGGGTGGAGAAGCGGGCTCTCCTGACGTGGCCCGCTCCGACTGCGCCTCGCGGACGAGCGCCTCCACTTGATCACGAGTCGGCGACCGCCCGACCACCACCGCCACCGGCGGTGTCCCCTTACCGACCCGCACGCATAGCGCGGGAACGGTGAGTGACGTGGCCGCCTCGGGAAGGAAGTGGAACGCTCCAATAGCCGTGGCCAGCGGCCCTAACAGCGCGAGGGACTCCCTGACCTGGCGAAGCATGGCCCGGTCGACGAGACCATTTGGAAGCAGAACAGTGGCCGCCTCGCCTAGACCGAGCACCGATAGCCCGTCGCGCTCGAGGCAGAGGCCGCGGGCCAGTGCAAGAGAATGGAGCAGCTCGAGCTCACGGTCTTCGAGAGGGTAGACCAGCGCAGTGAGATGGCCGAGCAACCTGGGATCGCCGGGTCTCACCCGTCATCCTCGTCTCTTGCCGTGGCTCGGCGCAGCATTGCTGCCTCGCGGCGCGAAGGACGGGGCGAACCGCCGCGTCTGGCCGATATCACCTGCACCAAGCCACCCGAGAGGAGATCTCGGCGGACGTCTGAGAAGCCGGCATCTTCGAGCATCGTCGCGAGCTCGCCGTAGCTCGGCAAGTAGGCGACCGAGCGGGGCAGGTAGCGGTAGGCAGCCTTGTCGGACAGCAGGCTACCGATCAGAGGCACTACGTGGTTGAACCAGAGCGAGTGTCCCGCCTTCACCAGCCACTGCTCTGGCTGCGCGACTTCGAGGAGAGCGATCCGTCCGGCCGGGCGGACCACCCGGGCCAGCTCGACGATCACCGCCGAAAGCTCGGAAAAATTGCGCAGCGCGAAACCACTGACGGCACCGTCGAGAGCTCGGTCCGCGAGCGGCAGCATCGCCGCGTCGGCAAGGACGCCAGGTGGCGCAGTCGGTCGTCCCGCCGTGAGCATTCCCATGGACATGTCGAGGCCGACGACTCTTGTGCCTTGGGAGGCCAAGAGGCGTCCAAGGTCACCTGTACCGCACCCGATGTCGGCGACGAGGGCCGGGGTGCTTAGTCCGAGGAGCCTCACGGTGCGGCGGCGCCACCCCTCGTCAAGCCCAAAAGTCATCAGTGCGTTGACGCGGTCGTAGCGAGGCGCGATCGTGTCGAACATCTCCCGGACCCGGGCACGCTTGGCTGCGCCGGTCGGCAGATCTCCGATGTCGCTCGCCACCGTTGCCAGACTAGGCGGCGGGCGGGCTTGTCTCGGCCAGGACGATTCTCAAGGTATCGAGAAAGCGTGTGTTCTCGTCAGCGGTTCCCACTGTGACTCGCAGGCATCCCTCGAGGCCTGGCCAGTCCGAGACGTCCCGTATAAGGACCGAATGCTCGACGAGGCGCTGCCAAACTTCGCGAGACCGGGCGCCTTGCGTGCGAAACAGGATGAAGTTGGCTTCCGAGGGCCAGCACTTGAGGCCAAGCTCAGTCAGGCCAGCCGCGATGCGCCCGCGCTGTTCCACTGTGCGCGCCACTCTTTGCCGCATCTCAGACTCGTATCGCAGCGCGATCACGCCCGCAGCCTGCTTTACGGAGTCCAGGTGGTAGGGCAGGACGACCTGCTCGCAAGCCGCTACGACCTCTTCGTCGGCGACGAGGTAACCAAGGCGCAGAGCCGCCATCGCCCAGGTCTTCGAGAACGTTCGTACGACCACGACGTTTCGGTGTGAATCCAGCAGATCAAGCGCGCTTGACTGGGCGAACTGCCCGTAGGCTTCGTCGACGACGAGAAGACCGGGCACAGCCGCCGCGAGAGCCTCGACCGTTCCTCGAGGCTCGGCCGAGCCGGTTGGATTGTTGGGCGAGCACAGCATCGTGATCGAGGGCTCGCGAGGACCGTGGCCTCTGGCAACTTCTGCAAGCAGGCTGCGGGCGGCCGGAACCTCGACGAGGAAGTCGTGATCGCGATTGCCGGTCACGACCTCGGTCGCGGTCAGGAGGGGGATGTGGCTGTGCAGGGCATAGGTGGGCTCGAACACGATGACTGTGCGCGAAGCCCCCCCGTAAGCAAGAAACAGGCACTGCAGCACCTCGTTGGAACCGTTGGCGCAAAAGACCTGGCCTGGGTCGACGCCGTGATGGGCGGCGATGGCGGAGCGCAGCTGGGTTGCTCGGCGGTCCGGGTACCGATTCGCTCCGAGGCCGGCAACGGTGGCCGCAAGCTCGTCGAGGAACCGCTGCGGAGGTGGTTCTGGCGCCTCGTTGGTGTTGAGGCGGACCTCGACCTCGACCTGGGGGGAGTGGTACCCCGGTCGGAGTGCTATGGCGTTCGGTCGCGCGCGGGGACCGGTCATGCCCTCGCCGGCATCGAGCCGGCCTGCGGCTCCCGTCACGCCTCGCTCGATTGGTCCGACCCCGTGGCTCGCATAGTCACCGACTCGGCATGCGCGAGCAGTCCCTCTGCGCGCGCGATTGCCTCGATGTACGGTGTCACCCGGCAAAGTGCCGCCCTGTCGGCCTTGATCACGTGCACTCTTCGAAGGAAGTCCTCCACTCCGAGAGCGCTTGCAAAGCGGGCGGAGCGGAATGTGGGCAGAACGTGCGACGGCCCCGCCATGTAGTCTCCGAGCGAGGCCGGCGACCAGGGGCCGAGAAAGACCGCCCCGGCATTCTTCACAAGGGGCACGAGGCGCTCCGGCTCGCTGCAGCACAGTTCGAGGTGCTCTGGAGCGATCTCGTTCGCCACGGCCATCGCCTCTTTCGGACCGTCGACGAGCACTGCGTAACCCCCGGCGTCGAGAGTCGAGGCTATCTCGCGTTTTCGTGGTGCCCGGTCCACGAGGCGTCCGACGGCGGTCACGATGGAGTGGAGAGCCTGCTGTGACCAAGTCACGAGCCAGGCCAGCCCGTCCGGGCCGTGCTCTGCCTGCACCACGATGTCGATGGCGGCATAGTCGACCGGCGTGGTCGCGTCGGCCACCACGACAACCTCCGACGGTCCTGCGAAGGCAGCCGGGACACCGACGACGCCGCGTACCTCTTGCTTCGCGAGCGAGACGTACCGGCCGCCGGGGCCGACGATGACGTCGACCGAGGCGATCGACTCCGTTCCATACGCCATGGCCGCGATCGCCTGGGGGCCGCCGGCGCGATAGACCTCGTCGACCTGAGCGAGATGCGCGGCGGCCATGATCTCGTCGGGTACTTCGCCGTCGGGGCCGGGGGGAGCACAGAGAATCACGGCCGGTACGCCGGCGACCTTGGCCGGGATGGCGGCCATGAGCACACTGGAGGGATACTTGGCAAGGCCTCCCGGAACATAGACACCGGCGCGTGCAACCGGGAGCTCCAGTTGCTCGACCGAGATCCCGTCCCGTTGGTAGCGCGAGGTTGGCGCCGCCCTCCACCTGTGGAACGACTCGATACTGTCCCGAGCCGCCGTCAGTGCCTCCAGCAGCGGTGAGCCGACCCGGCTGACGGCCTCGGCCAGTAGAGGTCCGTCGACACGGAGCTTGTTGACCTCGACACCGTCAAAGCGACGCGTGTAGTCGCGAAGGGCCTCGTCGCCCCTGCTCCGCACCGCGGCGAGGATGGCCCGCACCTCGGCGACGGGTGCTTCGGCCGCGAGATCAGGTCGAGGGAGCGCCGAACCAAGGTCGAGAGCCTGGCCGCGGAGGTCGAGGACCCTGAGCATGGTGGCGAAGCGTAACCGAACCGGAGCAAGCACCTCTCGGTGACGGCAGCGCCGGCTGGCGCGGCAGAATGGGGACGTGCCGACCGACCTTGCCGAGCTGTCCTCGATCGCCTCGTCTCTCGATGCCATCACGAGGCGGGTCGCCGCCATTGCCGAGCTTGCGACGAGCGACGGGGACGAGACGGTGTCGGGGGAGCTGTTCAGTGTGGAGCGGGCGTTGCGGGGCGCCACTCGGCGGGTGGAGCGGCTGGTACCGCCTGCCCACTGAATCGTTTACGATCGTTTACGCCCTCAGCGCCGGGAAGGCGGCCCTGGGGCTGGAAGCGGAATTGGCCCTGAACGCGCCGACGGCGCCCCGAAGGGCGCCGTCGGGAGCGGGTCGGGCGGCGGATCCCGAACTCCGCTCAAATGGAACCAGGTGGCGGGAACCGGTTCCAAGTGGTCAGGTTAGCCGATAGTCGCGGGTGCGTCATGGACCGGCTCCTGCCCTCTTCGACGGCCTCGATCGGGATCGAGTCGTCGCAGGGCCACGAGAGGCGGGAAGATGCTCCCCGAGCTGGGCAGACGGGCAGAGCTCGGCGAGAATGCAGGCATCGCAGCGGGGACGCCGGGCGACACATACTTGGCGCCCGTGCTGGATCAAGCGAAGACTCAGGGTTCCCCACCCATGTTCAGGCACCAGCGCGCACAGGTCGGCTTCGACCTTCACGGGATCTGTATGCCGTGTGAGACCGAGGAGCTTGCTCACTCTAAGGACATGGGTATCGACAGGCAGTCCGGGTAGACCGAGAGCGACGGAGCGCACGACGTTGGCCGTCTTGCGACCGACCCCGGGCAGAGAGGTCAGCTCAGCCATCGTTGTCGGGAACGCCGACGGGCTCGCATCTCCGAGCTCGGCCAAGGCCCGGGACATCGCGACGAGATGAGTCGCCTTGGACCTGTAGAAGCCCGTCGACTTGATCAGCGTCTCCACTTCTGCCGGATCGGCAGCCGCAAGCTCGCCGGCCCCTCCGTAGGCAGCGAACAGCGCCGGCGTAACCATGTTGACGCGCTCGTCTGTGCACTGGGCTGAGAGTATGGTCGCACAGAGCAGCTGAAAAGGTCCCTCGTGATGGAGGGCGCAGAGCTCCCCTGCGCTGCCCGGGTACTCCTCAGCCAAGAGGGCCGAGATCCGGGAAGCTCGGGCGCCGAGCGGCCCGTTCGACAAGTGGCGCTCTGGCTGCTTGTCCGATGTCCGGGCCATTACTGGAGCCTAACCAGCGTGCGCCGAGCGTCTCGCCGAAAGCTAGGGTGCGATGGTGCATCACCTCGAGATCAAACGCCGCATGGGAGAGGCGGACATCGATTCTCTCGCCCGGCTAGTGGAGGTGGCCTCGCTCGCAGATGGCCACCGCGCGCTCGGCGAGCACAAGTGGCTCGATCTCGTGCAGGGCGGCAGAGAGGGCTTCGCCGGTTTCATCGCGCGCGAGCCCGCCCATCGGCGCGTCATCGGATATGCCCAGATCAGCCGTGGGCAGTCGCAGAGCTGGGCTGTCGAATACGTGCTGCACCCGAACTGGCGTACCCCTGACAACGGTCTGCGCAGGGACCTCGTGCGCGCGGCCCTGGACGAGATTGGCTTGCAGGGAGGAGGCCACGTCCACCTGTGGGTTCCGATGCCGAGCACCGTGGACGATTCAGTGGCCGAGAGTGTCGGACTGAGGCGCGGGCGCGATATCCACCAGATGAGGCGACCACTTCCAATGGAGGGGCTGCACGCAGGGATCGCTACTCGCGCGTTCAGACCTGGCCGGGACGAGGAGCGGTGGCTGGCGGTCAACAATCGGGCCTTTCGGCTGCACCCGGAGCAGGGGGTGTGGACGCTCGAGACGATCGCCGATCGAGAGCTCCAGGACTGGTTCGACCCCGACGGGTTCTTGCTTCACGAGGTCGGAGATGAGCTCGCCGGCTTCTGCTGGACAAAGGTTCATGACGAGGAGCAGCTCGGGGAGATCTACGTGATCGCGGTCAACCCGGACTACCAGGGTCGCGGTCTCGGCAGGGAGCTGCTGCTAGCGGGGCTCGACTACTTGGCTACGCGGGAGGTTCCGACGGCGATGCTCTACGTCGACCGCGACAATGTCCCGGCGCGCTCTTTGTACAAGGAGATCGGCTTCAGCGACGACCACTTGGACCGCGCCTACACGGGCGACATCGCGGCAGTTGGTGGTCCATGAGCCGGTACGACCTGGCGCTGGATCAGGTTGCCGACTTGCTCTCGGCCGAGCCTTCCTACCGGGTGGGCCAGCTGTGGGAAGGGATGTATCGCAGGTTCGTAGAGCCGGCCGAGCTGAGCGAGCTGTCGCGCCCGCTTCGCGCCCATCTTGCTTCGATGCCCGAGTTCGCACCTGCGTTCTCCGTCGTCGAGGAGTCGGAGAGCGATCGTGGTGCCACGCTCAAGTGGCTGCTCGCCGCTTCGGACGGAACGCGGGTGGAGAGCGTGCTCATGGGGTATCGGCGCCGAGTGACGGTCTGCGTCTCGAGTCAGGCTGGATGCGCCATGGGCTGCGGTTTCTGTGCGACCGGCCAGTCTGGCTTCGTGCGCCAACTGTCGGTTGGCGAGATCACCGAGCAGGTGGTGCGCGCGGCGCGCGAAGCGCGCGCACGCGGGTGGGGCCGGCTCGACAACGTCGTGCTCATGGGCATGGGGGAGCCGCTCAGCAACTATGCGAACGTGCGCGCGGCAATCGGGCGGTGGAACAAGGACATGGGCATCGGCGCTCGCTCGATAACGATCTCGACGGTCGGCATCGTGCCGGGCATCTTGAAGCTCGCTTCCGACCCGATGCAGGTGAATCTTGCCGTGTCGCTCCATGCGGCCAACGACGAGTTGCGCAGCCAGCTCGTGCCGATCAACCGCCGCTATCCCATCCCGGCCCTCATGGACGCATGCGAGACCTACCTAGAGCGCACTCGGCGGCGCCTCTCCTTCGAGTGGGCGTGCATTGCCGGCGTCAACGACCGGCAGTCCGATGCGATGGAGCTCGCCGTGCTGGCCCGGAGACTTCGTGCTCACGTCAATCTCATCCCCCTCAATCCGACGCCGGGGTACCTCGTCGCCGGCAGCACCTCCCAGGCAGTGGCGCGTTTTCGTGACGAGCTCACCAGTCAAGGCGTGAACGTGACTGTCCGCAATACGCGGGGCCGTGGGGTGAACGGTGCCTGCGGACAGCTTGCCGGCTCGCCCTTGGCGCTCTCTCGCCGCCGCGCGTAACCTCCAGGCCATGACGCGGATCTCCGAGTGTCGGCGAGTAACTGGCGAATCCGACGTGCTCGTCCGCCTCGACCTCGACTCGAGCTCCCCCCCGCGCGCCGAGACGGGGCTGCCCTTCTTCGACCACATGCTCGCCCAGCTCGGCAAGCACGCGGGCATCGCGCTCGAAGTCACGGCCTCCGGCGATCTCACCGTCGACGCCCATCACAGCGTCGAAGATGTCGGTATCGTCCTCGGAGAGGCGATGTCGACGGCGCTCGGTGACCGGGCCGGCGTGCGCCGGTTCGCGTCTGCCCGGATTCCCCTGGATGAGGCGCTCGTCAGTGTGGCCCTGGACCTCTCCGGGCGGCCGTACCTCCACTACGACGTCGATCTCGGTCGGAGCTCGGCCCCGCTTGGCACCCCGCCGTTCGAGCCGCAGCTGGCCGAGGAGTTCTGGCGGGCTTTCGTGAACGGCGCCAAGGTGACATTGCACGTCACTCTCGTGTACGGACGCAATCCGCACCACGTGCTCGAGGCGTCCTTCAAAGCGGTGGCGCGTGCCCTTCGTGACGCCATCTTGGTCGACGGCGCTGATGTGCCTTCGACCAAGGGCGTCCTGTGAAGTGCAGCCCTGCAGATGATCGCCGTCTTGGACTACGGGATAGGGAACCTGCGCTCAGCTGAGAAGGCCCTCCAGCACGTCGGTGCAGATGCCCATCTCGTCACCGACCCGGACCTCGCCGCGCAGGCCCGCGGCGTAGTGCTCCCGGGCGTTGGTGCCTTCGGGGCCTGCTCGGCTGCGCTGCGCCGCAGCGGTCTCGATGCTGTGGCCCGAGACGTAATAGACCGGGGTGTCCCCTTCCTCGGAATCTGCGTGGGCCTGCAGCTGCTCTTCGAGGGCTCCGACGAGGACCCTCGCGCCGAAGGGCTCGCGATACTGCCCGGGCGCGTGCGGTCACTTGCGCCTAGCGAGCGGCTCCCGCAGATGCAGTGGAACATGGTTGCCCCGGTGGAGTCGCGCCCGTCGCGGCTGCTCGGCACCGTCGCGACGACGAGCGACGGCGGGCCCGAAGGTGCGGGGTCGATGTGGTTCTATTTCGTGCACTCCTATGCCCCGATGCCAGAAGCTGACGCCGCGTGCACCGTCGTAGGTGCCTGCGACTACGGCGGGCCGGTCGTCGCGGCGATCGAGAGGGGAGAGCTCTTCGGGACCCAGTTCCACCCGGAGAAGTCAGGCATGAACGGGCTCCGGCTCTTGGCGCGCTTCGCAGCTGCCTGCGGCGAGGCATGATCCCCGCGATGGACCTCTGGCCCGCCATAGACATCCTCGGCGGCCGCTGTGTCCGGCTCGTGCAGGGGGACTTCGGCCGCGAGACCCGCTACGGCGATCCGCTCGAGGTGGCGGAGTGGTACCTGAGCAATGGAGCCGAGCGTCTCCACCTCGTCGACTTGGACGCGGCCAGGACCGGTCTTCGAGCCAACCGGGAGGTGATCGGCGCGATCGTGCGCAGCTGCGCAGTCCCGGTCCAGGTGGGCGGCGGTGTACGCGACGAGGAGGCTGCTGAGAGCCTCTTCTCCCTCGGGGTCGCGCGTGCCGTGCTGGGGACGGCCGCGGTCGACACGCCGGAGGTTGCCGACCGGCTGTCGATCCGCTGGCCCAACCGGATCGTCGCGGGGCTCGACTACAGGCGCAACGCGGACGGCGTGCCGGAGGTGGCCGTACGCGGCTGGACGCTACCGAGTGGTCGGGCGCTCCGAGAGGTCCTGGACCGCCTGAGCGACCTCCCGCTTGCGGGCGTCGTCGTGACAGACATCGAGCGCGACGGAACCCTCGAAGGGCCTGACGTTCCCGGTCTGTTGCGCGTGCTGTCGGCCACGCGGCACCCGGTGGTCGCCTCCGGCGGTGTTGGCAGCGCGGATGACCTCAAGGCTCTTCGTGCAACAGAGGTGGGCGGCAAGCAGCTTGCTGGCGTGATCGTCGGGCGCGCCCTCCTGTCCGGCGCGCTCGCGCTCGCAGACGCGCTCGATTCCTGCCGGACCGTGCGACCGGCCGGTCTGCTTTGAAGGCCGGTCTGCTTTGAAGGCCGATCTGCTTTGAAGACGGTGCGCGTCATCCCCTGTCTCGACGTCGACCGGGGCAGAGTCGTGAAGGGCGTCGGGTTTCTCGGCCTCCGTGACGCCGGCGACCCCGCCGAGCTGGCGGCGCGCTATGACCAAGAGGGTGCCGACGAGCTGGTGATCCTCGACATCACGGCTTCCTCCGACGATCGCGAGATCATGCTCGGGATCGTCGAGCGAGCCGCCGAGCAGGTGTTCATCCCGCTCACCATCGGTGGGGGCGTTCGCTCGGTGGCCGACGCGAAGGCGCTGCTGCGGGCAGGTGCCGACAAGGTGGCCGTCAATTCGGCGGCCGTCGCCCGTCCTCAGCTGATCACAGAGCTGGCAGGCGAGCTGGGCTCTCAGTGCGTGGTCGTCGCGATCGACGCGCGGCGCCGGGCCGGCACCGAGCCGGTCAGGCAGGCAGATGCGAAGTTCGAGGTGGTGACCCACGGTGGCCGACGCGCAACCGGGCTCGATGTCCTCGAGTGGGCAGGCAGCTGCGCGGAGCGGGGCGCCGGAGAGATCCTGCTCACTTCCATGGATCGCGACGGCACCGAGCTCGGCTACGACCTCGAGCTGACGGCGGCGGTCGGCTCGACCGTGCGGCTGCCCCTCATAGCCTCGGGCGGCGCCGGGACGCTTGACCACCTCGTGGCCGGCGCGGCCCTGGGCAGTGCCAGCGGGCTGCTGGCGGCATCGATCTTCCACTTCGGGCGCTATAGCATCGCGGATGCCAAGAGCTATCTCGCCGCCCACGGTATCGGGGTCCGACCCACCACCGTGTGAGCGAGGTGGTCAAAGGCCTGTACGGTTGCTCGTCGTGCAGACAGATGAGGCAAAGACCGCAGCGTCAAGTGACCCTCCCCAGCCGCGAAAGGCCGTGCCGAGGCCAGCTCCGGGCAAGCAGCCCGTGACGATGCTCAACGACAGGGTACTTGTGAACGTTCCCCAGTCCGAGGGGGAGCGGCGCTCGCGCGCCGGCATCCTGATCCCGGCTACGGCCCAGGTTCAGCGCCGTCTGGCGTGGGCGGAAGTTGCCGCGGTCGGTCCCCATGTCCGCACGATACGCGCCGGTGACACCGTCTTGTTCAATCCGGAGGAGTGTTTCGAGGTTGACGTGCAAGGTGAGGAGTACCTGATCCTTCGCGAGCGCGACGTGCATGCCGTCGCCTCGGAGCGCATGGACGGCGGGACAGGTCTGTATCTATGAGCCCCCGCTCCACTTCAAGCGGTGGCTCCCCCGGGGGGGAAAATGCCACGCAGGCCGGGGCTGGCCCGGAGGAGCCAGCACCGCCCGGCTTCGAGGAGATCAGGTTCAGTCCGGACGGGCTCGTGCCTGCAATCGTGCAGGAGGCAGACACCAAAGAGGTCCTCATGATGGCCTGGATGGACGAAGAGGCGCTGCGCCGAACCCTGTCGTCGGGTCGCACCTGGCTCTGGAGCCGCAGCCGGCAGGAGTACTGGTGCAAGGGGGAGACCTCGGGCGACCGCCAGTATGTCCGTGAGGTGCGCTACGACTGCGATGGCGACACGCTCCTCGTCCTTGTACGCCAGGAGGGTCGGGGGGCGTGTCACACGGGCGAGCGCAGCTGCTTCTTCCGCGTTCTCGGGCCGTGACGGTCGAAGGTGCCGACGCGTTCCTGGCTCTGGCGCGCCGGTACCAAGTCGTCCCGGTGTGGGAGGAGCTTGTTGCCGACACGATCACTCCCGTAGGGGCGTTCAGGGCTGTTGTCGGTGACGGTGACGGCTTCCTTCTCGAGAGCGTTGAGCACGGAGAGCGCTGGAGCCGCTTCTCGTTTCTTGGCCGGGCAGCTGTGGCGACAATGGTTGCACGGGGCAACGAGATCGAGGTCCAAGGAGAGCTGCCGGTAGCGGTGCCGCTGGATCGGGGCATGCTCGCAGCCATCGAGGAGCTGCTCGGTCGCCTTGAATCTCCCTTTCTCCCAGCGCTCCCGCCACTTCACGGAGGGCTTGTCGGTTACCTCGGCTACGACGTGATCCGCGAGGTCGAGCGGCTCGGCGTTGCCCCGGCCGACGACCGCGGGATACCCGACGCCGTGGTCTCGGTCATCGGAGAGCTTGCTGCCTTCGACCACTGGCGCCAACGAGTGACTCTCGTGGACAACGTCATGGTGCCACCAGGCAAGGGCGAGCCGGACCTCGAAGTCGCCCTTTCGCGTTACCGGTCGGCAGTCGCTCGCCTGGCACAGTTGAGGCATGACCTCGGGCGCCCCAGCGACGAGGCGCTCGTCCCGCCACCGACTCGGGACGAGTCCTTGGCAGAGTCGGAGGTGCGCCGAGTCGTCTCGGCAAAGAGCTACCGGCTTGCCGTCGAGGCAGCCAAGGAGCACATTGCTGCAGGGGATGCCTTTCAGGTGGTCCTGTCACAACGCTACGACCTCCATCTCGGATGTGACCCCTTCGATGTCTACAGGGTTCTGCGGCAGGTGAACCCGAGCCCGTACATGTTCTTTCTTCGCCAGGGGGGCGTCACGGTCGTGGGCGCGTCGCCAGAGCCGCTCGTGCAGCTGCTCGACGGTCGCGTCATATCCCGTCCGATAGCAGGGACCAGACGCCGGGGCCGCTCAGAGGAGGAGGATCGCCGGCTAGAGGCCGAGCTGGTCGAGCACCCGAAGGAGGTGGCGGAGCACATCATGCTCGTGGACCTCGCGCGAAACGACGTCGGTCGGGTCGTGGCCTTTGACACCGAGCAGGTAGACGAGCTTATGACAGTCGAGCGCTACAGCCATGTGATGCATCTCACCTCGCAGGTCTCGGGGCAGCTCGCCGCGGGGCGGGGGCCCATAGACGTGATCCGTGCAACGCTCCCGGCCGGGACGGTCTCAGGTGCTCCAAAGGTGCGGGCGATGGAGATCATCGATGAGCTGGAGCCGACCAAGCGCGGACCGTATGCCGGTGTTGTCGGCTATATCGACTTCTCCGGCAATCTCGACACCGCCATCGCCATCCGCACCCTCGTGGCGACTCCGGACGGTCGCGCCTGGGTTCAGGCCGGTGCCGGGATCGTCGCCGACAGCGACGCCGAGGCCGAGGACCTCGAGTGCAGCGACAAGGCGGCCGCGGTCCTTGCCGCGGTGGCCGGTGCGAGGAAGCTTGGGGCCAAGCGCAGTGTTGCACCACCAGATGGCTGAGGAGACAGAGACGACCTATGCCGCACTGCGATCGACGTCGGCGTGGCGCGTGGTAGCTCGTGACGGCCTCGTCGTCTCGGGACCAGGCGCGGTGGACTGGCTGCAGGGACAGCTGAGCCAGGACCTGTCGGGCCTAGGTGCCGTCGGGCCTCCTGCAGCCGTTGAGCAGCTGGGCGGGGTCGAGGCGCGCGCAGGTGATGTCAGAGCCTCGGTCGACACCCTCGTGCTTTCCCCGCAGGGCAAGGTCGAGTCCCTCTGCCGCGTGAGCGCGCTCGGTCCCGATCGCCTCCTCCTCGATCTGAAAGCCGGGTTCGGAGAGGGACTCTCTTTCAGGCTCAGGCGTTTCAAGCTGCGCGTGAAGGCAGAAATCGAGACCGTCGAGGACCTGAGGGCGCTTGAAGTGCGCGGCCCCTTGCTCCCGCGAGCCGCGGACCTCCTGTCCTTGGCTGGTGCGGCTGCCATGGCGGTGGTAGATGTCAGATGGCCGCTTTGGAGCGGGCGAGATCTCCTCTTCCGGGGCAACTGTCCCGACCTCTCCCAAACCCAAGCTCTACTCGGTAGCGGACCCGGTGATCAGGAGGCCTTCGAGGCGGTGCGTATCGAGGCCGGCGTCCCCGAGCTCGGTCGGGAGCTCAACGACCGGACCATCCCGCAGGAGGTTGGTGGTCTGGTGGAGCACGCGGTCAGCTTCTCGAAGGGCTGCTACACCGGACAGGAGCTGGTGGCGCGCATCGACTCGCGTGGCTCGAACACCCCGCGACGGCTCCGGGGCGTCGTCATAGACGCGGGCGCCAAGAGCCAAGCTCCGGTTGCCGGCGACGGGCTCATCGTGCAGGATGCCACTGTCGGGGAGCTCACGAGCGTCGCATACTCGCCCGGTCTTGGCGCTTTTGTCGCCCTGGCTTACGTGAAGCGCGCGACAAAAGTGCCATCTGAAGCCAGGACATCGAGTGGGGGAGAGGACGGTCACCATGGCGAGATCCGCGCCCTGCCACTACTGAGGGGATAGACAGCTCAGAGATGGCGGTCGCTCTTGCTCTTGCCGCGGCGCTCTGCAATGCGCTCGCGACCATCTTCGAGCGCATCGGGGTCGAGACGGCGCCCGAGGACTCCTCGATGCGCTGGAAGCTGATGGCGCACGTCCTGCGACGGCCGACCTGGTGGCTCGGGCTGCTCTCCATGCTGGGGGCTTTCGGATTCCAGGTCGCCGCCCTCGACCAAGGCGGGCTCACCTTGGTGCAACCGCTGCTCGTCACCGAGCTGATATTCCTCGCGCTGGTGCTGCGCTTCTGGTTCGGGCGCCCCCTCGGCTGGCGGGAGGCGTTCGGCGTGGTGCTGACCGTCGCGGGCCTGGCGACCTTTCTCGCCATCTCCAACCAGGGCGGGGGCAGCCTCGTGCCCGACCAGCTCGGCTGGCTCTTGATGGTCATCGCCACGGTAGGGGCTGCAGCGTTGTGTGTGAGCCTGGCGCGCGTCGGATCGAGGCCCTGGCGGTCGGCGTGGTACGGTGCGGCCGCCGCGATTGCCTTTGCCGTATCTGCTGCGTTCATGAAGGCGTCGACGGTCTTGGTGCATCGCGGAGGGCTGCCGGTGCTCTTCACCCACTTCGAGCCCTACGGGATAGCTGTCGCGGGCCTGGCCGGGCTGTTCCTGGCTCAGAACGCATTTCTGGCGGGCCCGATCACGGCGTCACAGGCCTCACTTGTGATCGTCGATCCTCTGGCGAGCATCATCATCGGGGTGGGGCTCTTCGGCGACAATCTGCGCGGCGGGATCGGAGCGCTGGCCCTGGACGCAGCCACGCTGGCCCTGATGTCACTCGGGCTCGTCGTTCTGTGCCACTCTCCGTTGATAGTCAACACTTCACCCGAGGACCGCCTCGTGCGGGCTTCACACCGCGTCGCGCGGGAAGCGCAGGCGTCCTGAGGGCTGTTCCCGCCGGGTGGGCCCGCATCCCGGTAGGCTCCCGGCATGTCGTCGTACCTCGACGGGATTCTTCTATGGCATCGCGCCCGGGCGGCGCGAGACGGGCGCGAGCTCGCGCACCTTGCGGAGCTCGCCCTTGCCAGCTCGCGCACCTCGCGGCCGCGGCCCTTCGGCGCGTCCTTGGTCGGAGACGGATGCGTGGCGATCATCGCGGAGCTAAAGAGGCGATCGCCGTCCAAGGGAGACCTGGCTCCGGCTCTCGACCCCGCAGCGCTCGCGCGAAGCTATGCCGAGGGCGGGGCCACGTGCTTGTCCGTTCTCACCGACGCTCCGCACTTCGGAGGGTCACCAGACGACTTGCTCGCGGCCCGCGCCGCGGTCCCCCTGCCGGTCCTTAGGAAGGACTTCACGGTTTGTGAGGCAGACATCTACGATGCTCGCCTCATGGGTGCGGACGCGGTGCTCTTGATAGTGGCCGCGCTGAGCGACACAGAGCTGAGCCGATTCGTCGAGGTGTGCAGGAAAGTTGAGGTGGCAGCGCTCGTAGAGGTGCACGATCTCGAGGAGGCAAAGCGCGCTCTTGGTGCCGGAGCGGAGATCATCGGAGTGAACCAGCGGGACCTCAGCACATTCGAGGTCGACTCTAGGCGCGCCGAGAGGGTGGCGGCCGCGCTGCCGGCCGGAGCGGTCAAAGTCGCCGAGTCGGGAATCTCGTCTCCGGACGACGTCGCCCGCCTAGAAGATGCGGGCTACGACGCCGTGCTCGTTGGGGAGACGCTCGTGCGAAGCCCGAATGCTGCCGAGGCGGTGCGCCGCCTACGCCAAGCGCGCGGCGCGCACCACGCGGCGCTGGGCGGTGCCTGATGTGGGTCAAGATATGCGGGATCACTAGTGAGGAGGATGCGCTCCTCGCGGTAGCGATGGGCGCGGATGCCGTCGGCTTCGTCTTTGCTCCCTCTCCGCGCCAGATGAGCCCGAATGCCGTCCAGGCGATCGTGCGCCGCCTGCCACCGGAGATTCTCACGGTTGGCTTGTTCAGGGACGAGCGAGCCCAGCGCGTCGTCGAGGTCATCAACCGGACGGGCCTCAAGGCCGCGCAGCTTCACGGTAACGAGAGCAGGGAGGACTGCGGGTACGTCGCGGTAAGAGTCCCTCTCGTCATCAAGGCCTTCGCCGCCGGCGATCACCGCCTGGCCCGGGCGGGGGAGTACGGCGCGCCGATCATCCTCCTCGATGCCCCGTCGCCGGGGTCGGGCAAGGTGTTCGACTGGAGACTGGCCGAGGGAGCGCCGAAGGGACGCCGCCTCGTCTTAGCAGGCGGTCTCGACGCCGCCAATGTCGCCGACGCGATAAGGACCGTGCACCCGTGGGGCGTCGACGTCTCGAGCGGCGTGGAGGCATCCCCGGGGAAGAAGGATCCGTCGAAGATCCGAGCCTTCGTACAGGCGGCGCGTGCGGCCGAGCCCGAGCCATATGACCCTTTGGATCTTGAAGGTCCCTACGACTGGCAGGAAGAACTGTGAACGCTATCGGCGAGTTGATGCGAGAGCCCTCTGCATCGGGGCGCTACGGAGGATTCGGGGGGCGTTTCGTTCCCGAGTCGCTCGTTCCGGCCTGCGAGGATCTCGACCGGGCCTTCCGCCTGGCTTGGGGCGACCCGACCTTCAGGGGCGAGCTGGACCGTCTGCTGCGCGAGTACGGTGGCCGGCCCACGCCGGTGTTCGCGTGCCGCCGTTTGAGCGAGCGGATCGGCGTGCGCGTGCTGCTGAAGCGCGAGGATCTGAACCACACCGGCTCCCACAAGCTCAACAACGTGATAGGCCAAGCGCTGCTCGCGGAGGCGATGGGCAAGACCCGCCTCGTTGCCGAGACAGGGGCGGGCCAGCACGGTGTGGCTACGGCGACTGCCGCGGCGCTGTTCGGGATGGACTGCACGATCTACATGGGTGCCACCGACATCGAGCGCCAGGAGCTGAACGTATTCCGTATGCGCCTGCTCGGAGCCGAGGTGCTCCCGGTCGAGAGCGGGAGCAGGACGCTCAAGGACGCGGTCAACGAAGCGCTTCGGGACTGGGTTGGCACCGTCGCGACCACCCACTACTGCATCGGCTCGGTGATGGGGCCCCATCCCTACCCCTTCATCGTCCGGGAGCTGCAAAGGATCATCGGGGACGAGGCCCGCCAGCAGTGCCGAGACCTCCTGAACGCCGACCCTGACCTCGTTGTGGCCTGCGTCGGGGGTGGTTCGAACGCGGCCGGGACCTTTGCCGGCTTCGTCGACTCCGGTGCCCGGCTCGTCGGAGTCGAGGCCGCGGGCGGGGCCGCGATGAGCCACGGCATCGCGGGCATCGTGCATGGGATGCTCTCCCGCTTCTTGCAGGACGAGAACGGTCAGATCCTCGAAGCACATTCGATCTCTGCCGGCCTTGACTACCCCGGCGTCGGTCCCGAGCACGCATACCTTGGTGAGCTCGGGCGCGCGCAGTACGAGCAGGCGAGCGACGAGGAAGTGCTGGCCGCGGTGGAGCTCTTAGCGCAGACCGAGGGCATCATCCCCGCGCTCGAGCCGGCGCACGCGGTCGCGTGGGTGGTGAGGGAGGCAGGGCGATCCATCCCGCGGGACTCGAGCGTGCTGATCACGATGTCGGGACGCGGAGACAAAGACGTCGCCCTCGTGATGGAAAGGCTCGGCAAGTGAGGCAGGAGGTGGGGCTTGCTCCGTCGCTCCTGCACCGGCGTGATGCCGGTCACAAGCTGCTGGTCCCCTACGTCACCGGCGGACTTGGGCGCGACTGGATAGATAGTCTCGAGGCCGTCGCGGCTGCCGGTGCGGATGCGGTCGAGGTCGGCCTGCCCTTCAGCGACCCGATGATGGATGGCCCGGTGATCCAGCGGGCCTCGGTCGAGGCCCTTGCGAGTGGGGCGACCGCCCAGCGGATCATCGCGGAGGTCGCCTCTGCCGATGTGAGCGTGCCCGTCGCGGTGATGACCTACTACAACCTTGTCGCGCGCATGGGCCACCGGCGTATGGCCCACCTGCTGGCGGGGGCCGGAGTGACAGGGGCAATCGTGCCGGATCTGCCCCTCGACGAGCTGGACGGCTGGGCGGAGGAGGCCGACAGTGCCGGGGTCGCAACAGTGCTCCTGGCTGCGCCCACGACACCGCCGGAGCGGTTGAAGCTGATCGTCGAGAGGGCGAGGGGTTTCTTGTACGCGGTCGGATCGATGGGAGTGACCGGCGAGCGGGCCGACCTTGCAGCCAGCGCGGCAGAGATCGCCGGGCGTTGCAAGGCGGCCACAGACCTCCCGGTGCTTGTCGGAGTCGGGATATCTACGCCCGCCCAGGCTGTCGAGGTGTGCCAAGTCGCCGACGGCGTCGTCGTCGGCTCTGCTCTCGTCCGGAGACTCCTCGACGGCTGCGGGCCGGAGGGGGCGGCTGATCTGGTGAGAGAGTTCCGGGTGGCTCTCGACGGCTGAGGCCCTGGGCAGGGCGGAGAAGACTACGCGGCAATTTGCATAGTTATGCGTAGTTATGAATAATAATGAGATGAACTGTGGGCTCGCGGGAGCGACCGGCTATCTCGGCGCTGAGCTGCTCCGGCTCCTCGCGGGACATCCGGTGCTCGATGTCGTCGTCGCGCAGGCTGAGTCGACTGCCGGCGCGAGGGTGGGCGAGCTCTATCCAGCTCTCGAGCGCGGCTACGAGGGACTCGTAGTTGAGAGACTGGACGTGGCAGTGCTCGAAACTCTCGAAGTCGTCTTCGTCGCCCTCCCTGCAGGAGCATCGCAGGACGTGGTGGCGTCGCTTGCCGGTCGCGTGCGCCTCGTGGTGGATCTCGGTGCGGACTTTCGGCTGAAGGATGCCGCTGCCTACCCGCAGTGGTACGGGTGGGAGCACCGCGCGGCCGAGCTCTTGCACCGAGCCGTGTACGGACTGCCCGAGCTCTATCGCGAGCAGCTGCGTGGAGCAGGGTTGGTGGCGGCTCCCGGCTGCTACGTCACGGCCGCGGCTCTCGGGCTCCGGCCCTTGGCAGAGGTCGGGCTGCTCGAGGAGAGAGGTGTGATCGTCGACGGGGCGAGCGGGACGTCAGGTGCCGGCAAAGCCCTCGCGCCGGGGCTGCACCATCCCTTGGCCAACGAGCGATTCGCGCCCTATGGGCTTTTGAACCACCGCCACACGCCGGAGATGGAACAGGTCATAGGCGCTGAGGTGCTCTTCACCCCCCATCTTGCTCCGATGACTCGTGGAATCCTCGCGACCTGCTACGGGCGCTCGAGAGCTCCTGTCACGACCGATTCGCTGCTCGATGTCCTGGCAAAGCGGTACGAGGGCGAGCCGTTCGTGAACGTCACCGAGAAAGTGCCGTCGACGGCCGATGCCTATGGATCAAACGTCGCGCATCTGACCGCCCGGGCCGACGCCCGCACGGGCTGGGTGCTCGTCATCTCTGCTATCGACAACCTGGTAAAGGGCGGCTCGGGCCAGGCGATCCAGGCCGCCAACGTCGCGCTCGGTATCGAGGAGACCTCAGGTCTCCCGCTCGTCGGGCTCTCACCGTGAGCGTCCCGGCCGCCGGGGATCCGATACCGGCGTCGACGAAAGCAGCTCTCTTCTGCGAGGCCCTCCCGTTCATCCAGCGCTATCGGGGCGCGACGATCGTCGTCAAGTACGGCGGCAGCGCCATAGGCCACGAGAGCGAGGCGCTTGCCAGCTTCGCGCAGGACGTCGCCCTGCTGCGGGCCCTTGGGATGGTGCCGATCGTGGTCCACGGGGGCGGACCGCAGATCGGCGCCATGATGGCGCGGCTCGGCAAGGTGCCGGAGTTCAAGGAAGGGCTGAGAGTCACAGATGCCGAGACACTTGACATCGCCCGCATGGTGCTCGTCGGCAAGGTCAACCGCGACATCGTCGGGGCTATCAACCTGCAAGGGCCATTGGCCGTCGGGCTCTCGGGCGAGGACGGTGGCTTGATCGTGGCCTCCCAGCGCGACCC
Source organism: Actinomycetes bacterium (assembly GCA_021796455.1). Classification (GTDB taxonomy): domain Bacteria; phylum Actinomycetota; class Acidimicrobiia; order Acidimicrobiales; family Bog-793; genus JAKACA01. Next base: position 26,221 of record JAKACA010000019.1, read on the forward strand.
TGCCCTCGGGTTCGTCGGCGATGTCGCCTCCGTCGACGCGTCGATGCTGAAGCGCCTGGTGGCAGACGGTGTGGTCCCAGTCGTCGCCACGATAGGCTCGGACCTTGCTGGCCAGGCATACAACATAAACGCTGACACGGTCGCAGGTGCCATTGCCGAGTCGCTTGGAGCCGAGAAGCTCGTCTTTTTGACCGACGTCGACGGTGTCCGGCGGGAGCCGGACAGCGCGGCCAGCCTGATATCTCGACTCAGCCCGGACGACCTCGACTCCCTCATATCCTCAGGCGTAGTCGCCGGCGGGATGATCCCCAAGGCCCGGGCCTGCGCGGCGGCCGTACGGAGCGGGGTTGGCAGCGCGCACGTTCTCGACGGGCGCGTCGAGCACGCCCTTGTGCTCGAGCTGCTCACAGCAGAAGGAGTAGGCACGATGGTGGTTCCCCGATGATGCCCGAACCAGTCGATGAGCGACACGCTCTCATGGAGACCTACGCCCCGGCGGCTGTGACCTTTGTGTCAGGGAGCGGGACGGTGCTGACGGACTTGGAAGGGCGGACATACCTCGACTTCCTCTCTGGGATCGCGGTCACCTCTCTCGGGCACTGCCATCCTCGGGTCACCGCGGCGCTCGAAGCCCAGTCCAAGCGACTCCTCCACGTCTCGAACCTGTTCGCGAACGAGCTTGCCGAACCGCTTGCCAGGCTCATCGACAAGCTCGTCGGTGACGGGGAGCCGGCTCGGGGCCGGGTATTTCTCTGCAACTCCGGAGCAGAGGCCAACGAGTGCGCCATCAAGCTGGCGCGCCGGTACTTCAGCCGCACGGTTCCGCCGTCCCAAGTCGCACGCCATGTCATCGTGTCCGCCTACGGCTCGTTTCACGGGCGGACGCTCGCCACGTTGCACGCAACCGGGCAAGCAGACAAGCACGTCGGCTTCGCCCCGCTGCCTGCTGGATTCGACCATGTTGCATATGGCGATATTGCCGCCCTGGAAACCGCTCTCCGTGGGGCGGAGGATGGGGCCGAGGTAGCAGCGGTCCTCATCGAGGCAGTTCAGGGCGAGGGCGGCGTCGTGCCCGCCCCAAAGGGGTATCTGAGGGCCGTGCGGGAGCTCTGCGACGCACGTGGAGTCCTCCTCATCCTCGACGAGATCCAGACCGGTCTCGCGCGCACGGGCCGCTGGTTCGGATTTCAACGCGCCCAGATAGCGCCCGACATCGTGACGATGGCAAAGGCGCTCGGCAACGGCTTCCCGATCGGCGCCTGCTGGGCGCGCGACGAGGTCTCGGCGGCCTTCAGGCCCGGCGATCATGGCACCACCTTTGGGGGCCAGCCACTTGCCTGCGCCGCCGCTCTGGCCACGCTGGCGGAGATGGAGGAGATCCGCGCGCCGGAGCTGGCAGCGCGAGCCGGTGAGCATCTGGCCGGCGCAGTCGCCCGCATAAGCGGAGTGTCGGAGGTGCGCGGCGAGGGGCTCCTGCTCGGCGCAGTGCTGGAGCCGGGCATCGATGCGAAGGCGGTCGTCGCAGCTGCGCTCGAGCATGGCCTTGTTCTCAACGCGCCGGTTGCCGGCGTGATTCGCCTCGCCCCGCCGCTTACGGTCTCGAGCCTCGAGATCGAGGCGGCCGTGGGCATACTCGCAGACGTCATGGAGGCATTCAGTTGACACGTCACATGCTCAAGATCTCGGACCTGAGCGCCGCCGAGCTGGGGGAGGTGCTCGACCGCTCGTCCCCCGATGGGCTGGCCGAGAGGGATCAAGTGCTGGCGGGGCGAGGCGTGGCCCTTGTCTTCGAGCACCCTTCGGCCCGTACTCGCAACGCCTGCGAGATGGCAGTCGTGCAGCTTGGCGGTCATCCGGTGACCATCCGCGGGGAGGAGCTCGGGATCGACCGCAGGGAGACCGCGGAGGATGTCGCCCGCACTCTGGCCTGCTACCACGCGGTCATCGCGGCGCGGGTGGAGCGTCACGAGACCCTGGAGCGCATGGTTGGTGCCCTCGACGGCGCCGGTGAGGGCGTGCCGGTCGTCAATCTGCTCTCCGACGAGGAGCACCCCTTGCAGGCGATCGCCGACGTGCTCACCGTCGCGCAGCACTTCGGCGAGGTGCAAGGACGGGTCATCGCCTATGTGGGTGACGCCAACAACGTCTGCCGCTCGCTCGTCGGCGCCGCCTCGGCGCTGGGCGCGCAAGTCAGGGTTGCCTCGCCTCCCGGCTACGGTCTCGACGACGCCGACGGGGCGGAGGATCCGGCCGGCTGGCGGGTGGACAAGCTCACCTCGCCCGAGGAGGCGGTCAGCGGCGCCGACGTGATCTACACCGATGTCTGGGTTTCGATGGGTCAGGACGAGGAGAGCCAAGCGAGGAGGCGGGCGTTCGCCGGCTATAGCGTCGACGCGGCCATGGTCGCCAAGGCGGCAAAGCACGCCGTCGTCATGCACTGCCTGCCCGCGCACAGGGGTGAGGAGATAACTGCCGAGGTGCTGGAAGGGCCCCAGAGCATCGTATGGCAGCAGGCCGCGAACCGCATGCACGCGACCCGCGGGCTGCTCGAGTTCTTGATGCTCGAGGCCGAGGCAAGCGGGCACAGGAGCGATCACCGGCTGGGGCGAGCGAGATAAGGGATGCGGAATTGACCGGCTTTCAAGAGGAGAGCAGGGATGAGGGTGCCGGCGGTGACGTCGCGGCGGGCGAGGCGGGCCACAGGGTCTCAAAGGCGCGCCGTCGCCACGTCATCTGCCAGCTCTTGACTGACCACACCGTGACGAGCCAGGAGCAGCTCGCCGAGCTTCTGTCGGCCGAGGGCATCTATGCGACCCAGGCGACGGTGTCACGCGACCTAGAGGAGATCGGAGCGGTGAAGGTACGTGTCCCCGGGCTGGAGCGCACGGCCTACGCGCTTGCCGAGCTGCCAAAAGACCAGGTCGTTCCCACCGAGCACCTCCGCAGGGTGCTGGGCGAGTGGGTAGTTGACGTGGCGTCGTCGGGGAACCTCGTCGTGCTCCGCACGCCGCCCGGCTCGGCTCACGTGGTCGCCTCAGCCCTTGATCGTACGAATCTCGCGGGCGTGCTCGGTACGGTGGCGGGAGACGACACCGTCATCGTCGTGGCATCTGGGGAGGGCGGGGGCGCGGCTCTGGCCGACCGCCTGGCGGAGACGGCTGGGCTGCAGTAGGAGCGCCGCAGCGTCTTTGCACACCTGCTCAGCTCGCGCAGCGGACAGCACGGGTGCCCGGCCCTGGCCCGTGGCATCGCATCGAGTGAAGGAATCGGTACGCTCGGCTCCAAGCCGGGATGACAGGCGCAACGCGCCGGGAGGAAGGTTGCAGCAAATGGGAAAACGTCTGGTGCTCGCGTATTCAGGGGGTCTCGACACCTCCGTGGCCGTGCACTGGCTGAAAGCCGAGCTCGGATACGAGGTCATCGCGGTCGCCGTCGACGTCGGCCAGGGTGACGACCTCGGGCCCCTTCCCGAGCGCGCTCTCGCGACGGGGGCCATCGATGCCTTCGTCATAGACGCGAGAGAGGAGTTCGCGCGAGACATCCTCGTGCCGAGCCTGGCGGCCAACGCCCGCTACGAGGGGCGCTACCCCCTCGTCTCTGCCCTCTCGCGGCCCCTCATCGTGAAGCACCTCGTCGAGACGGCGAGGCGCTTCGGCGCGGTAGCCGTCGCCCACGGCTGCACGGGCAAAGGCAACGATCAGGTGCGTTTCGACGTCGCGACGAGGGCTCTCGCTCCGGATCTCGACATCGTCGCACCCGCGCGCACATGGGGGATGACCCGCGAGGAGACGATCGGATATGCCGAGAAGCACCGACTGCCGATCACGATCTCGCGTGAGCGTATCTACTCGATCGACGAGAACCTCTGGGGTCGTTCCATCGAGTGCGGCATACTCGAGGACCCGTGGGAGGCGCCCCCGGCTGACGTCTTCACAAGGACGGTGCCGAGCGCGACGGAGGCATTCGAGGTCGTGGTCGGTTTCGAGGCCGGTGTGCCCGTGAGCCTCGACGGTGAGCGGCTCGGTCTCGTCGATCTCATAGGGCGCATCGACGCCGCGGCAGGGTCGGTCGGCTTCGGTCGCCTCGACATGGTAGAAGGTCGCCGGGTCGGCATAAAGAGCCGTGAGGTCTACGAGTGCCCAGGAGCCCTTGCCCTCATTGCCGCGCACATCGACCTCGAGGGGATGTGCCTCGAGCGCGACGTGGCCCACGAGAAGGCCCGTCTCGAGCCGCGCTTTGCCGAGCTCGCCTACGACGGCCACTGGTACTCGCCGCTCCGTCACGCGGTCTCTGCGTTCGTCTCGAGCACCCAGCGCCACGTCAGCGGAGAGGTGAGACTTCGCCTCACCCCTGGTGGCGGTCTCGAGGTGGTGGGCCGGCGTAGCCCGGTTGGCCTCTACGACCACTCTCTGGCCACCTACGATGCTGCAGATACGTTCCGCCACGGCGATGCCGAGGGTTTCGTGAGGTTGTTCGGCCTCGGCATCGAGACCTGGGCGGCCCGCCAGGGCATGGCCGGGGGAGCCTTCGGCTCATGACGCTGTGGGCACCGAGAATGGGCGCTCCCCCGCACGAGGACATGATGGCCTTCACCGCAAGCCTGTCGTTCGATCGCAAGCTCGCTCCCAGCGACATCACGGGATCGATGGCCCATGTGCGCGGCCTTCGACGCGCCGGCATCCTCGACGACAAGGAGACGGACACGCTTCTCGAAGCCTTGCAACGGGTCGGGGACGAGATCTCGAGGGAGGTCTTCGAATTCCACCCCGGCGACGAGGACATACATACCGCGATCGAGCGGCGCGTGCGCGAGCTGGCAGGCGAGGTAGGTGCCAAGCTCCACACCGGTCGGAGCCGCAACGATCAGGTGGCGACGGCTCTGCGCCTCTACGTTCGGGACCGTCTGGTGGCGATCGCCGATCTGATCCTCGAGCTGGAAAAGACCTTGCTCCGGCGTGCCAACGAGGCAGGACAGACCTACATGCCGGGCTACACCCATATGCAGCGGGCACAGCCGGTCCTGCTCGCGCACCAGATTCTCGCTCACGGGTGGGCTCTCACCCGGGACGTGGACCGGTTGCTGGCAACGCTGGCGCGCATGGACAGCTCCCCACTTGGAGCCGCCGCGCTGGCGGGGAGCTCGCTGCCGCTCGATGCTGACGGTGTCGCAGCAGACCTCGGTTTCGCCCGTAGATTCGAGAACTCTCTCGACGCGGTGAGCGACAGGGACTTTGTCGCCGAGGCGCTCTTTGACATCGCGCTCGTCGGAGTCCACCTCTCGCGCATCGGCGAGGAGGTAGTGATCTTCTCGACAGAGGAGTTCGGGTTCATCCGCCTCGACGACGCCTGGGCGACGGGCAGCTCGATGCTGCCGCAGAAGAAGAACCCGGACGTCGCGGAGCTGGCGCGGGGCAAGGCAGGGCGCCTCATCGGGCACCTGGTGGGCTTTCTCACCACCCTGAAGGGGCTCCCCCTCGCCTACAACCGCGACCTTCAA
>JAKACA010000180.1 GCA_021796455.1 Actinomycetes bacterium
GTCCCAGCTGGCCGCCGTCGCGTCGGAGTCCGCTCCACAGCTCGATGTTCGTCGAGTTCTCGATGGCGAGTCCATACACATGGCCTTCCAGCCGATCGTGAGTCTCGACTCGCGCGAATGCATCGGCTACGAGGCGCTGGCGCGCTTTCCCGCAGAGCAGATCGTCTCCCCACAGAGCTGGTTTGCCGCAGCTGCGGCCCAGGGCCTCGCTTATGAGCTCGAGATCGCGGCGGTCTCCTCGGCCCTCTCCCAGCTAGGTGACTTGCCTGCGGACGCCTTTGTCTCTCTCAACGTCTCTCCGATAACCGCCGGATCCCCCGAGCTGCGAAAGCTCATCGATCTAGACCGGCGTACCCGCGTCGTGTTCGAGATCAAGGAGGATGCCGCCATCGAGGACTACCAGCGCTTCACCGGAGCCATCGATGAGCTGCGGTCGACCGGCGTACGTATTGCAGTCGACGACGCCGGTCTTGCTGATGTGAGCTTGCGCCACATGCTCGACATCCGGCCGGACTTCATAAAGATCGACACAGACGTGACCCGCGGGGTCGACCACGACGCGGTGAGGCAGGCAATCGTCATGGCGTTCCGTTCGCTTGCAACTCAGGCTGGGGCCCTGAGCTTGGCTGAGGGAATCGAGACCGAGGAGGAGCTCGAGATGTTGAGATCCCTCAAGATCGACCTGGGTCAGGGGTATCTTCTCGGTCGCCCGGCCTATCTCGAGAACCTCGGCAAGAGCTCCTGAGCGACGCCATTCGAAGAGGCCTGGCCGGCCGGCCGGCCGGCCGGCGCGCGGTGCCTGGCCTGCCGGCGCGCGGTGTCGATCCGGCCCTCACGGGATGTAGGCGCCGAGAAACGTCAAGAGGGCGTATCCGGCCAACGCGGCGCCGGAGAGCGCGAAGGCGGCGATACCGACTGCTCGTCGCTCGGTCAACGTGGCAAGAGCGAGCGAGAACGGGAAGCACGCAAGCGCGTAGCGCTCGAGAGAGGTGAGGTTCGGAGCCGTGAGCGTCACCGCCAGTGTCACCACAGCGTAAGCGCCATAGCAGATTGGCCAGCGCCGTAGCGCGACGATCGCCAAGAACACGAGTAACACCGCCCACGGGGCGTGAAGCGCAGTGCCGAGGTGCCTACCGTGAGCGAGATATGAGACGTCGTGGGCGATCGTGGCGAGCGGATCCGCCAACCCGCCGCGGTTCTGGCGCGAGAGCTGGGAAGACAGTGGCAGAAAGAAGTTCCCGTCGTGGAGCTTCGACCAAGTCAGGAAGCAGCCGGCACCCACTGGTGCGGCGGCAACCGCGGCGATGCGGGACCACCAGCTGCGACCCGCGACGGAACGCCAGTCGCGCGCAGCCTCGAGGAGGGCGGGCACTGCGAGCAGGAGGCCGACCGGTCTGCTCGCGCCGGCGAGCAACCCGGCGACGGCCGCGGTGGCAAATTGGCGTGTCCTTAGAGCGAGGAAGACCGCGAGGCTCGTGGCCAACAAGAGCGAGTCCGCATAGCCCATCGAGAGCACGAAGGAGACAGGGAACAGCGCCAACCAGAACGCAGCACGCGCGGCCAGTGCCTCGTCGCTCGTCTCGATCAGCACAAGCCGGTAGATGAGAGCCAAGGCAAGGAAACCCGACAAGTTCGCGATGATCAGCAGCGCGGCATCAGTGGTCACTCCGGGCACGAGCGACACAGCTCGCGCCGCGAGGGGATAGAGCGGGAAGAAGCGCAGAGAGCCAAGCCCGGCACGCGTGTACCCCAACGCCGCGATCCGCCTGTACCAGTTGGCGTCCCATGCGAGCAGTCCAGCGTGGGCCGCCACGATGGCGGTATGAGCGCGTGGGCGCACCGCCGTGACGAGAAAGCGGGCGAGCAGGAGCGCGCCGACAACGACTGCGCGCGACACGAGGAACGGCAGGAGCGCGGCACGTCCAGCCCCGAACGACGCCGCACGCAACCCAGAGGCGCGACGGCGGTGCTGCCGAGGCGTTCTTTCAGGCATGTCGCGGAGCTGCCGTAGGCGACGGAGCGCCCCTTAGCCTTGCCAGGTGGTCGACTCGACGAGCGAGAGCACCGCTCGTACCGATGTCGCGACGGTGGCGCACGGCACCAACCACAGACGAGGCCCCACGTTCGGCGAGACGCTCGGCTTCGGCGGTGGTACTGCCTATTCCGACGAAGGCTACGGCTCTCGACCCTGTCATTCTTACTGTCAAATCATCAGCGAGCTCCGCGGAAGCCCAGTAACAGCGGAGATCCGGCCCCAGGAGAGACTCGTCAGTGGCAATTGGCGCGCCCGCTCCGCCCTCGTCGGGGTAGGCGTCCGGTACCACGTACTTGCACACGGTCGCGCGCGGCGAAAAGGCCACGTCGACCGCACCGAGGCGACCCTGCGCCGTCGCCCAGAGGAGCTCGAGGAGGCCTCCGCTCATTAGCGGCAGGACGTTCATCGCTTCCGGATCGCCAAAACGCGCGTTGTACTCGATAAGAGCCACACCGCCCGCTGTCGCCATGAAACCGCCGTACAGGACTCCGCGGTAGGGCTGGCCGACCTCCCTTCCGAGGCTGTGCACCACAGCCTCGTTGATCAGGCGTGCTGCGGACACATCGGCATCGGACAGGAAGGGCAACGACCCATCGGGACAGGAGTACGACCCCATGCCCCCTGTGTTCGGCCCTGTGTCACCCTCGAAGGCGCGCTTGTGGTCCTGGGCGATCGGGCAATGCACGAAGGCCTCGCCGTCTGTGATGGTCTGAAGGCTGAACTCCTCGCCGTCGAGCCTCTCCTCGATGACGACGGACCCATCAGCTTCGAGGAGGGCGAGCCCGTACGCGAGGGCTTCTTCGTGGGAGGCGAGCTGCTCGCCCTGCACCTTGACCCCCTTTCCTCCAGTCAGCCCGTCCGGTTTTACGACGACCGCGCCGAGCTCGTTCAAGTACTCCCAGAGGCCGCGAGCGTGCCGGAAAGCCTGGTGACGCGGGTTGCCGTCGATCCCGTGCCGGTCCAGGAGAGAGCGTGTCCAGGACTTGCTCGTCTCGACGCGGGCTAGCTCTTGGGTCGGTCCGAAGCAGGCAACGCCCAGTGCCGCGACGGCGTCGCTGAGACCGGCCGCGAGAGGATCTTCTGGTCCCACGACGACTAGGTCCGCGCGGGACTGGCGGGTGAGGCGCACCATCGCTTCGAGATCGGTGAGTGAGGCCGAAGCGAAGTGATCCGCCTTGGCGGCGAGTCCTGGACTCGCGAACGGCGCGCAGATAGAGAGCTCACAGCTCATCGCCGAGGATCGGATTCCTTCGGCGATGGCGTCCGTCCGCCCGTCCTTTCCAAAAAGGAGGACCCGTAAGGGCCTGTCGGTCATCATCGGAACCGTACTTTGTATCTCGAGCTGCATCGTCCATATCCGGTGCCCTATCGTCGTCCCATGGTTGACGTCGCGCCCTACGGCTCCTGGAAGTCGCCGCTCACCGCCGATCGGGTACTTGAGGAAGCAGTGAGCCTGTCATACCCAGCCGTCGTGGCGGGCGCCGTCTACTGGGTCGAGGGGCGTCCCGCGGAGGGTGGCCGTGTCGCGATTGTCAGGCGCAGTGCCGATGGGATCACCGAGGAGGTGTTGCCGGCAGGCTATTCGGCACGGACCCTTGTCCATGAGTACGGCGGACTGTGCTACGTGGTGGACCGGGACACGGTTTATTTCTCCAATTTCGCCGACCAGCGCCTCTACCGGGTGGGCAGAGGCTCGGTGCCCGAGCCGATCACGGCCGAGCCACCGAGTCCGGCCTCGGTCCGCTACGCAGCTCCGGTCATGAGCCGGGACGGCCGCAGCCTTTATTGCGTGAGGGAGACACACGGCGCACCCGGGGTGGCCACAGAGGTGGTGAACGACATCGTGATCGTTCCTGCCGATGGCACATCTGCACCTCGGGTGGTTGCCAGCGGCCACGACTTCTTTGCCTTTCCGACGGTTTCGCCCGATGGCAAGCGGCTCGCCTGGACGTCATGGGACCATCCCAACATGCCCTGGGACGGTACCGAGCTGTGGGAGGCCGAGCTTGGCAGCGACGGCCGGGCTATTGGGGAGCGTCTCGTGGCCGGAGGAGAGTCTGAGTCCGTGACCCAACCGCGGTACTCCCCCGACGGCAGGCTGCACTTCATTTCGGACCGGACCGGCTGGTGGAACATCTACGTCGAGGAGGAGAGCGGAGCAAGACCCCTTGCACCAGCTGACGCAGAGTTTGCAGAGCCCGACTGGACCTTTGGCCAGTCCACGTACTGCTTCATCGATGGCGGAGCCATCGTGGCGGTGTCATCTCGCGCAGGCTTCGACGTGATGAGCGTGATACACGCCGGGAGCTCGGCCGTTCTCGCTCTGCCGTACACCCATCTCGCCGGAGTCGTGTCCCGCGGCGACGGCGTGGTCGCTGTCGCCGGCTCTCCGCTTCGAGCCACCGGAATCGTCTCGCTGGACTTGCCCTCGGGGAGGGTCACGACGCTCGAGTCATCCCAGAAAGCAGTGGTCGACGAGTCGTACCTCGCAGAGCCGGAGCCGATCGATTTTCCCACCGAAGGGTCACTCGTCGCCCACGGGCTCTACTACCCGCCAAAGAACCCTGACTATGTTGCGCCTGCTGGCGAGCTCCCCCCGCTGATCGTCTCCAGCCACGGGGGGCCGACGTCAGCAGCGGCGGTGTCGCTCAATTACGCTATCCAGTACTGGACCTCGCGGGGCATCGGAGTCGTCGACGTCAACTACGGTGGAAGCTCGGGCTATGGCCGCGAGTACCGCCGGCGTTTGCGGGGGCGATGGGGCATCGTCGACCTCGACGACTGCGTGAACGCGGCCAGGTATCTGGCGGCCGCAGGGCGCGTGGACGGGGACCGCCTTCTTATCCACGGAGGCAGCGCCGGAGGCTACACGACGCTATGCGCCCTCACCTTTCGCGACGTCTTCGCGGCAGGTGCCAGCTATTTCGGGGTCGCCGACGCGGGGGCGCTTGCCCGGCACACCCACAAGTTCGAGTCGAGATACCTCGACGGACTCATAGGTCCGTGGCCCGAGTCGCAGGCACTCTACGAGCAACGTTCGCCGGTCTTCCACGCCGAGCTTCTCCGGACTCCCCTCATCCTGTTCCAGGGTCTCGAGGACAAGGTCGTGCCTCCGGAGCAGAGTGAGGCGCTGGCGCGGGCCTTGCGCGGGAGCGGCGTGCCGTTTGCCTACCTTGCCTACGAGGGAGAGCAGCATGGCTTCCGCAAGGCTGAGAACATAAAGGCCACTTTGGAGGCAGAGCTTTACTTCTTCGGCCGGGTCGTCGGCTTCGAGCCGGCTGACGACCTCGAGGAGATCGAGATAGAGAACGCGGGAGCGCTCGCGCACGCAGACGGGGGAGGTCGGGCCGGTGCCAAAGGCTGATGATTTTCTCGAGAGCTTCTCGAGGCGGCTCGACGTCGAACCTCCTGATGCCGCGACGGTCGAGCTCCTGCTCGCGGTCGCCGGTGTCGCAGCTCACTCGTCTGAGCGGACGGCGGCTCCGATCGCGGCGTTTCTTGTCGGGCGAGCCGGGCTCGCGCCCGCTGATGCCCTTGTGCATGCCGAGGCAGTTGCCGCCGAACTAGCTGGCACGAGCGCGAGTGATGAAGAGGGGCGCTGAGGCCAGCCGGGGTCCCCTCTCGCGACCTCTCGTCGGCGGTCTCTTGCTGACGGGCGGTCGCAGCCGGAGGATGGGCCGTGACAAGGCGACGCTGGAAGTCGGCGGCGAATTCCTGGCGGTGCGCCTGGGACGCCTGTTGGCAGAGGTTGCCCGCCCGGCCTTGGAGGTGGGTCCCGGTTGGTCCGGGCTCGTGACCGCGCGCCCAGATCCAGGCGAGGGACCGCTGGCAGCCATCGCATCGGGCTGGCTCTCGCTGCGCGAGCGGAGCACAGAAAGTGGCGTGATAGTGATTGCCACCGATCTGCCATGGCTCACCGGGGACCTCCTCGAGTGGCTTGCTGCCAGGCAGGAATCGAGCTCTGTGGTACCGGTGGTTGGCGGCCGCATCCAGCCTCTGTGCGCGCGATGGTCACCGGCGGATCTTGACAGCGCCGTCGCTCTGGTCGATAGCGGCGAGAGGGCGGTGTCATCGGCTCTGGGCCGAGACACGGCTTACCTGGACGAGACCGAGTGGGGGAGAGCTGTGAGCTCGCTCAGCTTTGCCGATGTCGACAGTCCCGAGGACTTGGGTGAGCATCTTCTCTCATAGGCAGTGGTCGGCTCAGAGATCCCATATGCAGTGGCCGGCTCACAGACCGTAGAAGCGCCTTTCTGCTACGCGCCGAGCTCGTCGTGTCACGCGCCGGTATGCCTCCCGGAGCTCGGTTGGCGAAGTGCCGAGGGACCGAGCGAGCCTGGACAGAGCGTGCCTGTCCGATGGCAGCGAGTCAGAGCCGATCCTGCTCACGATGCCCCCCGCGCCCGCGATGAAGCTGCCCACAAGGTGCCAGCGGTTCCGAGTCGCGGTCAAGAAACGGTAAGCCTCGCCGAGCACGGCTCCCTCACCTTGGCTCAGGTGGCCGCAATCGACGAGGAGCCTGATTGCCGCGACAGTGCTT
>JAKACA010000181.1 GCA_021796455.1 Actinomycetes bacterium
CGTCGAGCCCGAGCAGCACTTGGGCGCCAGCCCACACCTCCGGAGGGGCCTCCCTTCTCGCAGGAATTCATCGCCGCAAGACTGGCGAGGCCCCTGGCCCCCTTCAACTCGGCCTATGGCGGAGCGGTCGGCTGGTCAGGGTCCCCACTTCATCGAGAAAAGCCCGATAAGCGCCCGTGAGCCGGCGGTTGCGGGCGCGCGGGACGGCAGCGATCCGCCAGCTCGTTGAGTTCGGGTTCCTACGCTGCAACCTGCGCCGCATCCACCTTCAGGCGATCGCGTCGAATGCTGCCGCGCTCCGAGCCTACGAGAAGGCCGGGTTCGTAGTCGAGGGGCGGCTGCGCGAGCATGCCTGGGTGCGGGGCGCCTACGAAGACATCGTGCTGATCGGGATCCTGCGCTCAGAGCAGGCCCTGACGTCCTGATCCCAGATGCCGCCGGCGGCCCCAGGGCTGCGGCCGACAGCCTCGACCGCAGCGAGTCAGTGATGCACGGTCCCGGCGATCGGTGATAGGGCGCGAGGTCCGGTGAGCATGGCGATATGGGTCAGTTCCGAGCCGACTCTGGTCCCGCTGGCTTACCTCGTCAGCACGACCGCGGGTATGATTGTGGTATGACCACGAAGATCGCCATCAGCCTCCCGGACGAAGTGCTCGCGACCGCACGTCAGGCGGTCGATGAGGGCCGTGCGAGTTCACTCTCTGGTTACATCGCTGCCACGCTGGCCGAACGCCAGGACTACGAGGACCTGGCGGCACTTCTCGCCGAGATGGCTGCGGAAACGGGTGGACCTTCCGACGAAGACCGCCGCTGGGCGCGGCAAGCTCTAGGTCTCGGCTGATGCCAGGTGTCACGCTCGATACCGGAGCCCTGATCGCCATCGAGCGGGCCGATCGGAGGATGCAGGCTCTACTCGACGAAGCGCACGCGGCCGGTCTTCCCATCGACATCCCAGCCGGCCCGTTGGCTCAGGCGTGGCGGTCGGGCCCGCGCCAAGTCCGTCTCGCACGGACGCTGCACTTGGCCAACGTCACCGTCACCGCCCTTGACGAACCGAACGCCAAGGCCGCCGGGATCCTGTGTGGGCAGCGAGGCACTCGCGACCCTATCGACGCGAGCGTGGTGCTCAATGCCCGTCGACGTGACCAAGCCGTCATCACCAGCGATCCGGCTGATCTCCGCCGCCTAGACGCCCACGTTCGCATCATCGAGATCTAGGCACGGAGCCGGCGTAAGACCACGCTCGCATCAGCGGTCGGACCGCAGTTCGGGGGCGCTCGTTCGGGGACATGTCACGTGGCATGCTCGTCATGTGGAACAGCGCATCAGCCTGGTGACCCTCGGCGTGACCATCAACCCGGACGGATCTATCCAGATCTGAACGCTGTAGATGGGACCTTTCACCAGCCAGCGCCCAGGAGCCGGCGTGTTGGGACATATCGCCGCCGGGATATCGGGGCGGGTCCAGTCGGCCTTTTCGGGGCACTCAGCGGCGGAGTTGTTCCCTCAACTGGTCGATTCGCAGCTTCTCGGAACGATGCCCCGTTACCTCGACGTCAAGGCTCGTTGAAGATTGTGTGAGTCCCGATTCGGCGCCAAACGACGTGAGTGTCACCTTCCCTGACTGGGTAGCCGTACTCGAACGTCGCCCGCCCGTCATCAGCCCAGGTCATCTCGAATATGCCGATCGCCCCCTTGATTCCCTTAACTCGGAGACCCTTGCGAAAACCCCTCCCGCCGCTGAGGTCCTCGACGAACTGGCTGACCGCGACGAGAAAGGCTGCCTGCTGAGCTGGTGTGAGGGCGTCAAAATCCTTACCGAAACGGGCTATCCAGGAGTACGTCGGCACCGCTTCTCTATGACGACCGTCGACTACGGCGCTTGGCTCGGTCGCGCAGTGCCGTTACGAACTCCTCGCCAGATTCGAAAGTCTGGATCGTCCCAGCCGCTCGATCACCGTCGGCTTCCCGCTCTCCTGCTTGCCACTCGGGTGTCCAAAACCACGCCTGGGTGGCGTCAATCAGCTTCTGCGGGCGCAACAAGATGCCGTCGGGCGTGAGCTCGGCGTCCAGCAGGTCGCCTTCCTCCAGACGAGCAGCCCTCCGAATCTCGTCCGGCAGGGTCAGCTGGCCCTTCGCCCGCAGCGTTGTCCGTACCATGCGTCCATCCTACACTCTAATAGTCGTACTTTCCCACTTTACTCCGATATGACCCGTCGCACCAGTCCCGGGTAGGGATGGGTGCGCCGCGGCCCGGATCGCCATGCTGCGTGACCACGGTCCAGCACTCGGGAGGCCCACGATCGACACCATCCAGGCGAGCAGGCTCGCCAACTTGAAAGAGCTCCGGGCTTCACTCGGTCGGGCGCACCTGTGAGTGCTGTTCGTTTTCGACCCGTCACGTCGGGCGGTCCTGCTCGTCGGCGGCAACAGGGCCGGGCAGTGGCAGTCCTGGTACCGCCGGGCCATTCCCGAAGCGGAGCGCCTGTACGCCCAGCACGTCGAGACCATGAAGAATGAAGAGGAGCAAACGATGAAGCACTTCGAAGAGCTAGAAGCCGACGTTATGGCGGATGCTTCCCGTCGGGAGCGGGTCGAGCGCGAGCGGGCCAAGGTTGTCGCCGAGCAGGTGCGCGACGCCCTGGGCGAGTTGCGCCGCGTCCGTCAGCTCACCCAGGTGGAGCTCTCCCGCACGATGCAGCGGCCCCAGTCGACGATCTCTCGGATCGAGCGAGAAGGCGACATGCTGCTCTCGACGCTCGCCGCTTACGTCGAAGCACTCGGCGGTCACCTCGAGATCAATGCTGTCGTCGATGGCAAACGCATCCCTCTCACCGCCACCGACGCCCCGGCCACCAAGCGCAGTGCATGAGGCGTGGGGTGCCGATACTCGATCATGCTCCCGACGAGGGAGCCCGTTCACCGAGGTCCCTTCGCCGCGTGAAGTTCGGGGCTATCGTGCCTCGACCCGCCGGCTCGCGGAGGCTCCTCTCGTGCTTCTGTGCGTCGTCTACGTCCTGGCTCGACGCGTCCTAGCCCTTGTGCTCCTGCGCTTCCGTTCCGAGTATTCGAAGAACTTGGAGCTCGTGGTGCTCCGCCACGCGCTCTCCGTCCTGCGGCGCCAGGTCACCAGGCCGCCGCTCAACGACGGCGACCGGGCCTTCCTCGCGGCGGCATCGAGGCTGCTGGCACCCAAGCACTGGTCGGCCTTCTTCGTGACCCCCGAGACGCTGCTGCGCTGGCACCGCAGGCACGTAGCCAAGAGGTGGACCTGCCCGCGGCGCGCTCGGGGGCGCCCGCCAATCGCCGCCGACGTGCGGGCGCTGATCCTTCGCCTGGGACAGGAGAACCCTCGCTGGGGCTACCTGCGGATCCAAGGGGAGCCGAAGGACTCGCTTGGGGGTCTCGGTGTCAGCGACCATGAACCGCCGGGTGCTCGCCGGAGAGGGGCTCGGTCGCGCAGGCACCAGGGGTGGCACGAGCTGGCGGAGCTTCTTGTCGGACCAGGCCCACGCCATCTTGGCGACGGATTTCTTCACCGTGGAAACGGTGTTGTTCCCTCGGCTCTATGTGCTGTTCTTCATCGAGCTGGACACGAGACTCGTCCCCCTGGCCGGCGTGACCTCGAAACCCACTGGTCCCTGCGTGACCCAACAGGCCCGCAACCTCTCGATGAACCTCGCCGACCGGGCGAACGCGCTCAAGTTCCTCGTCCGCGATCGCGATAACAAGTTTGCCGGGCCCTTCGACGAGATCTTCGCGTCCGGAGGTATCGAGGTGATCAAGACCCCGGTGCGGGCGCACTACAGCTCCCATCGCCCGCACCGGGCCCGTGAGCTCATGACGCCGGCACGCACTGCCAAGGTGGCCGAACCAGGCCTCGGGGTTGTCGGTCGGGTCCGACGGATCGACCGCCTCGGAGTTCCCGTCCACGAGTACCACCGTCCGGCCGCCTGAGCCCGCCGACGCCGACCGGTTGGCACCTACGATCGAGCAGTGATCCTCCGGTGCACGAAAAAGCTGCTCGACGTGATCCGCCCCGCGCAGCTGGCGACGCAGGGTCCCGATGACGAGGACTGGTACGCGAACCTCCTTGTTCTCGACCGGCGCAAGTGCCTGCTTCTCACCCATGCCGGCACCTTGTTCACGATCTTCGAACCCGACGTCCGGGCATCCGACCTGCGAGCGACCAAGAAACTCGCTTGCGAACTGATCGAGCGCGAGCTGCTCGCTGAGAGCCTGCCTGCCGGCATCTTCGGCGATCTGCGGGCCGACGAACTGCTGATCGCCAAGACGGCAGATCGCAGTGTGCTGGGCTGCATGAACGACATGGCCCTCCTCTGCGACGTCGCCGTCGCTGACGCCGGAAGCCTCGCGCTGGTGGACGTCGCGTCGCTCAACCACCGCCTGCATCGGAACATCAACAGCGCCCGGAACTACGATCGGCCCATCGACCTCGTCATCGGCCGGACCGCCCAGTAGCCACTCCTGGCGACCAGCGTCTGGTGATGCTGCGCTGAGTATTGGCACCCCACAGGAGGTGACGAGCACAACCACGACGAGATGCCAGGACTCTTGTTCACGGTATCGCTGGATACCACGATCGCCGGGCGGAGATGCTCACAGGCAAGGTGTCGGCAGCCGTCACGAGCTGGATTGACTCGAAAGCGTGCGCAACTCGACCGACGCCCTGCGCGCACATGTCGCACCGATGAACGACAGCGCGGCGACGCATCCGAGCATGACGAGGACGGGAATCGTCCAGGGCCCAAGGCGAGAAACGTACCGCAGGCTGCCACTTGGGCCGCCGGAACCCTGGAGTGCCATAGTCGCCTCGAGCACTATGAAGCCCACCACGAGCCCACCTTGACCGAGAGCTGTCGTCCGAGCGTTCGAGGCCCCAATCCACAGCGCGCCGAACGGCAGATCGCAGCGCGGCGCCTCTCGGCCGAGTGCAAGCACTCCTACCGCCCACCCGCCGACGCCAAGAAACCACCCTCCCCAGCGCAGCGCCGCCGCCGCCAAGGGGTGCCCCCGCCCAGCGTAGAACACATGTGTCGCACCAGTTATCAGGTTCCTCTCCTCTCCGGACACGACGGGGCTCAGCGCGGAGGAAAAGTGCAGCATCGACAGGCACACGAGGACCGCAGCGAGCGGGGCAACGGCCAGGGCCGCCACTTTCACGCGGCCAACCCCTGACGCGACCGCCCACAGTGCTACGACGAAGTGACTCCCAGCGACAAGGAGATTGACCGCGCAGAGAAGCCACACGACAGAGAGCGCCGTCAGCTCCCAATGGGTGGCCGAACCAGCCCCCGAAAGCGTGATGGCCGCGGTCGAGCCTGGTCCGGACCAACCGTGCTCGGTGACGCTCGCCAGGAAAGCGAACTCCAGCGGCAGCACCACAGCCGCGGGGACAGTACCTATGGCGACGGAGGTGCGCGTGCGGCCTGACCAGAGCTCTGCCACCGGTGGCATCCCGGAGCCGCTCAAGCGCGCGCGGACAGATCCGGCAAGCAGGCTGGCTGCGATCGGCCAGAGAGGTCGCCCCTCCGCGGCCAGATCCTCGGCGAGCTCCTCCTGTTCCGCTCCGTAACGCTCGCGCCACCACAGTGGGTAGCAGGCGAGCGAGCGACGTACGGCACGCATACCCAGTCCTGCCGCGCTCATGCGCCGATCACCCTCAGACGCCCGAGACCCATCTGGCTGAGCGTCACCGCCGCTTCGAGCTCCGCGCGAAGAGCCGCCCGTCCAGTCGTGGTGAGGCGGTAGGGACGCCGGCGCGCCTGTGAGTCCAGAGGCTCTACCAGTCCGGCATCTTCGAGACGCGCGATAGCGGCGTAGAGCGTCCCCGGGCTGAGGCTCACCTCAGCGAACGCCTCGATGTCCTTCAGCAAGGCATAGCCGTGCTTTGGTCCTTCGGCCAAGCTTATGAGCACGAGGAGCCCGCGGTCGTTGCGACGTCCCCACGAGAGGTTCCCCACGCTCCTTCCCACCTGACTCATACTATTACGCTCAACGTACGAAAACAACCGGCCACGTCGCCCCCCGCCTGTGCCAGTCCCCCGGGGGGCTCGCGCCGCGGCGAGCTCAGACGACCTGCGGCCCACTCGTCGGGCAGGATCTCGACCTCGACGTCTGGGTCCACCCCGTAGTTCTCGGCACCCCATCGGGCGTCTGTGAACCAGAAGGCCAACTCTGGTTGAGATACGAGAGTCCCGTCCACGAGCGGGTGTCGTGGCCAGATGGCAATGACTCCTCCCACGTTCGAGTGCCAACTACAGGACCAAGCCCGAGTTGTTTGAAGCTGTGGGTGACGATGTCGCCGTCCGATCCAGCGTCCGCGTCCGAGTAGGGCTCCCGGTGGAGTGACTTCGTCGCCATGCCGCCCGTCAGTGGAGACGATCTCGTCTCCGATCTGGATCGCAGCACCCGGCTCGGTGCACGCAGCACCGCTTCCAGGGTGGAAGCTGTCGCCGAGGACGATGTGCTCCACCCGCCA
>JAKACA010000182.1 GCA_021796455.1 Actinomycetes bacterium
GGCCGACCTTGACGAGCCGACCGCCGAGCCTCTCGAGGACCCTGAGCGCCTGCGTGATGGTCGAAACTGCATAGACCTTCAACTTCGGACCGGCATTCTGCCTTGCGACTGCATAGTTGGCACGAGGTACGAGAAAGATGCTCGCTCCCGCCGCGCGAACAGCGATCGTCTTCTGGCGGATCCCCCCGATCGCGCCCACTGCACCGGTGACCGACATCGTTCCTGTTGCCGCTACCTGCCGTCCTCCGGTGAGATCGGCTGCGTCCAGCTTCTCGATCAGTCCGAGAGTGAAAGCCAGTCCGGCGGACGGGCCGACAATTCCCTCGCTGTTTAGGTTGACTTGAAACGGGAGTCTCACCGCGTAGGACGGCTCGGCTGCAAGCACGCCTATGCACGGCGTGGCGCTGCCAGGATGCTTGGTGCTGGGGGCATAGAGAACGCCACGGTCGTCAAAGAGCCTGGCGACTCGGTCGGATGTCCTCGCGCCCGTCGGGACACAGGTGAGCTGCTCGTTCGCGCCCGTTCCCTGCCACCGCCAAAGACCGAGGTTCACAGTCGCGACCTTCGTGGCTCCGGTTGGATAGGCCCTGTAGCCCAGAGAAACGGCCTGGCCCGCCCGATATCCGAAGAGCGCGGAGGAAAGCGCGGCGGGCGAGCTGACGCTCCTGGCACCCACTTTGGTGATGACGTCTCCGACTTTGAGCGCGGCCTCGGCCGGAGAACCGGGATCGAGCGCATAGACGAGTGAACCGTTGGGAACGACCCTTACTCGATAGCCAAGCTCTGTGAGGGCTACGACCTTCGCGGCTTGACGAGCATCGGCCATGTCAAGCACGCCCTCGGTGTTGTACTGGGCGCTTGTCTCCGGGCCCCGGATGGCGGCCGACGAGTAGATGGACGCACTCGGATCAAGCTCGAAGTAAATCCAGTCGATCGCTCGCATAGAAGTGATCTCGACGTCGACGAGGTCCACCGATCCTTTGTGGTCGTGAGTCTTCGCTGGAGGGAGCCCGATCAGTCGCAAGACGCTCTGCGCACTGCCAGGAGTGAGCGCGTAGTAGGGAATGCTGACAAGAGACGAGACGAGGAGGGCAACCGCAAGAAGGACCCCTGTCCCGCTCAGCACCTTGAACCGCAAGCTCCATCGTGGCGACGGAGAGGCGGCACCGGGCAGCGGAGCCGAGCGGGAATCGTTCGCCACGTCTGCGGCCTGGGCCTCTAGGCTCTGAGGATCGTAGGAGCTCATGATCACTCAGACTTGCACGCACCAGAGGGTGTCGAGCGCGCGCTGCGCCTTCGCGCGGCCGCCATCGCCGGTTACGAGCGCGATCAGCAGCGAGCTCTCGCTCTCCTCGACGACATGGACCCAGGAGTGCGCACCACCGCGCTCGGGGCACTCGTGCGGATGGGAAAGGCCGGAAGCGACCACGTCGCACGAGCGATGTGCGACTCGTCGGCCTCGGCTCGCCGGCACATCGCTGAGCTGGCGCTGCCTCTCGATATGGCGAACTACCTCCCGCTGCTCGCCGACACCGACGCGAGCGTCGTCGAGGCCGCCTGCTTCGCAGTCGGCGAGGCAAGGGACCGTCGTGCAGTCGAAGACCTTTGCCGGATCGCCTCTGGACATTTTGACCCGCTCTGTCGCGAGTCCGCGGTAGCCGCTCTCGGGGCGATCGGAGACCCGGCGGGACTCCCCTGCATCATGCGGGGTCTGCAGGACAGGCCCGCCGTGCGGCGGCGGGCCGTGATTGCGCTGGCCCCATTCGACGGTCCGGAGGTCCTCTCGGCGCTCGAGCAAGCCCTGCAGGACAGGGATTGGCAGGTACGTCAGGCCGCCGAGGACCTCCTCCGTTCCTAGGTCCTCTAGCCGACTCAGTCCGCCGTCGATCGCGGTACGTCGAGCCGCGAACCCGCCGGCGCGGATGGCGGCGCTAAGCGCATAGCGCGCAGCGAGCGCGCAGCGCCGTTGACGGCGACCGTCTCCGGAGACGTGACGAGGTGGATCGGGATCCCGGTGGCCGTGGCCAATCGCTGGGCGAAGCCACCAAGGAGAGCTCCTCCACCGGCAAGGTACAGCCCACGCGCCAAGAGGTCGTTCGCCAAATCCGGAGGCGACTCGGTGATACAGCTCACGGCCGCGCGAATGATCGTGTCGACGTGCTCGTCGATAGCCGTCGATACCTCCCCGCGAGACAGCACGACGGTTCGGGCCATGCCGTTGCCGGCGTCGCGCCCGCGCACTTCAAGCTTGCGCTCATCTGTCGGCCAGGCGCTGCCGATCGCTCGCTTGATCGACTCCGCGGATCCGGGAGGGAGCACGAGATCGAACGAGCGTTGGCACAGATGACGGATCGCCTCGTCGAAGTCACCGCCTCCGATGCCAACGGAAGCCCCTGTCACGACACCTCCGAGAGCCATCACGGCGATGTCGCTCGTCCCAGCTCCGACGTCCATCACCATCGAGGCGACAGGCTCCTCCAGGCGCAGGCGGGCACCGATTCCGCACGCGACTGCATGGTCGACAAAGCCAACCTTGTGGGCGCCGGCCTTCTTGAAAGAGCGCTCGAGCGCCCTTTGCTGGACACCGGTCGCTGACCCTGGGACGCAGCAGAGCACTTCTGGGCGGTGTACGCCGACGTGTCTCGCTCGCTCGAGGAGCTCCGCGGCAATCTGGTCCGTCAGCTCCAGGTCTACGAGTTGTCCCTGGCGGACCGGCCTTGCGATTACCACCTCGCCCGCCGCGGTGCCAACCATCGCACAGGCTCTCCTCCCGAACCCAAGCAGCTTTCCCGTCGCAATGTCGACGGCAGCCAGGCTCGGCTCGTCCACGAGCACGCCACGAGTCGGCTCGACAACCAAGGTTCTCGACGTACCGACATCGATCGCGAGCGACGGCCTCACCTCTGCTCCACCTCGTCGATCGGGCGGACTGTCGGGCTCCAGCCCGAACCTTCAGACCAGTGCTCTAGCTTCCAGATTGGAAGTGTCTCCTTCAAGGTATCTATGAGGAAGCGACAAGCCCCAAAAGCACCGTCGCGGTGGGGTGCCGAGACCACCACCACCACAGACGTCTCCCCAACGGCGAGGTAGCCGATCCTGTGCCAGAGCACGATCCGTCCGGTGTCCGGCCATCGCGAGCGCGCCTTGGCTGCAAGCCCACGGAGCCGCGGCAACACCTGCTCCTCATAGGCCTCGTAGTCGACGCCCACGACGTCGTCTCGTCCCTCGGCGTGATCCCGCACGATCCCGAAGAAACCCGCAACTCCTCCCCAAGGCGCCCCCTGCGACCACTCGAGCGCCAACGCGCTCGACAAGACTGCATCGGTGAGAAGCAACCAGTCATCCCCTGCGGGCGGTTCAGGCGAGGGGTTTCCGGGCACAGGTGAATGGTACGCAGCGGCAAGCCTTCACGCGCACAGCACAGGGCCGAGCGAGCCGCGCACACACCGAGTCGGTCGGTTTGTATCCTCGGGGACCGTGACAGAAGCTTCTCACGAGTTCGATGAAAGCTTCGACGACGACGAGCCGGGTCTCCTGCTCCCACTCGAGGATCGACTCTGGCGCCACCCCTCGGAGGTGGGTTGGCAGCCGACCCGCTCCATCTCCACCGAAGCATCGGCTGTGCGCGAACGATGGCTCTCGCGCACCCCGACCCGCGCCGGCGCGTGGTCAGCAGGGCTCGTCGGAGCCGTGCTCGCAGCGGGCGTCGTGCTTGTCGGCACACACCTGACCGTCTGGACAGGAAGAAGCCCGCGAACCGCGGCTCAGGCCGCCGTGGTATCTACGACGGTCGTGCCCTCGGGTGTCACGGCCCTGGCACCGCCAACCCTCTACTCCATCGCTGCACGGGTGCATTCGGCCCTGGCGGTTGTCCAGGTGTCCAAGTCAGGCGGCACCCTCAGCGGCAACGGCGTCGTGATCTCTTCGAAGGGCAAGATCCTCGTGCCGCTCCCACTCGTAGAAGGAGCATCCGCGATCGCCGTGACCACATCTGACGGTGCGGTATATGCAGGTCGTGTCGTCGGAGCCGATCAGGAAACTCAGTTGGCGGTAGTGAGCATCAACATCACCGGGTCGACTGCTTTCGCTGCCCTTCCGGCCTCGCCTGACAGCTCTGTCCTGCCTGGCGACTGGCTGGCTATCGAGTGGTCCGAGCTCTCGGGCAACGACCGAGATGCCGACAGAGCCGATGCTTCGATTGTCGCGATCGGATCGGTGCGCTCGGCCGGAGTGACCTCGTCCGGTGACAACTACCAGCTTCTCGACAACATCTCATTGCAGGCTCGTGACCTCGGATTGGCTCCCGCCGGCGCCGTCCTTGTGGACGGCCAGGCGCGGCTCGTGGGCATGATCACCGGCCGCAGGGGCAACCAGGTCACCGAGGTTCCCGGCGAGCTCGCCGTGCAGGTCGGCCGCCAGATCATCCAGCATGGACGCGTCATCCACGGCTGGCTTGGCATCGAGGGACGGTGCACCTGCTCGATGGCGCTCGGCTCGGCCGGCGGAGACCTCGCAGCCTCGTCCAACGAGCCGCGACAGGAAGTCCAACCGGGCGTAGAGATCATCTCGATAGCAACCGGGAAATCTGCCGCGGGGGAAGCTGGCCTAAAGGTAGGAGACGTCATCGAGGCGGTGAACGGCCAGAGAATCGAGTCGGTCCAAGCCCTCCAACGGGCGCTCTACGTAATGCCTCCGGACGTCAAGGTCTCTCTCACGATCGAGAGGGGGACATCGATCATCACCGTCGAGGCCCTCCTGCAGCCGGCCGCCTGACGGCCTCGACAGCTCCGCCAACCGCCTAGCATCGCATGGGTGAGTGACACTCCGTTTTTCGGCGGCGGAGACTTCTTGCGCAGCATGCTCGGTGACCTTGTCCGCATGATGCCGTCCGGTACCGGACTCCAGTGGCAGCTGGCCTACCAGCTTGCGGCTCAGATCACCGCAGGCGGCGGGCCTGACCCGAACCCCGACCCGATCGAGCGGATCCGATTCGAGGAGCTGAGCGCGATTGCGGAGCTTCACGTCTCGGAAGTGACGGGAATGCCAGTTGCCCCGGCCGGTGGCTCGGTGCGCCTCGTGCCAGCGAGCCGCGCCGAGTGGACACGGCGCACTCTCGATGTCTGGCGCCCTGTCCTCGATCGTCTCGCTGCAGCCCTTGGCCCGACCGAGCCCGGCGAGAGCGAAGGACAAGGCAAGGGCGGCGGCACTGAGTTCCCGCCTGCTCAGAGCGGCGCCTTCACCCCGGACCTGTCCGGCAGCCCGGCCCTCCCAGAAGACGACGACGAGATGACCGGTCTCCTTGGTAAGTGGGCGGCAGCGATGTTCCCGGCGCTGACCGCCTGGCAGATCGGCTCCGTAGCCGGCCACCTCGCCGAGAGGGCGCTTGGGACCTACGACGTGCCGCTCGCCCCCGTCCCGGGCGAAGAGCTGCTGGTCGTGAGTGGGAATCTCGCGGCCGTGGCCGCTGACTGGAGCCTGCCGATCGACGATCTGCGACTTTGGCTCTGTGTCCACGAGATGGCATACCACACTGTCCTGTCGAGGCAGGCGGTCGCCGATCGCATCGCCGGTCTCGTAGTGGAGCACGCCCAGCTGGTACGCCCCGACCCCGACGCGCTCGGACAGCTGTTGCAGCAAAGCGATCCGAGCGACCTGGCGTCGTTCGCGAGAACGCTCGGCGACCCCTCGTCATCGCTGCCAGGTGGGTCTGACCCCGCGCTCACGCGAGTCCGCGCTGAGCTGGACGCCGTCACGGCGGCCGTGTCGGGGTTTGCCGAAAACGTGACGCGAACCATCGGCAGCCGCGTCATCGGCAACACGACGCCGATCGGCGAGGCGATGCGGCGGCGGCGGGTGAGCCGCGGAGATGGGGAGAGGGTGGCCGAGACCCTCTTCGGGCTCAGGTTGGACCAGTCGCAGATAGACCGCGGTGCCCGATTCGTCGCGGGGGTGCTCGACCGTTCGGGCGAGCTCCAACTGGCAAAGATGTGGGGCGATGCGAGGAACTTGCCCACGCCAGCTGAGGTGGACGCGCCAGGCCTCTGGCTGGCACGGCTGGAGTTGCCGATCGACGGCTGAACGGCGACCGACCAGAGAGTCAGAAGACGAGTCCGAGACCCGCGGACATCGAGCTAAAGAGCGCCGCCGACCTCTTCTTCGGGTACGCCAAGGTCCCACTCGAGCACTATGTTCTCTCGCTCGGAGTCTCGAACGATTCGCTCACGGTTGCGTCGGAACTGCGGGTCGTGCGGCGGGAGGAGCACGAGACGCGCTAGTGCCCTCTGGCGGAACTCCTCGATCACGTTACGGTCGCCGAACTCCGATTCCACCTCCCAGTGGGGGGCGACTGGGCCCAAGTAGACCATGCGCACATGACCGCGCGGCGGTTCCGGGGCTTGCTCCTGCTCAGTCTCGGGGCTCGTGGTCATCGCGGCGAGTCTAACGGCCGG
>JAKACA010000183.1 GCA_021796455.1 Actinomycetes bacterium
GCGCAGCTCGCCGATGCCGACCACTCCGTGGCTGTCCCGTCGGGGCGGGCGGGGCGCTCGGCGCAGGCGGCTCAGGGGGCGCAGGCGGCTCAGGGGGCGCAGGCGGCTCAGGGGGGAGTCGGGCAGGCCAGGGCCGCCATTTTGGGCGAACCTCGTGCCTGAAGTGACCGGACAGGGGGGTCGCCGGTCACTTTCGGCACACGGTTCGGGCCCGGCCGGCCGCTGCGGTCACTTTCGGCACACGGTTCGGGCCCAGCCAGGCCGGCCGGGCCGGGCGGGCCAGGTAGGCGGGCCCACCACGCTCACCCTAGGGGATGGGCTTGGCCGAGCTCAGGAACGCCGACGCCCCTGCCGAGGTACTCTCGATCGCGTCAGCCTCGAAGAGCGTGTCACCCTTACCGAGTATCAGGACACCCAGGTAGGACTTCGGATCCGAGATCGTGGATCCCTTGGCGATGGGAGAGGTTGCGGTGGAGGAGACGAATCGCATACCAGAGAAACCGTTCACCTTCACTGCGTTTGCTTTCGGCAGCACCTTCTTGATCTCGCCTACGAGGCTCGGGACAAGTGAGGCCCGCGAGAAGTGAATGACGATCACGGCTTCGGTGGGCGGTGCCGGCACCGCAGCTCCAGCACGGAAAATATCCCTCGTCGAATGAGTCGCGTAGTAAAGGACGACTCCGGTCACTTCGGGGTAGTCCTTGGCGAACTGCTTCAGTTGCGCACCCGACCCTCTCTTCGGGGTCACAGGGAAACCCGCCTCGAAGCGCGACCAGCCAGCTCCATATGTCGCTCTCGCTGAGCTCGCAACGGCAACGCTCGACCACGACCCGGCAAGCGCCAGCCCGAGAGCAACCCCCACTGTCGCCACCGACAGAGCTGGGCAGCGAAGCAGGCTCACCCGTCGTCTCACGCTGTTCCTTTCGAACGACCCGGGAGTGCCGACTCCCTTCCGATATCCTCATCCTACCCGGTGAGGCGCACCGATGAGATGGAGGAGCGGATCACACCGGTGACCTGGAGTCCTTGGGGCGAGCGCAGGCGTCGTTGATGCCAACCGGCGCACCGGAGCCCATCTCAGCCCGAGACGCGCGCCGCATCGCGCTCGCCGGCCAGGGTCTCCTTGGATCGCGCCTCGCGACCAACCCAGCCGGGATGCTCAGGCGACTTCGAGCCGTGCAACTCGACACGATCTCTGTCCTCGCGCGCTCGCACCAGCTAGTGGCCTACGCCCGGCTCGGACCCGTCGAAGCCCAGAAGGTCGACAGCGCCTACTGGGCCGGTCCACCCTTTGGTGCGTTCGAGTACTGGGCGCATGCCGCCTGCATCCTGCCGATGGAGGACTGGCCCTTCTACGACTTCCAGCGCCAGGCCCGGCGCGAGCGCGGGCACCGGTGGCACAGGCTCGACAACGCCGATCAGGCCTGCAAGATCATCCTCGACCGGCTCCGCTCAGATGGCCCGCTCACAGCCAACGAGCTCGGTGGCGCGAAAAGAGGTGGCCCCTGGTGGGACTGGTCAGATACCAAGATCGCCGTGGAGTGGCTCCTCGATATTGGCGAGGTCGTGTGCGCGAAGCGGCGGGGGTTTCAAAGGGTTTACGACCTGCCCGAACGGGCAGTCCCGGGCGAGCTGCTCGAGACCAGGATCGAGCCGGACGATCAGATGCGCCACCTGCTGCGACAAGCGGCCGGAGCCCTCGGTGTCGCCACCACGCGAGACCTCGCAAGCTATACCGGAGTCAAGTCGGCGGTCGTCAACAGGCTTGCCGACGATCTTGGGCTTGCGCCCGTAGCGATTGAGGGCTGGCGCAAGCCGGCATGGGCCGTGCCGGAAATGCTCCAGGCCGGTACAGCCGGGCTCCGTTCCCGACCAACGCTGCTCTCTCCGTTCGACTCGCTCGTCTGGGATCGGGATCGAGTGGAGCGGCTTTTTCGGTTCCGCCACCGACTCGAGGCCTACACTCCCAGCTCAAAGCGCATATACGGCTACTTCGCGATGCCAGTGCTCGTCGGTGATCGCCTAGTCGGCAGGGTTGATCCGGGGCGCGACGGCAGGACGCTCGTGGCCAAGAGCGTCCATCTCGACCCCTCCGCCTCCGCTGCGACAGTGCGCGGCCTCGCCGGTGCGCTGCTGAGGGCGGCCTCCTGGGTCGGCTCCGCCGACATCAGGGTCGAGAATGTGACCCCCGAGGACCGGCGGGCAGAGATGCTCGACGCGGTGCGCTCGGCGAAACGACAGTGTTCGCCATGATGGCTGCCCCCGACTACCGTGAGGGCGTATCGGCGCTGCGGGAGAAGCGACAGCCGCGTTTCTAGCGCTCGGCCACCGCGGAGCTACATCGCTCAAGGAGATAGATCGATGCGTGGATCACTTCGTAACGCCGCCCGTTCCTCGGGAGCTGCAGCGAGGGCTGCCTCGGGAGCCGCAGCGAGGAGGGCCGCCGCGGGGGCCGCCTCGGGAGCCGCAGCGAGGAGGGCCGCCGCGGGGGCCGCCCGCGCAGCGGTGGCCGCAGCGCTCGTCTCGAGCCTGGTCCTGTTCGCCGCGTCGCCTGCCGTGGCGTCGCCCGCCCCGGCCGCCAGGCCAGGCGCCGGCACCGCCAGCCCGACCGGATCCGCGACGGTGCCCACCGGCAACGACATCTCTTTCCCCCAGTGCGGAGGGCAGTACCCGGTCGGCCAGGCCTTCGGGATAGTGGGCGTCAACAACGGCCGGCCGCCGGGGCTCAACCCGTGCCTCGGCCCGGATCCGACAACCTCCAGCTACACCACGAGCGAGCTCTACTGGGCGGTCGCGTCTTCCACAGGTGCTACAGCCCAGCCCCGCGCGTCGCTGTATGTGAACACAGCGGATCCAGGTGACGTCTACGCCGGCTCCCCGATCACCGACTGGCCCACGTCGGGCACCACGCCTGCGGGGATATGCACGACCACGGCAGTGAAGACGTCAACGGGCACACAGACCCTCGGCGCGAACACACCGGCATGCGCATGGCAGTACGGCCACAACAAGGCCGTGCAGGATGCCGCGTGGCTGACGACGACAGCCGCCGCGATCAACGCAGAAACGCCCCCGGTCTCGGTCCCAAGCTCTGTAGGGAGCTACCCGTGGTGGCTCGACGTCGAGACCACCAACACCTGGTTGACAGGCACGAACGGGCTGGCGATGAACGCCGCCGTCCTCGAGGGCATCGTGTCCGGACTCGAGCAGGCGGGCGCGAGCGCGCCCGGAGAGGTGGGTGTCTACTCGACGACGACCCAGTGGAACGAGATCACCGGCGGCAGCCCGCTGCCGTCGAGCTCGCTCTACGGGCTCCCCACCTGGCTTCCAGGTGCCGGATCGCTGAGCGGGGCGGCCGCGAACTGCGCGCAACCGTCCTTCACCGGCGGAGTCGTGCAGCTCACCCAGTGGGTCGGGACCACCTATGACTCTGACTACTCCTGTGTCGCCCCCGGGACCGGGCCGACCCCGACCCCGACCCCGACCCCGACCCCGGCACCGGGGTCGAGCTTGCCGGTGGTGAGCTATGTATCGCCGAGCAGCGGCCCTGTTACGGGCGGCACCACGGTCACGGTGGTGGGCACCGGACTGTTGGGGGCCACATCGGTCGAGTTCGGCCTCTCCGCAGCCACGAGCTACTCGGTCGACTCGGCCACCGAGATCACCGCGACTAGCCCGGCCGAACCAGCCGGGCCGGTATATGTGGCGGTCACAACCGCGGCGGGCACATCTGTGGCGACTGCCGCTGACCAGTTCACCTATCTCGCGCCTGGAGTGCCCGCAACCTCGGGCTACTACCCGCTCACCCCGAGCCGGATCTGCGATACGAGACCCGGCAATCCGAGTGGCCTCAGCGGAACAGCGCTCTCGAACTGCGAGAACAAGGCCCCGGGCCCCGGCACCTCGCTCGACGTCGAGGTCGCGGGCCTTGGCGGGGTCCCCGCGGGTGCGAGCGCCGTCGCACTCGACGTCGTAGCTGTCGACCCGAGCGCATCTGGGTACCTGACGGTGTTCCCGACAGGTGCAGCGCCACCCACGGCATCCAGCATGAACTTCGTCGCCAACTCACCCCCCAAGGCCAACCTCGTGATCGTGGCCCTGCCCGCATCGGGCGATGTCTCGATCTTCAACTCGGCCGGCACCACCCAGGTCGTCGTCGACGTCGAGGGCTACGTCGCCCCGGTGACGACGACGGGGCAGGGATCGACAGTCACCTTCGACCCGGCAAGGATCTGTGACACGAGAGCCGGCCAACCATCCAACCCCTGTACCGGGCAGGCTCCCAAATCGGGCGGCGCTTTCGACGTCCCCATCCTCGGTCGCGCCTCGATCCCCTCTTCCGGCGTCGAGGCCGTGGTCGTCACGATCACGGCGATCGATCCGAGCGCGCCCGGCTACTTGACGGCCTTCCCAGCTGGGGGGACCATGCCGACCTCGTCGGTCGTCAACTACTCGACCGGCGTGACAGTCGCCAACTCGGCGATAATCCCAGTCGGGGCCAACGGTGACATCGCGATCTACGCATCGGCCGGTGGGCCGAACATCGCGATAGATGCCGTGGGGTACGTGACGGGACCGGACAGCTCCGCCTCCTCGCAGCTGGCAACCACGCCCACCCCAGTGCGGATCTGCGACACGAGGCCCGGCAATCCGAGCGGGCTGAGCGGCACACCCCTCAGTCAGTGCGAGGGAAGAGCTCTCGGCCCCAACGGCTCGCTTTCGATCAAGGTGACAGGTCTCGGCGGCGTCCCGCAGGGAGCCACCGCAGTCGTGGTGAACCTCACGGTGACAAACACCACGTCTGCGAGCTACCTGAGCGCGTATGGTGCCGGCACAGCCTGGCCCGGCACCTCCGACCTCAACTGGCTGGCGGGGATGACCACCTCGGATCTCGCCGTCGTACCGCTCGGAGCCAACGGCGACATCACGCTCTATAACTACGCCGGATCGACAGACGTCGTCATCGACGTGCTCGGCTACATAGCGCCCACTCCCGCAGCCTAAGGATCGCCGAGCAAGCCGGCTGCCAGCTCCTCGGCGGGGATCGAACCCGGCGCCATGGCTCAGGCGTAGCCGACACGCCAGCCCCAACCATCGCCGCTTCCAGGCGGAGATTCTCAGGTGAGGCAACGTATGGGGTCACGCGGAGGTTTTAGATGAGTCAATGCCGCGAGCGCACGTTGCCCTACACGATGCTGTAACATCGGTGGAAACGTTCGCCCGAGACCCCGGCGTGCACATCGAGTGCGAGGCGCAGTGCGCCAGAGAGCCGTGTGGGTCGCAATGGCATTGGATCAGTCAAGCTGTGCAGTGGATTTGCTGGAGGCGTCTTCACGTGCCGGAGCAGCTACCTCGGCACCTTCATCCGCGGGTCGGTCGCCGCTCGCAAGCGGACCCGAGCTTTACCCAAACGGGCATGACGAGGATGACGCGGCGCGCCAGTTCGTAACTGCGCTCATGGACCCGAACGGGATGGTCGCGGGCCTCGAGGAGTTCGTACGCCGACCGAAGTGGCAGGAGCGCTCCGCGTGTCGCAACGAGGACACGAGCACGTTCTTCCCCGTCGACGGGGTGGGCCTCGCGGTGGCTCGGCGGATCTGTGCCAGATGCCCGGTCATCTCGGAGTGTCGAGCCTTCGCGTGCGCCGACTCTTCGCTGAAGGGCATCTGGGCGGGAATGTCGGAGCGTGAGCGGGCGAGGGAGCGGCAGCGGGCGCGGGCTCAGCCGCCCAGCAGCTTCCCGAGAGCCTCCCGGGCCGACGCGCTGTCGGCAGCCAGCGCGGCAAGGTGAACCGCGAGAGCCTGAACCCACTCCGACACGGGAACTTCCTTCTTCGAGATCGTGACGCCCCGGACCTCTTGAGCAATGGTCGCGATCAGGCGGCCGTGGTGCGCGACAAGCTCGAGGGTCCTGTCGCCGAGGTGGAGGCGTATCGCGGTCGCGGTGCCCGGCCGTCCCGCCACGCGGTCCGACATCGACCGCTGGCGATCGACCTCGACGAGCCCGCCTGGCAACAGATCCCCGATCGACGAGGAGAGGATCCGGTGGTAGGCGTCGAGGTCGGAGCTGTCGGCGCGGAGAGCGGCGGCGAGCTGCTCGACATCGAGCTGGCCCGCATCGCTGGGCGCGACCTCGGCAGGCAGCTGCGCGCCCGGAGGCACCTCGGCGCCGGGGGAATCGGTCACGACTGCTCTCGTACCTTTCGGTTGGTTGAACGGCTCGAACGGGAAAACGACTCGGTCGGGTGAACGGCTAGCTCGGCTGGCCGTTCCCTGCGCTGGCGGCTCAGTCAGTCAGTCGGTCAGCGGCAGCACTAGCTGCGGCTTGGCGATCGTGTGGTCGGCCCTTAGGGGGCGAACCGCGGTGCCGACCGCGAAGAACTCGGTCGTGTGGCCGCCCCACTTGTGCGCGAGCGAGAGAAGCTGC
>JAKACA010000184.1 GCA_021796455.1 Actinomycetes bacterium
TCGGGGCCTTTGTACTTCCAACACTGAGGACCCTCGTCTCCGATGACCTGCTTCACTTCGCGATTCGCGCACTCAATGCCACCTGCCGGCATAGTGCGATGCGACCCAGGCGGGTGAAGCTTCGAGGTGGGGTCGATCTGCCGATGCAAGGCCGACCCGCCGCAGCTACACGGCCCCTACATTGTCTGGACGCGCAAGGTCGAAGGCAAAACCGTGACCCGGGTGCTCACCCCCGAGCAGCTCGCGGACTAGCGGCCACTAATGGACAATGACCACTGTTCCTCCATCGTCTACCCCAATAAGGAGCGTGCCGCCGTTCGAAGTCAGGAAAGCGGTGATGGTCTTGGTCACAGCCATCTTCAGCTTCTTCTGCGTTTGCGAAATGAACGCTTCCCGCTCGGCCTGCTGAAGTCGCTGAGGCGGCTTTCCCCGCACAGCCGGAGCAATGAAGCCTCGAACTCGACCGTCTCGCGTTCGCCGCTCGCGATGATTCCTTCGATGTTTGGTGCTTGCCGAATGTCCTCGAGCCGCTTGAGAACGCCGTCAGCGCTCCGGGGGCGATCATCCGCTCTGAGGCAAGCAAGCTATCGAGGAGGTCGCGGAACGACGGCGGGAGATCGACGGGGCTCAGCGTTGGGCGGGCCGGATCGACTGGGGTTTCGGGACAGGCTGCGATTATGTGCAGGACAGCACCGAGCGAGTAGAGGTCCGAGCGCTCGTCGAGGCTGCGACCCTGCCGTTCCTCCGGCGAAGCACACGACTGGGTCGTGATCGGGCGAACATCTCCTGCGGCGCCGAGGAAGATCGCCGAGTCGAAGTCACCAAGGTGAGCTACTTGTCGCTCATCCAACCAGATGTTGTCAAGGGTCACGTCGCGATGGAGAACCCCCTTCTGATGTATGTGAGAGAGACCGCGACATAGCTGGCGGGCAAAGCGCAGGATGATCTCTGGCGGCACCCTCGCGCCGCGCTGCGCATGTGCCTCGACGTAGGAGGCGAGCGTGCCGCCTTCCAGGTACTCAAACACCATGTACTGCTCCGGACCCGCCCAGATGCATCTCGAACAGCGACACCACGTTGTCGTGAGCGCCGATGGACCCGAGCACTTCGGCCTCCCGCTGAGTGCCCTTCGGGTCGGAGATAGCGGCATCGGGCTGCTCCAGCACGGGGGCTACGAGCCGACCCATGTTGGCGTCCCGGGCCAGGTAGGTACGCTTCCGGTCGCCATAGCCGAGAAGGTGTTGGACTTCGTATCGGTCGGCGAAGATGACCCGTGGCTCAAGCATTGCGGTCGGCCACGTCGTTCACCTCGGTCCGGATTCTTCGTCCCCCAGTATGGTGCACCTACGGCTCGCTCGCGGCCTCGTCGTCGTTGCAGGTCGGATGGCTGACCCGCAAGTGACGAGCCCTCGACCACCGCGGGCTCCGCCGTCTCGATCTCCACCTCGCGAGGATGTGCAGCGGCGAGTTCGCTCAGGTGCTCGACTAGTCGCCGATGACCCGTTCGAAGCGCCTCCTCGTCGCCCTTCTACTCAACCTCGTCCTCGTGGTCGGCCTGGTCGTCGTCGGCGCCTCTGCGCACTCACTCGGGGTACTGGCTGCAGGGGCCGATTACCTTGCCGACGCCGCCGCTATCGGGTTTGCGCTACTCGCCATTTGGCTGTCGGACCGTCCTCCGACCGCGAGTCGACCGGGCGGATACCCAAGGGCGAACGCCATCGCCGCTCTTGTCAACGGCAGTTGGCTCTTAGTGCTGAGCGTCCTCATCGTCGCCAGCGCCGCTGACCGCCTCATCTCCGGTACGCCCGCTGTCCACGGCCTACCCGTCTTGATCGTAAGTGGTATCGCGGCCGCGGCGATGATCGTCGCGGCTGTGATCCTAGGCGGTGACCTCGAGGGAGATGACGATGACGAAGACGACGACGAGGCACTGAGCCTTCGGGCCGTCCTGTTAGACACCGCAGCCGATGCCGCCGCTGCGGCAGGTGTCGCGATCACCGGGGCCGTCATCTTCGCGACTGGACGGTTCGACTGGCTGGATCCCACCGTGGCGCTCGTCATCGCCCTCGTAATCGGCTTCCAGGCGCTCCTGCTGGTGCGGAGGGTATTCAGGGCATTGAGACGTCCGCTTGCCGGCTCGAGCTGATCCAGGCGTTGCCCTCTCTATCAGTATGGAGGTTGCCTGCCCTGGTTTCATAGGTCCACACGACCGGCCGCATTCAACGAGCACAGAAGCTGGCTGGTTCCACCAAGCGATGCTCGGCCTTGATGTCGGGGTTTCCTGCTGTTTCCCGCCGGAGTCGATTCGCCCTCTGCTAGAGAGCTGAACAAGGTGTCGGACCGGCATGGGAAGCATCCATTCGGGACACCAATCACTGGCAGACCAATCAGTCGCACATGTATTGGGACGCCCCGCCCACCGCGCCGTGCAGTGGCAACGTACCGTCGCGCCATGCCGGCGATCCGGTAGCGGTCGAGGGCTCGGCGCCGCAGTCGGCTCAAGTTCTCGCTTCTCGCTGTCGATAGATGAGACGAGGAAGTCACCAACGACGAGGTGAGCGCTTCATGAACACCTATCCGGCGCGCGCCCGGACTATGGGCCCTCCGTCCTTGCCACAATGGAGCGTTCGCAATACGGCCGTCACTGAGTCGCTAACGTCTGGCGTGCGGTAGGGCCTGTGCCGGAGCGTCGCAGGATGACCCATCCCGATACGCCCGGCCCCGGCGCGGTTGATGCTCGAGGCACCGGGTTGCCCCCGCCCGGTTATAGCAGCAGTCGGCGCTCCGGGATCTCGGTGGCTGTTGGCGGACCTGATCCAGGTGCCTACGCCGTGCCATGGGCGGTGCTCGAGCCGCTTGTCCCCGGCGTGCAGGCGAGTCCGCTCCCGACCGCGCTGGCCAGTGTCACCGGCCGCTACCTGTTTGCCAACCTGCCCTACTGCTCCCTGATCGGGCGCGACCTCGTACAGCTGCGAGACCTCAGCGTCGCGGACGTCACCCATCCGGAGGATGCTGCTCGCGACGGGCGAGCCTTGCGGGCCGTCGCCAGTGGACAGCTGAGCGAGCACCACATCCGTAAGCGCTACCTGCGCCCCGATGGCACGACCGTCGATGCCTTGGTGTGGGTTGGTCCTGTACGAGACGCCGACCGGCGGCCAGTTGCGCTCATCGCCAACGTACTCGAGGTCACCGGTCAAGCCGATGACTCCGCAGGGTCCCTCAGCGGGGAGCGCAGCTTCCGGCTGCTCTTTGCCTCCAACCCGCAGCCGATGTGGATCTACGACCTCGAGACCCTTCGCTTCCTCGAAGTCAACAACGCAGCTTGCCTTCACTACGGCTACACCCGCCAGCAGTTCCGCAGCCGCACCATCGCAGACATCCGTCCGCTCGACGATGTTCAGGCACTGCGAACCCATCTCACCGCCTCCCGCCCGGTGCTGCAGCACAGCGGTGTCTGGCGCCACCTGCGGGCGGACGGGCGGGAGATCGAGGTGGAGGTGATTTCCCACGAGATCGTCTTCGATGGCCGCGATGCCGTGTTCGTGAGCGCCCAGGACGTCACCGAACGGAACCTGTTCGAGCGCCAGCTCATGCACCAGACTCTTCACGATCCCTTGAGCGGCCTGCCGAACCGGGCGCTGTTCCTCGACCGCCTCGGTCAGACCATTGCCGCCGGTGAGGACGGTGTCGTGGGCGTGCTGTACGTCGATCTCGACGACTTCCAGCTGATCAACGAGAGCCTCGGCCACGAGGGAGGCGATGCAGTGCTGGCGACGCTCGGCGCCCGGCTCGCCGCAAGCTTCCCGGCAGGGGTCACCATCGGGAGCATCACGCAAGAGAAGCTCGCCGTCTGTGCCGGCGGCCTGCCAGATGAGTCCGGCGTGATGGAGTTCGCGCGCCGGGTCCAAGCCGTCATCGCCGAGCCGATCGTTGCTGCCGGCGGGACCGAGATCAGCCTGAGCGCATGCGTCGGGGTGACGACTGCCACCGGGCCCGGCGCCGATCCGGCCGTGCTGGTGCGCGATGCCTCACTTGCTGCTGCGCAGGCCAAGCAGGTCGGCGCGGGCCAGATCACGATCCTCGACAAGGACGCGCGTCCGGCGTTCTTGGGTCGCCTCGGCGCCCGTCAAGAGCTTCGCCAGGCGATCGAAACGGGGCAGATCAAGGTGCACTACCAGCCTGTCGTCTCCCTGGCCACTGGGGAGATCGTCGGTGCAGAGGCGCTCGCCCGCTGGGCGCACCCCGAGCGGGGGCTCGTCTCGCCCGCGGAGTTCATCCCTCTTGCCGAGGAGACCGGTCTCATAGTCGCTCTCGGCCGGAGCGTGCTCGAAACGGCCTGCCGTGATGCGGTTCGCTGGCCCAATGCCGCGAGAAGTGGAGCGGCGCTCGGCGTCTCAGTGAACGTCTCCGGGCGCCAGCTCCGCGACGGGCAACTGGTCGAGCTCGCCCGCCGGGTCCTCGTCGACACCGGGCTCGATCCGGCCCGCCTCGCACTGGAGATGACCGAGACGGTGCTCATCGACCACGGCGACGCGGTGAGCCTCGAGCTCGCGGCGTTGCGCGCCCTCGGAGTGCACCTAAGCCTCGATGACTTCGGGACTGGGTACTCCTCGCTCACGCACCTCGACCGGCTCCCCTTCGACATCGTGAAGATCGACCGCTCCTTCGTCACCGGAATGCACGGCGACCCCCGCCACCAGGCCATTGTCAGCGGTGTGATCTCGCTTGCCGAGGCCCTCGGTCTAACCGTAGTAGCCGAAGGCGTTGAGACCGAGGTCGAGGCAGCTGACCTCGCCCGCCTAGGTGCGAAGCTAGCCCAGGGGTACCATTTCTTTGCTCCGATGCCGGCCGGGCAGCTCGCAGAGTTGCTGTCTGAGTCGGGCGGCTCGTGACAGAGCCGTTGGCTCAATACGCGAGACTCACCGTGTTGGTGGAGACTGAAGGGACAACAGCGGCGCGTAGTCAGTCTCCGCATGAGGAGGGGATTACGGGCTGCTCTCGCGGGGCGCGCATAGTCGCGAGCATTTGCTGGTCTCGCGGGCTGGAGGTCCCAAGCCTGACGATGGACGCGCGCACGACTGGTCACACGGAGCACTGTGCCTGCAGTCTTTTACCCCGAATCCACCGACAAATAAGGCTTTCGGTGACCTTTGACGGCGACCACGCAGTCGCCAACCTCGGCCTCAAAGCCATGACGCTCGCGCACTTCGCACTGGCGGGCAGTGAGCTCATCGACGCGAATGCGATGCGCTGTGCCTCGACGCCAGCGGTGCTCGGCCACGGCGTGCGGGCACCCTCCACGCTAGGGACGTTCCTTCGCAGTTTCACCTTTGGACATGTCTGCCAGCTCGACAAGGTCTTGGACGAGTCGATCCGCCGCGCCTGGGCTGCCGGTGCAGGACCAGGAGATAGTCCCGTCACGATCGATGTCGACTCGTCTAGATGTGAGGTCTACGGTCCCGCGAAGCAAGGTGCCCGCTTTGGCCACACGAAGGTGCGCGGCTACCACCCTCTTCTCGCCAGCCTCGCAGGCACAGATGAGGTGCTCGGGGTGCGCCTTCGCGGCGGAAACGCGAATACGACCCGGCAGCCAGCTCGCCCTCGTTGTTGTCTATGACTACCACGCTCTTATCACCAACAGGGAGGGCGACGCCCTCTACCTCGAGGCGGACCACCGGCGACATGCAGTCGTCGAGGACGTGATACGTGATCTCAAGTACGGGGTCGGGCTCAACCACCTTCCCTCGGGGCGCTTCTCGGCCAATGCCGCCTGGCTCGTGCTGAACGCTCTCGCCCACAACCTCGGGCGATGGGTGCGGCGCCTCGGCCTCGGGGTGGAGTCGCCCCCTATGACCACAAAGACGCTGCGCACGCGCTATCTGAGCCTGCCGGGCCGGATGACGAGATCAGCAAGGCGCAACCGCCTCCACCTCCCGGTCGAGTGGCCGTGGCAGGACCGGTTCAACACCTGCCTCGAGAACCTCCGCGCGATCGGTACGATCGCCACCCCGCTACGGGCCTGACCCTTGAGCACTGACGGCGTCCCGCAACCTCGCCCGGCGCCAGGAGACAGCAGTCAACCTTGAGCTCTCAACAGGGCCTGGCCCAGCGCGCGCCTGCCGTGATGCCAAAGGACACATCAGAGCCCTTGAGGGCTGTGTCAGTCCACCCGAGCCCGCTCAGGGCCGCATGGGCGATCGACCGGTATCTTTCGGTGGATCCGGGCTAACGCGGACATCGGGCCAAAGACCTGAACCGACCGACTGGGGTCACAAACTGTTGAGCCATCAGTGAGCAGTAGATAGCACACGTGCGTTCTAGTCGCTGTACTGGACAGCGTGAACCTGACAGATTGGGCAGAGCTCAGGGTGTGCACCCACAGACGGCCTATCGGTG
>JAKACA010000020.1 GCA_021796455.1 Actinomycetes bacterium
GGTCCGCAGCGCGCGAACGTGCTCAACGTCGACCTGGCCAACCCGAACACGGCCTTTCGGGTGGTGCTCGCGAAGGGCCGGATCGAGAGCGGCACCAGCTCCGACGAGGCCGTGACCTCGATGGCCGACCGCACCGGGGCGGTGGCCGGGACCAATGGCGACTACTTCTTCGGCGACGGCCGATTCCCCACGCCCCTTGGCCAGGGCCAGCCCGTGCATCTCCTCGTGCAGAGCGGCCAGGTGGTCAACGGCCTCGCGCTCCCAGCTTCGCCAACGGCTTGTGCAACCTTGAGCTTTACCTCCGCGGGGACCGCGTCGATCGGGGACGAGACCTACTCCGGCGTGGTGAGCGCGGGCGGCTCGAACTACCCAGTCGGCGCAGTCAACACCCCGGTCTACCCGGAGAAGGGCAGCCTCTGCGGGCAGGCCACGCCTCGCCCGGGTCTGGTGGTCGTAACTCACGAGATAGGCCAGGTGGCACCCCTCGGCGCGCCGGCCCCGGTGGCAGAGCTGAGCCCTGCTGGTGGATCTCCGAGCACCTTTACCGTGACGTCGGTGCTCGCGGGGCGAGATCAGGTGCCACTACCTGCCGCCGGAGACATAGCGCTTGTGGGGGAGGGCGCCTCGGCATCGTTCGTGGACGGCCTTAAGGCAGGCGCCTCGGTGCAGCTGAGCGAGGCTCTGTCGCCGCAGTCAGACGTGACCCAAGCCGTCGGCGGCGGCATGCTCCTAGTGCAGGACGGGAAGCTCGCGTACGGCGGAGCCGGCAGCGGCCCCACGGAGGCGCTGACCGGCGTTGGCGTCACCAAGGGGGGTCACCATCTCATCGTGGCTGTGTTCGACGGCATCCAGCCGAGCTTTGCCGTTGGCCTGGAGCGCTCCGAGCTGGCAGGCTATCTCCTCGCGCATGGCGCATGGTCAGCGATGGAGTTCGACTCGGGGGGCTCGTCTGAGATGGTGGTGCGCCAGCCGGGCGCTCGCAGGGTGAGCGTGGCCAACTCGCCGTCTGACGGCCAGCAGCGCCCGGTTGCCGAGTGCCTGTGTTTCTACTCGACCGAGGCCGCGCCCGGACCCGCGGCGACGGCCGTTGTAAATGGCGGCCAGCCGCTCACCCTGCTTGCGGGGACCTCAGTCACCGTCGGCGCCTACGCGCTCGACGCCGTTGGCAACCCCTCCTTCCAGCGGGCAGCTCTGACCGTCACGCCGGCAGGTATCGCCAGGGTGTCGGGCGACACGGTCACCGCCCCGCCGCCCGGCACGGCCCGGCCGGGACCGGGGGAGTCGGGTCAGCTGACCGTGACCGCCGGACAGGCAACGTCGTCCGTGCCGCTGCGCGTCGTCAGCTCGCTCTCCTCCATCACCATCTCGCCGGGTGCGCCCAACCTCGCCCCGGGAGCAAGACAACCCTTCTCGCTGACTGCCACGGCTCCCGGGGGCGCCACGGTGAGTCTCCCGCCGGGCACGGCGTCGTGGCACGTCCGCCCGTCCTCGCTCGGGTCGATCTCCGGAAGTGGCGTCTTCACAGCTTCGCGCACAGCTTCAGGGATGGCGACAGTCACCGCTAGTGCCGGCGGGGCACGAGCGACGGCCTCGGTAGCAGTTGGAGGGCTTGCCAGGGTCATCGATCCGATGACCGATGTCGCGAGCTGGAACGTCTCGGGCAGTGACGGCGCAACTGGTCGCGTCGGCGCATCCTCGAAGGCGCCACCCGGTGCTTCGGGCTCGATGGAGGTCAGCTACAAGATGCCCTCGGGCTCGGGAGTGAAGCAGGTCGTCTTATCCCCAAATACCGCCAACGACGAGATAACCTCATACAGGGCCAGGGCCCCTACCGCCGTCGGCATATGGATAAAAGGCGGCTCGCGCGCTCCCTCGCCCACCTCCCCGCTCGCGGGCGGTGCCCTCACCCTGGCCGAGAGCTACGCGGAGGTGAACGGCCAGTCCGTCGTCCTCTACCCGACGACGGTCGACTTCGCGGGCTGGACCCTCGTCGAGGGCAGCCTGCCTGCGGGAGCCCAGTACCCGCTCACCCTCAACTTCCTCGACCTGTTGGTGATCAACCCCCCATCGACATTGCAGGGCCATGTGTACCTTTCCGATCTGGAAGCGATCTACTCGTCCCGGCCCGCGCCGAGGTTCCACTATGTGGCCGAGCCGCGAAACCCGCCCTGGTTGCGCTTCACCGAGAACCCCGCCCACTTCACCCCGGGTGCGACGACGCTCGCCGCCTTCGACGACGCCCACCTCTCCTGCGCCGATCCGAAGAGCACGGGATCGGTCGTGCTCGCTGACATCGGCCGGCAGCTGCGCAGCCTGCCGGCAAACGAGCGTCCCGAGATGGTGCAGGCCAATGGAGACATGGCCGACAGCGGGACGATGTGCGACCTCGAGATGGTGAAAACCGCGCTCTCGGGTTTCGGAATTGCCTACCACGAATCTGCGGGCAACGGAGAGATCGGCAACGGTGCCTACCCCGAGAACGGCAACTTCGCCAAGGTCTTCGGCGCCACCCACTATGCCTACTCGCTCGGGCCGGCGAGCGTCGTGGTGCTCGACTCCTCCTTCGCCGGCGTCGAGGCCTCCGACCCCTACCAGGTCCCCGCTGATCAAAAGCACCAGTACGCCTTCTTGGTGAGCGAGCTGGACGCGACGGAGGCCAAGATCGTCTTCGTCGTCGTCCACACGCCGCCGTACTCTCCCCACCCCCGAGGTGACAGCCAATTCTCGAACCGCTACGAGGCCCAGATGTTCGAGCTGCTGGCAGCCAAGTACCAGGCCAGCCATCCCGGGGTACATCTGGTCCTGCTCCTTGGCCAGGCACGGGGCTATGCCGAGCAGGTGCTCAACCCCGCGGGCCGCCAGGTTGTCGGCGGGATACCCAACTTCGTCGTTGCCGACGCCGGAGTCCCGGCTTATGCACCTTCCAACGAGGGAGGTTTCTACAACTATGTGCTCTTCCACCTTCTAGCTGACGGCACGGTACAGTTCGCCGTGCAGCCGGTGCTCTCCTCCATCAAGGTGCGCGCGCCGCGGCCCTTCCTGGCAGTTGACGGCCACGAGTCCCTCGTCGCGATCGGCACGAGCCCGACCGGCAACAACCTCCCGCCTTTGCAGGTGCCGATCGAAGACCCGGCATCTCACTTCTGGACCAGCTCTGACGCCCATGTGGCCACGGTCAACGTGGTGAGCGGCGTCGTCACTGCGCACCACCGGGGGATCGCGACCATCTCGGTCACCTCCGACGGGATCACCGCCTCGACCGCCGTGAGCGTGACCCGGAGCGCGGCGGGGAGCGGGTCAGGGAGCGCGGCGGGGAGCGGGTCAGGGAGCGCGGCGGGGAGCGGGTCAGGGAGCGTGGCCGGAGCGACGGGACCGTGACGAGATGGCGCTGAGCGGGACAGCAAGCGCCTGAGCCCGGCGGAGTGGTAGGGTGTCACAGATAGATGTATGTGACAGACAAATGTATTTGATACAGAGACCGGATGCTCCCGTGGGTGTCGCCGGCCCTGGTGAGCAACCAGCCTCACGGTGTCAGTGACGTCCCCGAGCTCGGGAGATGGGGGAGTGGCAGATGAAGGTGTGTGTTCCCGTCACGGACGCGGGCTCGGTCGACCCGCGCTGGGGTCGTGCAGACCGGGTGGCGATTGCCGAGATCACCGATGACGAGATAGAAGACTGGCAAGAGTTTGATGTGCAGTGGAGCAGTCTCCACGATGCAGCGTCAGAAGCTTCCCATCACGCTCGCGTGGCTCGTTTCCTTCGCGACCACGGCGTCGAGGTGGTCGTCGCGCATCACATGGGTCCACCGATGGTGAGCATGCTGCAGCGGATGCACATAAGGGTGTGCCTCGAAGCGGGCGGCGACGCGCGCCAAGCTGCGCTGGCTGGGGCGGAGCTCCGTTAGGAGGCCCGGTTGTCTGTACATGTGCACAGGTCTCTGGATTGAACGCAACACGGTTGAGTTACGACGGGTGATGGCGGCGCGCACGCATGGGAGAGCTGGGGTGTCGTAGGAGGCTTACGGGAATCTTGTTCTCCCAGACGGCTCGCATGGGGAGTCCGGCCTCCGATTCGTAGCCGGGTGCGCGAGTCGGCGATTACGACGCATCCGGCATCGACAACGAACAAGAGGATCGCGAGGTCGTTGAGACTCCCCGCGGCTGCAGAGCTGGGGAACAGTTGTGCCAGGCCCCACGCGGCGAACGCAGCGACCGCGATTAGCGGCGCCCGGCCGAGTCGCTCTTTCGGAGGACGGGCGAGAGTCAGCCCGGCAATCGCACCAGCAACCAGGAACAGCGGAGCAGCGGAGAGTCCCGCATGGTGAGTCCAGTTCACGCCCCCATCGATGCCGTCGGCGACAATGAGGAGGACACTCAGAGCGACGGAGGTGGCACCGAAACCGATCGCAACAACAAGGCGAAGGCGCGGCGCGCCAGCATATTGCACCTGTTTCATGACTAAGACTATACGGGTGGCACCTCTGGCACCGCGCCCTGGGCGGAAAAGCCTGCGGCGGAGGGTGGGATAACGAGCGCACCGATGACGCCGACCCTGAGGCGCTTCGCCTCTGCAGACATCGCTCGAAAAGCCTCGGCTGCAGCCGGTGAAAGGGCTTCTGCCCAGAGCAGAAACCCCTCACGGATAACCGGCAGATCGGCCACGGCAGGACCCACATCTCGGAGTACCCGTCTGACGTCCGGGCCCGGAGGGTCGGCTAGCTGAGTGCGTATCCAGTCAATACCGAGCTGGTGGGCGGCTGGCAATGCGTCGGTGCCGGCTCCGAGCTCGACGATCCGGTCAGCCAAGTGGTGAAGGCGTTCGAAGAGGACTTCATGGCCGTCTGCCCGTAGCAGTTGCTCCAAGAAGTCAGTTATCGGCTCTGGCAGCCGCATCTGACCGAACAGGTGCGGCACGGGAACGCTCCAGACGTCGACGAGCAACTGACGAATGCTCACCTCGGCCTCGGGCGTGAGCGGCCGTGCCAACCGACCGAAGGTTCCGAGCGAATTCTGCTGCGCTTTCGCCAGTCGCTCGATCACGGCGTTGTCCGAGACGTCGACCTCGGTACCCGCGATGGCTCTCTCTACGACCTCGAGGACTTGATCGAACCGATCGCGTTCCGCCCGGAGTACGGCGGCGTGGCGCGCAAGAACTGAACGCAGATCGCCCGACTCGGCCGCGACCGACCGACCGATGGCTGGGAGCCCGAGGCCAGAGCTGCGCAGCAGGTCGATATAGAGGAGCCTAATGACTTCTGCCGCGCCGAAGCACCGGTACCCGTTTTGCCGGTAGGCAGGCGACACGAGCCCCATGGCTTCGTAGTGGCGAATGCGCCCGGGCTTGATCCCGGTGAGCGCAGCTACCTCGCCGATCGTCAGCTGGGTCTCCTCATCCGGTGCCACTTCGACCACCCCTTGACCTTACAACGATTGGAGGGTTCATACTGCAAATGGCACGTTGCACGAGCGGAGGTGTTGATTGGCTGTTCCACTACGCCAGACGTTGAAAGTCGGTGGCTACGTACTGCGCCAGCGGATCGCGCGGACCGAGAAGTTCGCGCTCGTGCTCCAGCTCGAGCCGCTCTACCAATGCAACCTCGCCTGTCTCGGTTGCGGGAAGATCCAGCACCCGAGGGACATTCTCGGGCAGCGCCTCAGTGTGCAGCAGTGCATCGATGCCGTCGAGGAATGTGGTGCTCCGATCGTCTCGATTGCCGGCGGCGAGCCTCTGATCCACCGCGAGATCGGCGAGATCGTCGCTGCGCTCGTCGAGCGGAAGAAGTTCGTGTACCTGTGCTCGAACGCGATCCTCATGCTGAAGAAGATGGATCTCTTCGAACCCTCACCGTACTTTGCCTGGTCAGTCCATGTGGACGGACTACGCGAGCGTCACGACGAGTCGGTGAACCGAGCCGGCATATTCGACAAGGCTGTCGAGGCGATACGCGAAGCGAAGGGCCGAGGGTTTCGGGTGACGACCAACAGCACGTTCTTCGGCCAGGACGACGCCACCTCGATCCGCGCTGTTCTCGACTTCCTCAACGACGAGGCAAAGGTCGACTGCATGCAGATCTCGCCCGGATTCGCTTACGAGCGAGCTCCCGATCAGGAGCACTGGCTCGGCGTAGAGAGGACCCGCGCCATCTTCCGGGCGGCCTTCGCCGACGGG
Organism: Actinomycetes bacterium; assembly: GCA_021796455.1. Lineage (GTDB taxonomy): Bacteria > Actinomycetota > Acidimicrobiia > Acidimicrobiales > Bog-793 > JAKACA01. The sequence continues at coordinate 6,169 of JAKACA010000020.1, forward strand.
CGCCGCCGACGCTGGCGGCTGAACCACTCCCCGCTCTTCCTCGACTTCCTCGAGGGCAAGGTGGACCTGGACTGTACGGCTTGGGGAATCCCGTCCTACTCGGTGCTTGGCTGGCAGCGTCCCTGCTACCTGCTGGCAGATGGTTACGCCTCGTCTTACGCTGACCTGCTGGCGGGGACCGAGTGGGATAGTTACGGACGCGGTCGCAACCCGAAGTGCTCCAACTGCATGGCGCACTGCGGCTACGAGCCTACCGCAGTAATGGCAACCGCGAGGTCTCCGCGGGAGTCGTTGAGGGCCATCGCGGATGCTATGTGGCCGCAGCCTTTGCTGCGGCCACAGCTTGCTTCTAATGAGCGACTGCATGGGCAAGTGGTCGCCATAGGCGACCGGCGCCAGTTGCACGGGGGTCCCGACGGATGAGGGTGGTTCCTGTAGCTATCTCGGAGCGATCGCCTGACCTACCGCCGATGCCGACGGCCGGGCCGCTCGTTGACGGGTTCGGACGCGTCCACACGGACCTTAGAATCTCGGTCACGGATCGGTGCAACCTGCGCTGTACCTACTGCATGCCGCAAGATGGCCTAGTCTGGTTGCCGCGCTCTGAGATTCTCACCTTTGAGGAGATCGAACGTGTCGCCATAGTGGCTCGCGACATAGCCGTTGTGCCTCTCGACCCCGAGGACCTCTGTGCTCTGGTGAATCTGCACACCTAACGTGTCGGCCGCCCGGGCGTAGCCCCAGTTGACCGCGTCGTGGCGGATAATGCCGCCGGGCGGATGGTAGAGCGCCCCAAGGATGGGATAGCGAGTGCGCGCCGAGACGTCCATGAACGGCACGAGCCGCTTGACTTCCTCGGGTGAGATCACCTCTGAGTGCACGCCCTGCAACTTGTTCACCTCCGCCCGCCACCGCATAGTACGAAGAGAAGCGTCGTTGTGCGCGAGGGTGACGTGCCCGCGGGGGGCGAACATGACGTTGAAATTGAGATCCGCCGCAAGGCTTCGATACAGCGCTATTGAACGGTCGTAGAACCGGACCCCTTCGGGGGTGAGGTAGTTGGAGCGGAGGATAGCGGTGTTCCGGCCAGACCCGCCTCCACCGAGGTAGCCCTTGTCGAGCACAGCGACGCTGTTGATGTGATGGCGCGATGCAAGGTAATAGGCCGTCGAGAGCCCGTGCACGCCAGCGCCGACGATAACGACGTCGTAGCTCGAAGCGAGCTCGTGCTCGTGCCAAACACGCGGCCAGTCGTCGTGCACGAGCCCGCGGCGCAGGAGGCTGAAGGCCGAGTACATCGGGTGTTTATGCCGGCTGCTCTCCTTTCTCTGAGCCACTCGCCCGACCACGCTCGGAGGTGAGAGCTCGGCCTTGGAGTGTCCTGAAGGATTGCCGCGCCCCGGTTCCCGCTCCTGCCGTGCTTGCCACAACCCCATGCCATCCTCCGATCTCAGCATTCCTGAGGCTGCTAGTCTCACCAAGAGCGGCCACTCCAGCTGAACGCGTTTTCGCACGAGCGACCTGGTGGTCGGCACGTGCCAGGTGGATCAGTGAGCGACATACCCAACTGTCACCAAGCCATCAGAGCCCCGAGCGCCCGGCCGTGTTCGCCGAATCCTGCAGCGGCCACTATAATAGCTGGCAACCAGACCATCAACGTTTATGAATGCGATGAGTCCGGATGGGGCGACAGAGGAGGATCGCGATATGTGCGGTATCGTCGGGATGCGATTGAAGAACCCAGAGCTCGAGCGTCGCCTTGGAGAGCTCGTCGTGCCGATGCTCGACGTGCTGTCGTCCAGGGGGCCTGACTCGACAGGTGTTGCTATCTACGGACGTGAAGCCGATCCGGACCTGACCAAGTACTCTCTTGTCGCCCACGGAGATGGCCTCGACTGGCAACGGCTGGCGAGCGGGATCGCTGAGCACCTCGGGAAGCCCGTCGAGCTTCGCCAGCGTGGACCCGACGCCGTCCTCGCTACGCGCGCAGACCCCGATGCCGTGATCCGCTCATTGGGGGAGCTCGACCCGAAGGTGCGTCTCGCAGGTTTTGGGAGCTCGGTCGAGGTCTTCAAAGACGTCGGGTCGGCGGGAGAGGTATGCGAGCGCTTCGGGATACCTAAGATGGCAGGCTACCAAGCAATCGGCCATACCCGGATGGCAACTGAGTCAGCCGTAACGACCGAGCACTCGCATCCCTTTGTCGTCGCCCGTGACCTTGCGCTAGTCCACAATGGCACTTTTTCCAACTACGCGAGCATCCGAAGACGCCTTAGTGCCGAAGGAGTCCGCTTCGAGACCGACAACGACTCAGAGGTGGCGGCTCGCTACATCGCTTCTGAGATGCGGCGCGGTCTCGATCTGAGCGATGCGCTACGCAGCGTTCTCAAGACCTTCGACGGCTTTTACACGCTGCTGGTCGCCACTCCAACGGCCATCGCCGTCGTGAGAGACTCCTTTGCGTGCAAGCCGATGGTCGTTGCAGAGACGGAGGACTACGTCGCGATGGGTTCGGAGTACGTGGCTCTCGGCGACTTACCGTTCATCGAGAAGGCTGCTGTATTCGAGCCTGAGCCAGAGGAGATCTATTCGTGGCAGATCTGACGGAAACTGTCCGAGAGCTCAGCTGTGCCGAGCTCTCGGTCCGGGAGATCAATGCGGCCTTGCGCGAGCTCCCTGATGGCACCCACGTACGCATCGCGGAACCACGCGGACACCACAATTTGGCCGTGGGCCTGCGTCGCCGCCTGGACGTCACGATCGCAGGAAACGCCGGCTATTTCATCGGTGGGCTGTGCGACGGCCCCGACATCACGGTGGAAGGGTTCGTCGGCTGGTCAGTTGGAGAGAACCTCATGTCCGGCACGATTCGCGTAAGAGGCAACGCCTCGGAGTGCGCGGCAGCCTCTGCCCACGGCGGTCTCGTCGTGATCGAGGGAGACGCTTCATCGCGAGTGGGGATCTCGCTCAAGGGCGGCACCGTTGCAGTTGCCGGCAATGTCGGGCACATGAGTGGCTTCATGGCACAAGCTGGCATAATCCTCGTCGGCGGTGACGCCGGGGAGTCGCTTGGCGACTCTCTCTACGAGGCGGTGATATACGTAGGCGGAAAGATCCGGTCGCTCGGGTCGGATGCCAAGACCGAAGAGCTCACCCCGGAAGACGTCGCCCGTCTTCACCGAATTGTGAAAGTCACGGGCTTTAGCCATATCTCGCCAGGAGACGTCACCAAGGTCGTGTCGGCCAAGCATCTCTACCACTTCGACGCGCTTAAGGACCAGAAGTACTGATGAATCGGGAGTCTGCGAGGACGGAGGGGACAATGACCGAGCACCACCAGCACCTACCCTGGACGGGCACTGAACCGAGCTACACCTTTCCCCCGGAGGTGATCGGTCAGATCCAGGAGATGGCCGAGGTTGGCCGGTACGAGATCCGCGGCTGGGGCGCGAAGCGCAAAGTGCCGAATTTCGACGACCTTGTCTTTCTCACCGCGTCGGCTTCGCGATACCCGCTCGAGGGTTATCGCGAGCGGTGTGACACGAGCACGGTGCTTGGCACGAGATACGCGTCCCGACCGCTTGAGCTTGCCATCCCGATCACCATTGCCGGGATGAGCTTCGGCTCTCTCTCCGCACACGCCAAGGAGGCGCTCGGGCGCGCAGCAACCGCCGTGGGCACGTCGACCACCACCGGCGATGGGGGTATGACCGCCGAGGAGCGCCGAGCCTCAAAGCTGCTCGTCTATCAGTGCCTCCCATCTCGCTACGGCTTCAACCCGGACGACCTCGCCCAAGCAGATGCGATCGAGGTGGTGATCGGCCAGGGAGCTAAGCCCGGTGGAGGCGGGATGCTGCTTGGCCAGAAAGTGAGCGAGCGCGTTGCCGCGATGCGAACTCTACCGGCCGGTATCGACCAGCGATCTGCTTCTCGGCATCCCGACTGGACAGGGCCAGATGATCTCCGAATCAAGATCGAGGAGCTTCGAGAGGCGACGGCGTGGGAGAAGCCGATCTATGTGAAGCTCGGCGCGACCCGTGTTGACCATGATGTGAAGCTGGCGGTTGCCGCGGGCGCCGACGTAGTAGTCGTCGACGGCCTCCAAGGCGGGACCGGCGCCACCCAGACCGTGTTCATCGAGCACACGGGCATCCCAACGCTTCCGGCCGTGCGCCTCGCTGCCGAGGCACTGCGCGAGATCGGAAAGCAAGACGATGTGCAGCTAATCGTCTCGGGCGGGATTCGCTCGGGCGCTGACGTTGCGAAGGCTCTGGCACTCGGCGCGACCGCTGTATCGATCGGCGTAGGCTCGCTCATCGCTCTTGGCTGTAATCGTCCCACCTACCGCAAGGGGAGCGAGGACCACGATGTGAGTGCCGACTATGCGCGGCTCGGCACCGCGCCCGGGTCTTGTCACCACTGCCATACCGGTCTCTGTCCGGTCGGAATCACAACTCAGGACCCCGAGCTCGAGAACCGGCTTGATCCCGAGCAAGGTGCACGGTGGATGACTAACTATCTCAAGGCGCTAACCATGGAGTTGACGGCGATGGCACGCGCCTGCGGAAAGTCTGACGTGCACCACCTCGAGCCAGACGACCTGGTCGCCCTCACGCTGGAGGCCGCAGCAATGGCGAAGGTACCCCTTGCTGGGACCGACTGGATCCCGGGAGACAGCAAAGGCGGCTGGTGAGTGGCCCCGCGGTTGCGGCAGAAATCCTCGCGGCAGCCTCTGACCATGGTGCCTATGCGCCAGCGATGCCAAGGCAGTCACCGCCAGCGAGTCGATTGCGCGTCTCGCAGCTCCTCAACCAAGAAAGCCGCGCAGCAACGCGGCGGTAGCGTCCAGGTGGTCAAGCATGAACTTTCGGGCTCGCTTCGCGTCATGCGCCAGCAACGCACGCACCATATAGACGTGCTGCTCGTTCGAGTGGACCAGCGGCGTCTCGAGTGACGGAAGCGCGTTCAGCAGGTCGTTGACGGCCATACGCACCTCAGCCACCGCTCGAGTCACCATTGCAGATCCGGTGAGCTCGGCGATCGTGAGATGAAGGCGGGCGTCCGCTTGCCGATAGCCCTCCGCCGGGGCTTTCTCTACTTCCCGCAGCCTGTCTAACAGAGTCGTCTCCTGCCGGTCCGTGAGTTGCCTGGTTGCAGCGAGCTCGATCGCTCCGAGCTCTACGACGTGGCGAAAGGCGAGGATGTCACTCAGCGATGCCACGAGCCGACTGTCGATGGGGCGGCCGTCGATGCTGGACCCGGGCTTGTAGACCACGAACGTCCCACCGAAGCGCCCGCGCCGCGGCTCCAAGTAGCCAGCCTGTTGGAGCGATCGGATGCCTTCTCGGATTGTCACTCGGCTGACGTTGAGGCGCTCGGCTAGATCGCGCTCGGGTGGCAGCCTCTCTCCGTAGGGAACTAGGCCAAGCTTCACGATCTCTAGCAGCCGTTCGACGGTCTGCTCGTAAGCATTGCGGGAGCGCACTGCGCGCAGCACGGTGGAGGTGATGTCTGCCTCAGGAGACGATGTCTCGAAGTCACTATCCACGATCTCACCCTAGTTGGAGTTTTCCGTCAAGGAGCACGAGGACGGCGGCGCCCGGCAAATGCTCGTAGATGTCGACCACGGGATCCCCACCGGCCGAAGATCGAGGTCGCGTACAGATAGGAGCCATGTCTCGCAGGGCCGCGAGTGATTCCGAGCAGCTTTGCGTCCGCTCTCTTCGCGGCGAGTAGAGGAGTCGTGACGTTGTTCAGGTTGTAGCACGATCGAAACCCGCTGTTCACACACCTACCATAGGGTGACCTGATGGCGCTTCGTGATGTCGTTAAGGTGTCAGTGGCGAACGGCGCGCAGGCCACCAGAACGGGCCGTGTTCCAATGTCCCATGCGCCCGTTCCCGGGCGGCACCCACGCCGCGAGGCACCGGCCCGATCTTCTTCATCTCATCTCTATTTGCAGGTGGCCAGTCCTTATGGTACAAACAGGGAGGCCGAGAGGAGGACTCAGCTTGTCGGGGTGCGTTGCATCCCGGGCGGCTGCGGACCTTAGGACTCTTCGGTGGGGATGGGAGCGACTGTGGGGAGCCGGGAGTGGGTGTCTGCCAGGACTGAGGCTGGCGAGAGTGACGCACAAGGCTGCGTGGTCGCCAAGATTCCCAGTGGCACGCGGACTGGCTTTTTGTCGCCAGGAAGCCGGCGGTTATCGGCCTTGAGCAAGAGCCAGCTCGCCGTTGCGGGCGCCTCTGCGCCGGCCGTGGCTTCGAGGTGGGAAGGATGTAGGTCAGGTAACACTGGCCTGATGGGAGCATGAGGAGGGGGACAGGAGATGTTCGATAGATTGCTCGTGGCAATTGATCATTCGGAGTCCTCGACTCGCGTGATCGCGATGGCCCGCGATCTTGCCAAGACGGCTGGATCCAAGGTGTTCGTCCTGCATCTCCGAGAGCACGAGGTATTGGGACGCCTAGGGGTGCCCGCCACCGAGGAGACCGACGAGGGTCGTGCCGAGGTCGACGATGCGGTGGGAGTGCTTCGCGCGGCCGGCGTGACTGCCGAAGGCGCCGTCTTGGACACGATTTTCGGTCATGCCGCGCGCGAGATTATTGACCAGGCAGCGGCGCACGACGTATCGGTGATCGTGATGGGTTCGCGAGGCCGCTCCGAGCTGGCGAGCCTCGTCGTCGGGAGCACGGCTCACAAGGTGCTGCACCTGTCTGACAGGCCAGTCCTTGTCGTTCGGTGACGAAGCATCCGTGCTCGCGAAAGGCCAGGAGCTGAAGTGAGGCGGGCGATCGTCCTGCAGCAAATTGGACCGGCGCACACTGCGCCATACGACGGTGTGGGGAATGCCCCTACTCCGGTACTTGATCGGAGGAGCAATGCCAGACGTCGAAGCTGAGCTACGGGAGCGGGCTGCAGCTGATGGAGTTGAGTTCTTCTTTGCTATGTTCGTCGATATGCACGGCAAGCCGTGCGCGAAGATGGTGCCAGTCGAGGCGCTCGACGTGCTTCTCGGCGGCGGCGCCGGCTTTGCTGGTTTCGCGGCCGGCCCGATGGGCCAGACTCCGGCGGATCCCGACATGATCGCTGTGCCCGATGTCGCTTCGTATGCGCTTGCGCCTTGGGTGCCGGGTCTGGCCGTGTTGCAGTGCGACATCTATGTCGAGGGTGAGCCGTGGCCGTTCTCGCCCCGCGTCATCTTGAAGAACGCCGTCGAGAAGGCTGAGGCGCGCGGGCTTCGCTACAACGTAGGCATTGAGCCGGAGTACTTCCTCGTTCGCCGCCTGGCCGATGGCGGTATCGAGCTTGCCGACCCGCTCGATCGCGCGGAGGCACCCTGCTATGACGCGAAGGGTCTGACTCGCATGTACGACCACCTCACGAGGGTGTCCAAGTACATGAACCAGCTCGGCTGGGCGAACTATGCCAACGACCATGAGGACGCAAATGGCCAGTTCGAACAGAACTTCCGCTACGCCGATGCTGTCACGAGCGCCGATCGCCTCATCTTCTTCCGTTATATGGTGCACTCTCTCGCCCACGACGCCGGCATGGCAGCGACGTTCATGCCCAAGCCCTTTGGCAACCTGACAGGAAACGGTCTCCACTTGCACTCGAGCCTCTGGGACGCTGCCACGGGCGAAGAGCTGTTCGCCGATGGCGGCGATAGCCGCGGACTTGGACTCTCAAAGATGGCCTACCACTTCATCGGGGGGCTCATCGAGCACGCGCGCTCTCTCGTCGCCGTGACCTGTCCCACGGTCAACTCCTACAAGCGCATGGGAGTAGGACCGCCGACATCAGGAGCTACGTGGGCACCGGCCTACGCGAGCTATGGCGGTAACAACCGGAGCCAGATGTTGCGAATCCCGGAGGGTGGCAGGATCGAGAACCGGGCCTGCGACGGCGCCGCGAACCCTTACCTTGCCCTGACCGCCCAGCTGGCGGCCGGGCTCGACGGCATCGATCGAGTTCTTGACCCTGGAGAGCCGAACGAAGACAATCTCTTCTTGCTCTCGGAGGGCGAGGTCGCGAGGCGGGGAATAACAGCCATGCCGCCGACGCTCCTGCACGCCGTCGAGGAGCTGGTAAAGGACGACGTATTACGTGCCGGTCTGGGAAAGACCCGTGACGGTGATTACATCGATTACTTCGCGAAAGTGAAGCGGGATGAGTTCTTTGCCTGGCACTCAAGAGTGTCTGCCTGGGAGGTCGACCGCTACCTGACGCTATTTTAGAGGCTTGAGCCGGGATTGGATGGATCATACGTTGTGGATCATCTTGTTGAGCTATGAAGGTTGTATTCTAAAGGTCGTCTAACCGATAGAGATTGGGGGGGGAGAGGGCATTGTCAGATCTGACTATCAAGACATCGAGCTCCACCGAGGTAGGCGTGTACCAGGGTGGTGAGCTCACGAAGGGCACGAACTGGTGGGGCGCGTTCGTAGTCGGCCTCGCAGGTACGATCCTTGTGACGGGCGTGACCGGCCCGGTGCTGGCCGGCGCGGGATCGGCGGCCATCCCTGAGTTCTTTTTCGTGACCTTGACAGGCGCGATTCTCTGCGTCTGCATTGCCGAGATGGCTACAATGCTGCCCGACCGGACAGGAGGCGCCCCAGCTTACGCCTATTTTGCCTTCCAGGACCGCTTCCCGAGGAGTGCCCCGGTCATAAACGGGGTGACATCATGGATGTACTGGCTCGGCTGGTGGCCAGTCATGGCGGTGAACAACATCCTTATCGGCGGCATCCTGGCGACATTGTTCAACGTGAATATCAGTCACACGATCACCTTCATGGCCGGCGCGGTGCCGATTCCAGTCTTCTCGCTCGTCATCGGCACGGTGATCTGCCTGTTCCTCTTCGTTCCCTCGTACTTGGGGATCCGGCTTGGAACCGCCTTCGCGACGTTCCTTGGCCTCGCCTCGATGATCCCTCTTACGTTCCTAGCTATCTCGCCCATCTTCCATCCGGCCGTCTTTCACGGGTCGAACATATGGCCATTGACGACGCCCGGGAATCATGCTTTCTTTTCGATGCATAGCTGGACTTTGTTTCTCGAGTACACGGCGCTGCTGACTTGGAATGTCATCGCGATGGAAGCGGCTGCTTGCTACCTTGGCGAGTGCAAGAACCCGTCGCGGGACGCGCCCATCGCGATGAGCCTCGAGGGCGGCTACGGCGTCTTCATCTACACCGTCATCCCAATAGCCTTCTTTGGCGTGCTCGGCCTCTCGGCGATCCAGGCTACTGCTGCTGATCCGGGGGCCCTCTTCGGAGGTTTCATGCTGCACGTCATCCACGTCACCGCTCTGCAGGACGTGGTCGACGTGGTTCTTGTCATCGCCCTGTTGCTCTCCAGCCTGAACGCTATCATGGGCCCGGCGCGGTCGTTGCACCAGGCCGCTATGGACGGTGACTTGCCGAAGATCTTCGCCCACAAGAACCGGCACAACGTGCCTGACTTCTCGATGGGACTGAACACGCTCCTCAACATCGTGCTCATTACCTTCGGTGCACCGGCCGTCATCTACATCTTCAGCAACGTCGGCTACGTCGGCTCGTTCGTACCCGTCTTGGTCGGCTACTATTTCTTGAGGCGCTGGTACCCGAACCTGAAGCGCCCGTTCCGCCTCCCGGAGTGGATGAAATACGTGGCGCTGTTCGTCGCGGTGTTCTACCTCATCGCCTGGGGGTGGGGGATCCCTTTGTGCTCGATCCACGGTTGCGCCGTTGGGTCGGGAAACGAGCTCCCACAGTTCTTCATCGGCTGGATCGTCGTGCTGGCCTGGTTCCCACTCTGGTGGTGGCGCAAGTCCCGCGACCGCGCGGAGGCCCGGCGGGGCGGCCCTCCACAGCCGGCTGTCGCTGCGGCTGATCCACAAGTTGCAGGCGACGCGTAGCACTTGGACCAGGCCCGAGCCTTGGAGCCTTGTGCGCCGTCCGCCTCTCAACTCGGTGAGAGGTGAATCCGCTCAGGCGCCAGCGCGCCTCCGAGTCAGGTCCGAAACCGCGTCCAGCCGCAGTCCTGCTCGCATCCCCGGGCCTGCCGTTCAGTGACGCGGCGGTGGCGGCGGCGCTCAGGGCCGCGAGAGGCGGACCCATCAGGGTCCTCTCGATCGCCAAGATCTATGGCACGGCCCTCGGGATGCAGCACCCTGGGCTTCTGCCGAGCAAGCGCGAGCTGCGAGCCCAAGAAGACATCGTCGCGGACGCGGTCCGTAGCATCGAGAAAGCAGGGGGAAGTGCGCGAGGCGAGATCGTTGCCACGCGTAACTTCGGTAAGACATTCGTTCGGGCGGCGATCCGCTACTCCGTTCGTGACGTCGTGCTCGTTCCTACAGAGGGGAGCTGGCTGCGCAAGCTTGTCGAGGGTGATCCCGCCTCGACGCTGCGCCGTCGCCTCGGTGAAGACGTCCGAGTCCATGTCCTAGAGAAGCACGCGTAGTGCCGCCCCGCCAGTCTTGAGGACGCGCTCTCGTCCCCTCGTCACAGTGGTTGTTGTCCTCGCAGCGGTCGTCGCTGCAATGATCACGCGCTCGCTCGTCTCCGGGCCGAGCAACGCCGTGGCGCCGAGGCTGACATCGGCGTCGCCCACGGTCCTTGGGGACATCGGGAGAGTCACGTCGCAAGAGGAGAACGCCGTTGGCCTGCCGGCGTCGGTAACAGTACCGTTCAGCTTAAAAGGCGAGCCAGCTTTGCGAATTGGGGGGCGACCGGGGGTGCTCTACATCGGTGCAGAGTTCTGCCCCTATTGCGCAGCCTTGCGATGGGGGATGGTGATGGCCTTTGACCGCTTCGGTGTGTTCTCCCGGCTTCGCGAGACGACGTCATCGCCGTGGGACAACTATCCAAATACACCCACGTTTTCGTTCTATGGATCTCGCTACGCAAGTCGATATCTGACGCTGATCACTGTGGAACGCGAAGGCAATGACACTCATGGGCTGGGAACTAGGAGGCTCTTGCAACCCCTAACAGCGCCCCAGTCAGAGTTGTGGACGCGCTACGACTCGCGCTTCGGGCAACAGAGGAGCTTTCCCTTCCTCGATATCGGCAACGAGGTGTTTGTCCTCGGAGCGCCATATGATCCGGGGGTGCTGGCTGGTTTGGATCAAAGTCAGGTGGCAGCGGACCTTTTGAGGCCGTCGTCCCCGGTAGCGAGAGACATCATCGGAGCTGCCACCTACCTAACTGGCGCGCTCTGCTTACTTACGCAGGACCGGCCGGTGGACGTCTGCGCCGTCCGAGTGGTTCGCACGGCTGCTCAGGAGTTGAAGATCGGCTGATGGCAAGCGGGCGACCCAAGTCACCTTCGAGGTCCTCGAGGGTCGCAAGGGGTTGGGAACGGTCGCGCTGCTCAAGCTGAGCTACCGAAGCGAGAGCCCGATGAGGCCAGGACCGATCAGCAGCAAAATAGCTGTGAGAATCACCAGGAGATATCGCAGCTTACGCCGAGTGGTGGTTGAATCCCTGTCGCTCACCCTCAAACTATCGACCCAATCGGACCGCAGTGCAACCGATCGAGGCGGCGGGCGCCGACGTGTGGATCACAGCTACCGCGGCACACGGGGTACGCCGGTGGCCTCGAAGGAGATGCACGATATCTGTGTCTTTCACCTATACTCGGAGAACGATGAGGACGGAGCACCAACCACGGTGTCGCTGCCGACTCGGTCCGGGCAGCTTCGAGGTCCGAGCCCGGGTCGAGCGTTTCGCCGAGCCGGCCGTTTTATTGCTGCTGGCCGAGGGGCCGAATCACGGCTATGGGCTGGCCAACGAATTGGAGGAGCTCCTCGAAGAGGGCCGAGTCGACTTCGGCAACCTCTACCGGTTGCTGCGCTTACTCGAGGGAGAAGGCTTGGTCAGCTCTTTGTGGAGCGAGGACGCGCCCGGGCCGCTCAAGCGGACCTACGAGCTGACCGCCGAGGGTGCTGCCCTTCTCCGGGCTTGGGCAGCGTCGCTCCGGTCTGGCCAGGCGCGAATCGCAGCACTGCTGGCGCGCTACGAGGCCGTCGTCGGGAAGCTCGACAACGCGGACAACAGAAGGGAACGACAATGACTACGACGGAACGACACGACGTGGAGCGAGGCCCGAGGGGCCGAGGGCACGGCTGTTGTGGAGGGACGGGTTGTTGCGGCGGCCACGGTGGTGGCCCCCGTTGGGACCGTGAGGACGAGGCACTGAGCCGGCGAAGTACTCTCGAGGAGCGCCAGCGCGACCTTGAAGAAGAGCTTGCGGAGGTCACCGGCAAGCTCCGAGAACTGATGAGGACCGACCGGTCCTGAAGCTGCGTCGGACAGCGGGCCGGCCGGGCAGTGCCCTGTGCCCCGATGCGACAGGACTAGTCGTCACCGCCTCCGCCGAGCACGTCACCGTCCGGTCCGCTCTCAGCCTGTGCGAATCACCTCCAGGCCGATCCGTTCGGCGGCGGCGCAGAGGTCGTCGTCGCCGGCCACGAACACGAGCGCATCGTCGCCCCGGGAGAGCTCGGCCGCGGCCAGGTGGATCGAGTCGTAGCCTCGGAGGAGGTGCTCCTCCGCGAGCGCGCCAGCACGTCGCACCAACCGGTCGGAGATCTCAACGAGGTGAAGCTCCTCGTAGTGATCGACTAGTTCGCCGATCGCGGCACGCAGGCGGTCGTCACCCTCGTTGCTCAGAGACGAGAGGACTCACCGCTTCAGAAGCCGGGATGCCCCGCGAGGGCAGAGGGCGTCGCGCCTTGAGTGGTGGGGCCACCAGACCTTCAGTGACGAGCCGATCGAGCGTACTGAGCTTGCGCTCACCATCTGCAATCGCCACGATCCTTGCAATCTCGCGACCGTGGTCTGTCACGACGACCTCGGGGCGACTCGTCCGGCGATGGTGCGCATCTGCAGTGCCGAGAGCAGTAGCTGGGTGGCAAAGACGGCTCCGGCGCCTTCACCTGCCCGCAGGCGGAGATCCAAGAGCGGCTCCAGGCCCAGCTCCTCGAGCACGGCCTCGTGTGCCCGCTCCCGGCTGCGCTGGCCGGCGAGCAGGTGCGCGGCGATGCCTGGCTCGAGCCGGAGCGCTGAGAGAGCGGCGACCGCGGTGGCGAGTCCATCGAGCACGATCGCACCGCCGTTTGCTGCCACGCCTAGCACCACTCCACAGAGAACGGCGAACTCCGGTCCACCGGCACAGGAAAGCGCCGGCAGGGGATCGATCCGTCCTGTGCCATGACGCCGGCGGGCCCGTTCGACCGCGCTCTGCATAACCCTCAGCTTTAGGTCTAGGGTTGCGGTGTTGCCACTGGCCCCCAGGCCCACGGCCATGGATGGCTCGAGGTCGAGCAGCAGCGAGGCGAGAGCGGCGGCAACAGTCGTGTTGCCGATGCCGACCTCGCCCAGAGCTACGAGGCCGGCCTCCTCGAGGCCGGCGCCGATCGAGCGGCCGAAGTCGATCAGCCGGCTGACGTCTGCGGGCTCGAGCGCGTCCTTGGCGACAAGATCACCCCGAGGGCCGAGAGCACGGCAGCACAGGGCACCTGGTAGCGGCTCGCCATCGACGCCGGCGTCGATGGCGACGACGCGGAGGCCGACAGCCCTCGCGGCGGCGGCTCCGAGCGACTCGCCGGCGATGGTCGCCTCGAGCACCTCATAGGTCACCGAGGCCTCGTAAGTCGAGACGCCGAGTGCGGCGACGGGGTGGTCAGCGGCGACGAGCACGAGGCAGCCAGGGGGCTGCGCGGTGATACCGAGAGCCAACAGGCGCTCCAATGCCTTGTCGAGCAGGCCGAGCGATCCCGGGGCGGTGAGGAGGGTGTCTGACTCGTCGCGGGCCGCGACGACGGCGGCCGGGGCTGGTGAGCGCAGGTGCGAGCGCGGTCGCTCGGGTCCGGGACCCTCCCAGTGCTCCTCGATGACGACATCATCGAGAGCGAGGCGGCGGGACCACCCTGCCCGCTCGAGCCCCGGCGCCGGGGGCCGTTCGTCCGGCCAGCCGAGACAGAGCCACCCGAGGGTCGCGACCCCGGGGGGAAGGCCCACCAGGGCGGCAAGGTCCTCGGGTGGAAACAGCGTCACCCAGCCGAGCCCGAGTCCTTCGGCACGCGCCGCCAGCCAGAGGTTCTCTATCGCACACGCGCACGACCACAGGTCGGCATCGGGAAACGTCGCACGGCCGAGCACGCCGGCGCCCTCAGCCCTGCGGTCACAGCAGACGACGACGCCGAGTGGCGCCTCGCGAATCCCGTCCAGCTGGAGGTCCAGCATCCGCCTGGCCGAGTCCTCGGCGAGGAGATGGGCTTGGCGGAGCCGCTCGCGCTCGGCGATGACTGCGGCCCGCTCACGGGTATGTGCATCCTCGACGAGCACGAAACGCCACGGTTGGGAGTGCCCGACCGAGGGCGCGGCGTGAGCCGCGGTGAGAAGACGACGCACGAGTGCGGGATCGAGACGGTCGGGGCGGAACCGCCGGATGTCGCGGCGGGCTGCGACGATCTCATAGAGAGCGGCGCGCTCGGCGTCGCTGAACCGCCAGGCGGCGGCGTCCCGGCGCCGATCGGCCGCGGACGAAGTGTCGCCGACGGTAGGGACGGGGCGGCGCCAGCCGGTCGATCCTGTCACTCCCGCCCCCACTTCGAAGTCTCGACCCGCTTCGAGGTCTCGACCCGCTTCGAGGTCTCAGGGCGACTCAGCTCCAGCAACCGGCCGGCGACGACGAGGTAGGCCTCCGCTGCTTCGGCGGCAAAGGTAGCGTTCACCCGTCCAAGAGTGTCCCGGTACCGCCGGGAGAGAGAATCCGCTGGCACGATGCCCGAGCCGACCTCGTTCGACACGACGACGACGGGACCTGGCCGGCCGCTCGCCAGGGCGGCAACTCCGGCGGCCCGCTCGACGATCTCATCCCCGTCCACGTCCTGCAAGACCAGGTTCGAAACCCACACCGTCAGGCAGTCGAGCACGACGGCGCGATCTGGATCTAGGCGCGCGAGCACCGATCCGAGCTCGACCGGCTCTTCGATCGTCTCCCATCCAGCCGCCCGCTCCGCGCGATGTCGCGCGATGCGCTCTGCCATCTCTGCATCGAGTGCCTCGGCGGTCGCGAGGAACGTGACAGGCAGACCGAGGCTGCCGGCAATCGAGAGCGCGAGAGACGACTTGCCGCTGCGCGCGCCGCCGAGGAGGAGCTTCAGCGTCACAGCGCTGCGGCCCAGGCGAGGTTGCCCCCGCTGTCGCCGGCCTCTTCGGTTTGCTGCCAGGTCGGAGCCTCGGGCCCTGGCCGCCTGGCGGGCGCGACGACGACACCGTCTCGCCCCGCGAGGACTTCGACGGTGGCTCCGAAGAACTTCCGCACATTCGGCTCTGTCAGGACCTCCTCGGCGCTCCCGCTCGAGACGGCCTCGCCGCCGGACAGCACGAGCAGGCGATCGGCGTACTGGGCGGCGAGGGTCAGGTCGTGGAGCGCGCAGAGAACCGAGATGGAGTGCTCCCGCCTCAGCTCGTCGGCAAGCTCGAGGACGAGCTGGCCGTGGCCGAGATCCAACGACGCCGTCGGCTCGTCCATCACGAGCACGGGCGCCTCCTGGGCAAGGGCGCGACCGAGCACGGCGCGCTGGGCCTCTCCACCGGAGACCTGGCCGAGTGGCCGGCGGGCGAGTGCCGTGAGATCGAGACGTTCCAGGACGGTGGCTACTACGCGGCGATCCCGGCGGGTTTCGCCACCGAGGTAGGAGTGATGGGCCGAGCGGCCGAGCAGGACGTAATCGGTGACCGACATGGCGGAAGGGAGCACGGGGCGCTGGGGCACGTAGGCGACGAGGCGCGCGGCTGCTCTGCGGCTCGTGGTGGACGAGGCTCGCCCGGCGACGTTGATCCGCCCTTCGTAGGCGACAAGTCCGGTGACCGCCCGGAGGAGCGTGGTCTTGCCGGCCCCGTTCGGCCCGACGAGGCCGAGCCAGCTCCCCTCTTCCACGCGGGCCGACACCGACTTGAGCACCGTCGCCTCGCCGAGAACCACTGAGACGTTGTCGATCTCGAGCATCAGGCGATCCGTCGCGACTGGCGGAGCACGACCAGGAAGAACGGTGCTCCGAGAAAAGCGGTGACGACGCCGAGGGGGACCTCGCCCGGGGAGAGGACCGTGCGCGCGAGCAGGTCCGCGAGGATGAGGAAACCCGCCCCGTACAGCACCGACAGGGGCAGGATGCGCTGGTAGCTGGGCCCGGCGATGAGGCGGACAGTGTGCGGGACGATGATCCCGACAAAGCCGATCAAGCCACTCACCGAGACGGCGGCCGCGGTGCCAAGAGTGGCGGCGACGACGACGAGGAGCCGTACCCGATCGGCCCGGACCCCGATCGTGTTGGCCTCGTCGTCGCCCACCGCGAGCGCGTCGAGGAGCCGCCGGCAGGCGACGAGGACGACCGTCGAGATCGCGATGTAGGGAAGGACGAGATCGACCTGCCCCCAGCCCGCGGTCGAGAGCCCGCCGAGGATCCAGTCGTAGACCTCGCTCAGCACCTGTGAGTCCTGCTGCTGGAGGAGGAATGTCTGGGCTGCGGTGAAGAACGCTGCCACGGCGACGCCGCCGAGGATGAGGCTCGTGACGTTTCGTTCGTGCGCGCCGGTGCGGCCGAGGGCAAAAGTGGCGATCACCGCGACCACCGCGCCGACAAAGGCCGCGATCGGGACGAAGTCGGCGGGCAGGCTCACGAGTCGGGGGACCTCGATCAGTGCGACCGTCGCCCCGAGCCCGGCGCCCGAAGCGACGCCGAGGAGGTAGGGATCGGCGAGGGGGTTGCGAAACACCCCCTGGTAGGAGGCACCTGCGAGTGCCAGCATGGAGCCGACGAGGCCGCCGAGAACGATCCGTGGCATCCGCAGCTGCCAGATGACGGCGACATCTGTGGGGGAGAGGTTGGAGTGGATCGACACAAAGGGGATGCGGCTCGCTATCTCCTCGAGCACCTGTCCCGCGGGAATGCCGGCCGGGCCGACGAGGACCGAGGTGACGGCAGAGCCGAGGAGGAACACGACCCCGGCGATCACATGCCAGGCTCGAAGGCGCGTCGGAAAGATCGCCGGCTCGGTCTCTGCGCCGTCCTCGAAGAAGCGCAGGGCAGGGGGAGCTGCTCGGCTCTGGGGTGCGAAGGGGCTCGTGGGGGCCGCGGGTGTCGCGGCCGCCGCGGGTGCCGCGGGGCTCGTGGGGGCCGCGGGTGTCTTGGGCGTCACGGCCGTCATCCGGACGACCCGGAGCCCGACGACGGCCTGGCCGACGCGCCCGAGGCGCTGGGCGTGGTGACGTCCTTCGCTATGAGGGCGAAGAAGGTTTCGAGGCTGTGCGGTCCCCACTCTGAGGCTACCGAGTCGTTGACGGGAAAGACGTGGCCGAGGTGCACGGCTCGAAGGGTTGAAAAGGCCGGGCGGGCAGCAAAGGACTTCGGCGTCTGACCACAGCAGATCGTGTCGGCCAGAAAGACGTAGTCGGGGTTCGCCTTCACCAGGTACTCGGCGGAGAGCTGCGGGTAGGTCGAGCCGGCGCGCGCGGCCGCGTCTGCGATGTCGACCATCCCAAGCTTCGAGAACAGGGCGCCGGCAAAGGTCTTCGAGGTCCCGCTGTAGAGAGTCGGGTCATACTCGATGTAGTAGGTGTCCCCCCGGACCCTGTTGCCGACCGAGCGGGCTACCCGGCTCAGATCCGCCGCGATCCCTGCCACGATGCGCCGTGCCGCGGCGCTGTGGCCGGTCGCCGCCGCGATCTCGGCGATCTGCTGGTACGAGCCGGCAATTGTCGTCGCGGGTGGGAGGAGCAGGGTGGGGATGTGGAGCTTCTCGAGCTGCGCGACGAGGTTGGTCGTGTTGAAAGCGAGGAGCACGAGATCGGGGCGCAGCGGCAGGTAGTCCTCGGCGCTCGACTCGTAGCCGGTGAACTTCGTCCGCGGTGCGCCAGGTGGGTATGTCGAGTACTTGTCGACGCCGACGACCTGGGGTCCGGCACCGACTGCGTAGAGCATCTGGGTGGCACTGGCCGAGAGGCTCAGGATCCGCGTCGGCCGGGACGGGATGCGGACGGTGCCGTCGCCGCTTTGCACCGAGACAGGGAACGCGGAAGTGCTCGCGTGGGTTGGCGTCGTCGCCGGTGGGCTCGCGCCAGTCGATCCGCAGGCAGCCAGCAAGGCTCCGGCGAGGGCAGCGGTTGCAAGTAGGGCTCTTCTCATGGCATTCCTCCTCTGGATCGAGGGTTCGTGCCGAAAGACAGGGAGCACCCTGCGACCGCCCGTTACCTCGACGTGCGTTGCCGTTTCCGACTGGCCAGGCGACCTGGCTCGTCCTCTTTCACCACCGCGGAGCGGGCTTGGAGGAACGACAGTTGCGGGACAGCGCCGGACTCTTACCGGACTTCGCTGACCAGTCGGTTGCGCCTGGCACTCTAGGTCATCCCCGAGCGGCTGGCAAGCTTGGCGCTGTGAGCTGCGCGCAGGCTGCGGCGACGAAGGCCTCGGCGAGGCGCGGGGTGGCTGCCAGGTGCTGGTGGAGGTAGCTCGCGAACAGCTTGGAGGTGACATAGCCCGCGCGACCGGAGGCGAAGCGCCCGTGCAGCTCGAGTCCCTCCCCCGTGGGCTCTGCCACCGAGCGGTGGAACTCGTGCCCCCGAAGCGTCGTCCCGGCCGGGCCGAAGTAGCCGGGCACCCGCGTCGTCGCCTGGCGGTAGCCGATCGTGAGGCGGTCGCTCATCTCGGCATGCACGCCTTCGAGCACGCCGGCCATGGCCGTCCCGTCGAGCGACTCTGAGAGCCAGACGAACCCACCGCACTCGGCCCAGGTAACCATGCCCTGGCCAACCTGGCGGCCCTGGCCAACCTGGCGGCCCTGGCCAACCTGGCGGCCCTGGCCAACCTGGCGGCCCTGGCCAACCTGGCGGCGCAGATCTGCGAGCAAGCTCCGGTTCTCGGCCAGCTGCGCGGCGAAGAGCTCGGGGAAGCCGCCTCCTGCATAGAGTCCCGTGCACCCCGCTGGAAGCGCCGGCTCGACGATCGGATCGAAACCCACGATCTCGGCACCTGCCTGCTCGAAGAGCTCCAGGTTCTCCGGGTAGACGAAGCTGAAAGCCGGGCCACGGCAGACCGCGATGCGGCACTTGCCCACCTCGGCAGCTGTTGGTGGATCGGCGACGGTCCGGGTCGTCGCGGATCTGGCGAGCTTTACGAGTGCCTCGAGGTCGAGCGCACGTGCGATCACCTGGCCGAGGCGGGAGATCGAGGCCCTTACCGTGTCGGGCTGCTCGGCCACGGGGACGAGACCGAGATGCCGTTCCCGCCAGGCGAGGCCGTCGTCGGTCGAGATGGCGCCGAGGATGGGGATGCGAAGCGGTGCAAGGGCCTCGCGCAGCAGCTGCTCGTGGCCGGCGCTCGCCACCTTGTTGAGCACTACGGCGCCGAGACGCACATCCCTGTCGAGGGTGGCGAAGCCATGCACGACGGCGGCCACCGAGCCGCTCATCGCCGAGGCGTCGACGACGAGCACGACCGGCGCGTCGACTATGCGGCTCACGGCTGCGCTCGACCCGTCACAGCCAGGTTGTCCCGACCCGTCGAAGAGCCCCATGACCCCCTCGATAACGAGGAGATCGGTGCCGGTCGAGGCCCGTGCCGCGAGCCCAGGGAGAAGCTCTTCACCTGAGAGGTAGGCGTCCAGGGAGCACGAGGGCCGACCGGTCGCAACGGCGTGGTAGCTCGGGTCGATGAAGTCCGGCCCGATCTTGGCCGCGGAGACTTGAAGCCCGCGCGCCGCGAGAGCTGCCATCACGCCTGTCGCGACTGTCGTCTTGCCGACCCCCGAGTGGGTGCCGGCGATGACGACGCGGGGGCCGAGTCGAGCCATGAGGTCGCATCCTTGCATCTCTCGCGACCCTGCCCGAGCGCGGGCCGAGCGGCCTCGTCCCGCGCCGTGCCCCGGCAAGGTGTCGCGAGGCACGGGTCGGCGATGTGTGCAAGCTCCTGCCTGCTAGCTCCTCATCCCCGTTATCTGCTCGAGCGTGGCTGCCACGTCTCCGGCTGGCACGGCAGCAGAGAAGAGGAAACCCTGGCCGAGGTCACATTGGAAACGACGGAGGCGCTCTAGCTGTGCCTGTGTCTCGATTCCCTCGGCGAGCATCGTCATGTCGAGCTTCTTTCCGAGCGAGACGATCGTCTCGAGCAGCACGTCGTTACGGACGTCATCGCCCGATGGACGGACGAACGACTGGTCGATCTTGATGATTCTCGGGTGCATGAGCGCGAGGTAGGAGAGCGATGAGAATCCGGTGCCGAAGTCGTCGAGAGCGATGCCGATCCCGAGGCGACTCAGGCGTTCGGTCACGGCCAAGGTCGCGGAGATGTCGAGGAGCGCCACGCTCTCGGTGATCTCGAGGACGAGACGCTCTGGTGTGATCCCGGTCCGTGCCACCAGATCCTCGATCGCCCCGACGAGGCCTGGGTCCTGGAACTGGTGTGCGGAGAGGTTGACCGAGACAAATGGTGGTCCACTCCCGTCACTTGCCGGTCCCCAGGAGCTGGCGGCGATGGCGGCCTCGCGCAGCGCGAAGGTCCCGAGCTCCACGATGAGGTCGCTTTGCTCGGCAAGCGGGATGAACACACTCGGTGGCACCTGTCCCCGCTCGAGGTGCCGCCAACGCATCAGCGCCTCCAAGCCGACCACCTCGTAGGTGCTGAGATCGACGATCGGCTGGTAGTGCATCGAGATCTCACCTACCCCAGGCGCGCGTCGGAGGTCCTGAAGAAGCTCGAAGCGGCTGGCCGCTTGCTCGTGCATGGTGGCGGTGAAGACGACATGATGGCCCTTGCCCTGGCGCTTGGCCTCGTAGAGCGCAACGTCGGCGTCTCTGACGCACTGGGTGTAATCCGTGCTCCTCCCGTCGAAGATCACGATGCCGATGCTCGCCTGTTGCTCGAGGTGCACACCGGCGACAGAGAACGGCTCGGCGAGCGTATCGAGAAGGCGCGCGGCCACGGTCTCGGCCTCTGTCACGGCTGTAAGACCCTCGGCCAGATAGAGGAACTCGTCGCCTCCCAGGCGGCAAAGGGTGTCCGAGGAGCGCGTCACCTGTTCGAAACGGCGCGCGATCGCGACGAGCATCTGGTCACCTACGAGGTGGCCGTGGGTGTCGTTCACGCCCTTGAAGTCATCGAGGTCCAGCAGCAGCACAGCGCCGAGGCCGCCTTGGCGAGCCGCCCGCGAGTGCGCCTGCGCGAGCCGGTCCTCGAAGAGTGACCGGTTGGCGAGACCTGTGAGCTGGTCGTGGAGTGCCAGGTGGGAGAGCTGGGCGGTGAGCGCCTGCTCGTCTGTGATGTCGCGCTGCGACACGACGAAGTAGAGCACCGCTCCCTCCGCGTCGCGTACCGGCGACTTCGACACCTCGACGATGAGCACCCGCCCGTCGCTGTGCAGGTAGCGCTTGACGTAGCGAATCTGGTCTACCTCGCCCGAGACGAGGCGGCGGTGGGCCTCCTCGGTGATGCCAACGTCGTCGGGGTAGGTAAAAGGCGTCGACTTCTGCCCCAGGAGCTCTTCCCTCGTGCGCCCGACCAACCGGCAGTAAGCGTCGTTGACCGCGGTGATCCGGTCCTCGAGGTCGGTGCAGGTCATCGGGGCCATGTTGTTCTCGAACGCGAGACGGAAGCGCTGCTCGGACTCGGCACGCGCCTGGGCCTCTGCGCGCTGAGCCTCGATGGCAGTGACGGTCTCCTTGAGGGACACCTCGGTCTGTCTCAGTGCGCGCACATGCTCGACGCCGAACTCGACTCCCCGAACCATCTC
This sequence comes from Actinomycetes bacterium, assembly GCA_021796455.1. Classification (GTDB taxonomy): domain Bacteria; phylum Actinomycetota; class Acidimicrobiia; order Acidimicrobiales; family Bog-793; genus JAKACA01. The sequence continues at coordinate 27,951 of JAKACA010000020.1, forward strand.
TTCGAGCCCTTGGACCGTGGTCTCATCGAACGCGACGATGTGGTGGTCGTAGACGGTGAGTACTCCCCGGCGCCCGGGGTGAAAGGGAATGGCCACGGCCGAGGAGAGGCCGAACTGCTTCGCCCGCTCCCGCCACGGCCCGTACAGCGGTTGGTTGGCGAGGTCGTTCGCTACCTGAGTCACGCCGGTGCGCAGCGCTGTCCCGGTGGGCCCGAGCCCGGTCGGCCTCGACGCGGAAGACGACACGATCTCGTCGTAGAGATAGTCGGTCGTCCCGGCGGAGAAGTCGATGCCGACGTCGCCCTCCTCGTCGCCGGAAGCAAAAGCGATCCAGGCGAGGGCGTACCGTCCCTCCTGGACGAGCCCGTCGCACAGGTGCTGAAGCAGCTCTGCCTCGTCGGCCGCAAACATCACGTACCGGTTCACATCGGTGAGCAGGTTCAACATGTGCTCCCTCTGCACCCGGGCAGTGACGTCGACGAAAGAGACGATGACGCCTTCGGATCGCCCGGCGCCGGCTAGGCGGCTGCTGACCGAGATCCACCGTCGCGCCCTACCGGGATTGTCGACGCCCATGATCACGTCGTTACATGGGGTGCCCGACCGCAGGGTGACCATTCCCGGATGCTCCTCCACTGGGAACCGGGAGCCGTTCTCGCGGACGGCGGCCCACCGCGGATCGACCGACGCGCGGCCCACCACCTGGTCGCGGGTGAGGCCCAGAGTCGCAGCGGCAGCTTCGTTGCAGTCGACGATGACTCCGGCGGCATCTTGGACCACAAGACCGGCGGCCGTCATCTTCACGAACTCGCTCGCGTATAGCTGGGACTGAGCCTCCACCTGTCGCCCGTCTCCTGCGATCAAGTCGATGATTGGAGGCCACCTCCGGAGGTCTGGAGCAGACCAGGGTTAAAAAGTACCAGGCCTGCGGCCCTAAAGCGGAGACGCACGGCTGCCGACCGCCGAGAGACCTGGATGCAGGTCGCAAGATGAGCGGGACTTTCACTCCCACCCACCGGAGCGGCAGGATGGTGCCGTGCGCATAGTCTCGCTCCTTCCCTCGGCGACAGAGATCGTCTACCTGCTCGGCCTTGAAGACTCGCTCGTGGGGGTGACGCACGAGTGCGACTGGCCGAGCGGAGCCCGTCAAAAGCCACGAGTCTCTTACTCGAACATTCCCGCGCAAGCGACCCAGGCAGAGATCGACCGTCTCGTCAGCGAGAGCGTGACCGGGGGAGCGCCCACCCACGGCCTCGATCACGGCGCCATCTCCGCGCTGGCACCAGACCTTGTCATCACTCAGGATCTCTGCCAGGTGTGCGCGGTGCCTGCCGGTCACCTGCGCGCTGCGCTCGACGTGCTTGGTATCGACGCGCAGGTGATCTCGCTCGATCCCTCCTCGCTCGCCGAAGTGCTGGCAGGAGTCACGGCAGTTGCGAGGGCCACGGGCACAGAGGAGCGCGCGGCCGAGATCCTCGGGGAGCTCGAGGGCCGGCTGGATCGCGTCAAGGCGTCGGTCGCGGGCTTTGACCGACCGCGCACGTTCGCGCTCGAGTGGGGAGATCCCCCCTACAACGCCGGGCACTGGGTGCCTGAGATGATCGAGCTGGCCGGCGGCGAGCCGCTCCTTGCCAGGGCAGGTACGGCTTCGGTGCGGATCTCATGGCGCGAGATCGCGCGGTCCGAGGCGGAGGTGGTGGTGTTCATGCCGTGCGGCTATGACCTCGATGGTGCGAAGAAGGAAGCGGTCGCGCTCCTTGATCGAGCCGAGATCGCAGGCGCACGGGCCATATACGCAGCCGGCGCGAACGGCTACTTCTCGCGACCGGGGCCCCGCCTCGTCGAGGGTGTTGAAGCACTCGCCGCCGTGCTGCACGAGGACAGCCTGCTCAGCGCGCCGCCGGGGGTCATTGCGAGGATGAGGTGAGAGCACGCTCCTGCCCATCGGTTCCCCCCTCCACAACAGCGGCAGAACCCGAGGTCGTGCAGCTGGAGCAGTGGTTCGGTCCGGTCGAGGGAGAAGCCGCCCTCTCCCGGCTGGGGGAGGCGGCCGCCCGCGTCAGGTCAGAGGTGTCCTACCTGCGGGCGGAGGTCGGTGATCTCGGGCCCCTTGCCGGGATCGGGAAGGTGCCTGCAGACGGGACATGGCTGGACTGTGGGAGCTTCGTATCCGATCCGGACTGGGTCGAGGCCGTCATCGGTGCCTGCGGCGTTCGGCTCGGTACGAGCGACCCCGTCGTGGCGGCCTCGCTCTTCGTGCAGAACTACTCCTACCGAGTGCTGACCCTTGCCATTGCCTGCATGACGACATCTGGCGTCGTGCCGGATTCGGCTGCGTCGTCTATGGCGATCACCCTCGTGGGAGGGCGACCGGCCGCGGTCGGCTACCGCGAGCCGAGGGCGCTCGTGCTGAGCGATCGGCACACCTCGCCGGCCGTGGCCCTCGGGGATGGAACGGCAGCCGAAGCGGGTTGTAGCTACATCGTGGCTCGCGGGCTCGACGAGCACCTGGCAGTCCTCGTGGCTTCGACACGGGAGCGGATCAAAGTGGGGGCTCGTCTCCTGTGGGGCAACGTCGCGGCTTCCGCCGCGGTGGCGTTTCGCACGATGGAAGGGTGCCTCGGCCCGTGGGTGGTCGATATCGGGGAGGGTTTCTTCGAGC